>CANHQR010000007.1 GCA_947462815.1 Pseudobdellovibrionaceae bacterium
AGCCGGTGCTACGATTGATCTTAAGCGCATGCTCCAAATCCCGCGTTCGGTAAATTGAAACATTGGGTCCAAAAATTTCGGTCTTCTGATAGACAGAATCCTCGCGAAACTCTGGCACCAAGCAAATCGAGGGCGTCACGTAGTAGCCCGTACGATCCAGATCGAGCGCTTTACCGCGCATCAATCGCTCCGCGCCTTCGCGAGATGCAATCTCTTGAAAGCGAAGATATTTTTCAACGGCACCTGCGTTAATCAATGGGCCCATGAAGGGATTGTCCTTCCAATAGCCGATACTGAGCTTTTTTGCCGTCTCATAGAAGCGCTCGATAAACTGATCCGCAATCTCGTCATGCAGGATCACCCGACTTGTTCCCGAGCATCGCTGTCCCGTGGACATGAAGGCGCCGATCACCGTATCGTGTACGGCCTTATTCAAGTCGGCATCGTTCCAAACGATCGTGGCGTTCTTGCCGCCCATCTCGAGCGCCAGAATTTTCCAATACTGCTCGAGTGTTTTTTGTTTAATCTTGAGCCCGGTTTCATAAGATCCGGTGAACAGAATTCCATCCACCAATTCATCCGCCACCAAACGCCGACCAGTTTCCCCTTCACCTTGCACTAAGTTGAACACTCCGGGCGGCAGCCCCGCCTTATCAATCAGTTGCGCCAGGAACTGGCCAACAGCCGGAGTTACTTCCGACGGCTTGAAGACCACCGTATTTCCCGTCATCAGCGCCGGGATGATGTGACCGTTTGGTAGATGCGCGGGAAAGTTGAATGGCCCGAGCACGGCCATCACACCCCGAGGCCGATGGCGAATCACACCTTCGACTCCAGGCAGAGCATTGGCGAATCTCTCTTCGCGGATCAGACGGGCCGAATGCTCGACGGTGATGTCGATTTTGCTCGCGAGCGCTTTGGCTTCGGTCGTCGAATCCCAAAGCGGCTTGCCGGTGTCGCGCGCGATCAGTTCCGCCATTGCATCCGCATGAGCGACATAAACATCCTTCAGTTTTCGCAGATAGGTCACGCGCTCATCCATGCTCAAGCGCGACCAACTGACGAAGGCTTTACGAGCCGCCGCTGTCGCGCGCTGAATGTGATCGTAGCAGTACTCCACATTCATGATTTGATCTTTGAGATCGGCGGGAGAAATGTCAGCGAATTCGCCATCCACTCGATCAGGCTTGATCCAACGACCGTCAATATAGTCCCCGGCATGTTCGATTCGCGACAACATTTGGCCCCCTCAAACTTCTGAACTAAAAATCTTCTCGCCCGTCTCCAGCTGCAGCGCACGTCGCGTGCCCTGAGGCAGCTCGATCTCCGTCTCGCCGCGATGAATGGCGCTCAAAGTCGCGCGGTACTCACCGCCGCGCTTGATGCCAATCAGCGCCTGCCGATCGAACAAAGGTCGCTCGCTCGGTGCGGCCACATTCACCCAGCGACCGGATTTCACGATGGAAATTTCATTGAGTGCGCAGCCATAATGAGGTCCACCGTCAAAGGGATCCACTTCCTGGAGGTAACTAAAGCCGATCGATTCGAGCAGATGCTGAGCGGGCCGCGTCTCTTGGCCCACTCGACCCAACACGAGGCGAGCACGTGAATCCAAAAGCGCCAAATAGATGTCCTCTTCGGGAAACAAGCTCGAAATGAACTCTTTGTTTCGCTGCGAAATCAAATCGGCCTCTTGATAAGGCAGGCCCGTGAATCGACGCCCCAGGGCCTCCCAGAACTCACTGCGCCCACCTTCACCCAAGGGTGGCGTCAACTCACACAACACGCGTGACTCGAACTCCTGCGGGAACATGCCCATATACACAAATCGCGACAGCGAAATCTGCTTGCCGAGCTTCTCGGGTCGACGCCGATAGGAACGATCGATCAACAGGCCACCGATCTCGGTCGGCCCATCAACATCTTCTTTGAGCTGCAAGACTTGGTGAATGAAGCCGATGCCAAGGTCATCGCTGAAGCGATTGCGCTTTACGATCTTGAAGTAATAGTGCGGAACATCGTCTGTGCCGTGCTTGGCCAGGATGAGCGAACTCCCCACCACCGACTCGGTCTCCAAGTCCTCCAATACAAACAAGTACTCGGCTTCTTTCTTGACGAGTTCGCCGGCGAAGGAGGCCACGCTGCGCTCAATTTTTTCCGTGAGGACCTTTTTGTCGGCCGGCAAATTGAGCAAAGAAAATTGGCTGGCGAGGTCATGCAGATCTTTGAGGTCGGACAGCTGCGCGTTGCGTACCACGAACTTTGAACCGACCGCACTCAGCTCAGCTCCGGACAATTGACGACTGATCTTATTCATATGCGCTCCTTCGAGCTTTATGGGCGCCCAAGCCTTGAAGCTCATTTCGTCCTCGCTTCATTCGTCGCAACCCACGTCGCAACCCACGTCGAAACCTTCATCGAATCATTCGTCGAAACTTCCGTGGCGCCTGCCGTGGAGCCTGCTGTGGAAGCTGTCGTCGAATTTTTTCGTCAAAGTACAGCTTGCCGAAAATGGAATTACTCAAGGCAAGATCGACGAATCACTTGGGCGTAAAACTCGGACGCCGCCTCAAGAGAGTGCAGTTTCACATACTCGTTCGGAGTGTGGGAATTGCCGACGCCCTGCCCTGCCCCCCATGCAATGCAATCCATCCCGAATCTTGATAGAACATTCGCCTCATTGGCGACGGCCTGGGCCTTAGGCGTGGCGTCATATCCCATCTCGTTCAAAATCGTTCCCGCAAGCTTCACGATTTCCGAATCTGTCGAGGTGCGAAAGGGGCGCTTGTAATCGCCGATCCGAAAGACCCCTCCGCGCTGAGCGCAGGCCTCACGCAAGAGCTTCATCCACGACTCGTACTCAGCTTCCGATACCGTTGGCGGCAGCCGCACGCAACCCTGAACTTTGACGTGATCCTCGAGGGTGCGAATGAGGCCGATGTTCATCGTCGGCTCAGCCGGACTGAACTGCGAATCGGGAAACTGCGCAAAGCGAGACTCCACCCTCCGAATCGCACGGCGAACATCGACCAACTTCGAGGTCATCGAGTCCCGCAAGCCTCCGGCGACGTCAATTTCAAGCACCGCATGCGCGGGCACCGTGTTAAAGTTCACACCGCCCTCGATGTTCATGATGGCGACGCCTTCTGGGAGCATTTCGAGAGCGGCGAACATCTTTTCGATCGCACTTTCTCCAGTCCCAGGCGCCGACGAGTGAGCGGCACGTCCACCAAACATACGGCTCTGCGTGGACGAGCTCTCATGCAAATCATGCTCAGCTCGAAAGCGCAGCTCGTCTTCACTGAAGGGCAATTCGATTTCCACCGAAGCGAAACCCTTGCCCGCCACCACCAATTGCATTTGCGTCGGCTCGCCGACCACGGCCTGTCGAGCGTTCACCAACTTTTTCCGCACCAGTTTCACCGCACCGGGCATCCCCATTTCTTCGCCATAAGAACCGACCAAAACAGGTCTTCGGCGCCAGCGCCCACCTTCGCGAATCACGCGATCCAAGGCGCGTAGTTTACACAAGAAATCGAGCTTCACATCGGCCGTACCGAGACCATGAATCTCATCGCCGTCGGAGCTCGGATAAATACTGGCATTGAAAGGATTCGCGCCCGTCTTTCGCCACAAGCCATAGGCCCCGGGATCGGGTGTATCGAGATGCGTAAGCAGCAAGAGCTCTTCGTTGGTGCTCGCCTCCACGGACGGACGCACCAAAACATTGGCCTGATCCACTCCGGCCCATCGATCCTCGTGAAGCTCAGACCGCAAACCTAGGCTTCGCGACAATTGCGCCGCCTCCGCGGCAATCTCCACTGTCCCGGCTGCCGGCGAAGAATCGATGCCGATAAATCTTCGGCTGGCCTCGAGAAAATCCATTTGCCTACCAGGTTTAAGAATTGGCGTTCATCATCTCATGTACTGATTTTTCGATGATGCTTCCTGCGACGGCGATGTCTTGATCCGACATCACCGCGGGGATCAAGAAACGCAGCCGATACGGATCGCGTCCACACGAGAAGGCGATCAAGCCGTTCTTGTAGAGAACCTGGAGAAGCTTGTTCACTTTGTCTTTGCTGCCATCCAGAGGCGTGACCGCGATCATGAGACCGAGGCCACCGGCCTCTTGCAATTGGCCTTTACAAGTCGTCTCGTTGAGACGATTCAACATACCCACGAAGCCCTTGTGGATCTGGGTGATTCGCCCATCCGCACCGAGGTATCCACCCTCGGTGACCAAATCGAGGGCCTCGAGGCCAGCCGCCAAGGAGGTGCTTGAGCCCGAGAAAGTTCCCGCCACCAAACCGGGCTTGGGATTGTACTCTTCCGTGTAGAGGGTCGCGCCCGTCTGCAAAGTCTTGGCGACGGTGCAAAGATCGATGTACTCACCCAAACCCAATGTTTCGAAGGCAAAAAGTTCGCCGGTGCGCATAAAGGTCTGCACTTCATCCGCCCATACTGCGATCTTTTGTTCGCGGCAGAAATGCAGGAGCGGCAAAAAGAATTCGCGCGGAGCGACTCGGTATCCTCCCTCGCCCAGCATGGGCTCGAACACGAAAGTCGCGATGCCCTGCGGGAACTTCGCGGCCAACTCTTTCAACTCGCACAAGGAATTTTCCGTCGAGCGCGGATCGCGAGCGTCGTACCACGAGATCCGATGCACTTCCCCGTAGCTGGGGAGGCCTTCTTTGTAGGCCGGATTATCAGTGACCTCAGCCATCATCGTGCTACGGCCCGCGAAGGCGTTCTTCATCGCGACGACGTGTTTGGCCGGTGAATGCTTTTGCCGAGCCATCTTCAAAGCGTTCTCATTCGCCATCGTGCCGCAAGTCGAAAACCAGCAATACTTCAAACGACTGTGTCGAGCCGCCAACTCCACCAACTTTTTCGACAGCTTCACGTACTCGTGGTTCGGCTCGAGATTTCCTTGCATCACCACATCAGAGAGCGCGCCACGGATGGCGGCCGCTCGCATTCGCGGATGACCATGACCAAAAATGTGGACGCCGATGCCGTTAATGAGGTCCATCTTCACCGAGCCGTCTTCAACTTCCACGTAGGGACCAAAGCCCGCGCCCGTGCCGATGAACTGATAGTTCAAAGGTCGACCGCGATAGCGACCGGCCTCGTCGAACACTTGCTTGCCATGATCGAGCGCACTGGCGAGCGGCTCGCGAACCTGGCCCAAGGCGCGCTCTTCATCAGCAACCGCCACGACCAATTCTTCGACGAGCTTCTGGATTTTTGTTGAAGAGAGAATTCGATGTCCCGCGAGATCGCGAACCAGATCTGATTTCACGTGGCCTCCGCCTAGCTAGCTAATCCCCACAGCTTACTCCCCTTCGTTCACCGCTTCAACTGAAGGCCAGTCTTGTTTTCCCAAACTGCAAAACCCGAATTGCGGGGCCATTGAAGCTGCTGAGGAGTTTAGAAGAGACCGATCTTCTGTTTGCATTCGGCCTTAGCCCAGACCTCGGAAGACATTGGCCTTGATGGATTTCTTCATTATGCTGAACCCATGCGCGCAAACTCGATACCTCGCTGGAAACTTCGCCTTCGACCACAGTTCGTGGCGACGGCGCTCAGCTTGAGCGTGGCCCTGTGCCTTTTTGTCGACACCGGTCTTTCGCAAGCCTCTGCCGAAAACCCTCAACGATCCCCGGCGCCGGCTCAACCGACCAGTCAAGACGCAGGCCCGACCTCAACTTCCGTCGCGCTGCTTTCCACCCCGGAGATCTTCTCAGCCGGTGCCGAGGCGTTGCGCCAACGCCGGCTGACCGAAGCTCAGCAAGCCTTTGTCAGTGTCCTCAATGAAACGCCCCAACATCCCGACGCTCTGCTTAACCTCGGCCTGAGTTTTGATCCGCTTCAAAAGGAAGCGGGGCTTCTGCAACTGGCGAAGTCCTATGCGATTTGGCAAGCAGGCCTGAGTTGGCACCCGCAGCATCCGCAAATCCTTCAAGCCTGGACCTGGGCTCGCGAGCAAATCGCCCAGCGCAGTCGAGCTCAACAGAGCACCTTTGATCTTGGCGAAACACTTCACGATCAGATTTTTGTGAGCCTTCCCCTCCGTGGTGCGGCTTTTGTGGCGATCTTGCTGCTCAGTCTTGGCACGAGCCTTGGCATGACCTACTTGGCGCGTCGGCGTCAGGCTCGAGAAAGCGAAAGTCCCGCGCCACCTTGGCCATGGGCGGGCGGCCTGATTTTCAGCCTCGGTCTCGCTATGGGGGCGCTCAGTCTCGGCGCCTGGGCGGATCGTCAAGTCACACGCGCCGTGCTGATCGCGGAAGCGGAACTGCGTGCTGCCCCCGAGTCAACCGCGCCGGAGCTTCTGAAGCTCAGCCCCGCCACGCGTGTGCAAGTGCTCGAGTCCAAAGGCGACTGGCGACGCGTAGCACTTCCAGGCGGCCGCGGCGGCTGGCTTCCTTCCCGCGCCGTTTTCCTGGCCGGTGATCCCGCCCAAAAGCTATTGGATTCATCCACGCCTTAGGCGGCGCGCGCGGCGCGGCGGGATTGACTTTCCTCGAGCTGCATCCAAGACTGCCAGTTATGAAAATCTCGCGCGAACTCAAGAGCTTGAGCACGATGGCGCCGACATCAAGCACCCACTCCCTCGCACACCTACGCCCCTCTCAAGCCCTGTTTTTCTTTGTCAGTTTTTTCCTGCTGATCCTCAGCGCCTGCTCCAGCAACGAAAAGTTCGACACCAATACACCTGAAGGCCTCTTCAAACTCGCGGAAGAGTATGAAAAGGACGAGCGCTACGAAGACGCGGTGATGAAGTTCTCCGAGGTCAAAAACAAACACCCCTATTCACGCTTTGCCACCGAAGCCGAACTTCGAGTGGCCGACGTGCAATTCAAACGGGAATCTTACATCGAGGCCCAATACGCCTACCAAACCTTCAAAGAACTTCACCCCAAGCATCCGCGCATCGATTATGTGACCTACCGCTTGGGACTCTCTTACTTCAATCAATTGCCGCCGACGATTGATCGTGATTTGAGCCTCGCCGACAAAGCCATTTTGTATTTTGACGAACTGACAGCGTCTTTTCCTAAGTCTGAATTCGTTAAAGAGTCTCAAGAGAAGAAACTCGCTGCGATCAAGATGCTCGGCGATAAAGAGCTCTACATCGCCCAGTTCTATTTCAAGAAAAAGCAGTACGACTCGGCACTGGGTCGCTATGAAGGCCTGCTAAGAAACTATCCCCGCTACGAGCAAGGCGCTCTCGCGTTACTCGGCGCCGCGCAGAGCGCCCATTATGCGGGTGAGATGGAAAAGAAGCAGCGATTCTTGCGCGCCCTCTACGCCCAACACCCGAGCAGCGATGAAGCCGGCCGAGCCCGTGCGGAATTCGGCTCCGAGCCTTGATCACAGGAAGGCCCATGGACGAAAGAACACGACTCGATTTGCTCGAAACAGCTCGCACCTACTTCCGCGAAGGCCGCATGGATCGTTGCGAGAGTATTCTGCAACAGCTCTTGGCTCTGCCCCAGGACGACACACCCAAAGTCGAACACGCCGAAATGTGGCATATGTTGGCGGTGATTTCCTATGATCGGGGTAAGTTTTCGCGTGCGATTAAGACTTTCCGCCGCGCTCTCGAGATCGATCCGACCTACACCGACGCAAGCCTTGGACTGTCCATCCTTCTCAACGACATCGGCCGCTATGAAGAAGGACGACAAGTCTTCCTCGATGCCGAGGCCGCGCTCGCCAAAAAGAATTTCGACGAAGATCATGTACTCAAAGAGCGTCTCGCCGCGAAACACGAGGAGCTGGCGGATCTTTATCTGACCCACAAGAAGTGGGACGACGCCATCGAGCAGCTCAAGCTCGCGCTCGAAATTTTCCCCAAGCGCGTCGACTTTCGTCTGAAGCGTGTCGAAGCTTTGGATCGCAAAGGCGAGATTGGAACGGCCTTTCGGGAAATCCGGCAGATCGTCCAGGAGAATCCGCAACACCACGAGGCTCGATTGAAGTTCGGATTGATGCTCTTCAAGGCAAAAAGAGTCGCCGACGCCATCGACCAATGGGAGACTATTCTCCTACGCGATCCCGATCACCCCGGAGCTCGCGATTGCATCCGACGCGCCCGTGAAGCCGAAGAAAGCCTCAGCGAACTGTAAGTTCAGGAGCCCGCCGCATGGCCAAATCCACGTCAAAGCCCAAGTCCTCGAAGTCGACAGCGACCGCTTCGCGCGGAAGTTCACCGGGCAGCACCGCCAGCGGCTCCGCCGCCGGATCAAGCCGCGGGCAAATGCGTGACGCCATGACCCCCTTTCTGACAGCTCCGGAGATTGCAGCCCTGACAGCGAAGCTCGCGCAGCAGCTCATGCAAGATTATCGGGGCAAAGATTTGATCTTAATTTGTCCGCTGAAGGGCTCGTGCATATTCATGGCGGATCTCATGCGCCAACTCGATATGCCGGTACAGGTCGACTTCGTGCAAGTCAGCGCCATCGAGCGCGGCGGCACCATCCGCATTCTCAAAGATATCTCGATGAACATCGCGGGCAAGCACGTGGTGATCGTCGAGGAGATCATCGACACCGGCCGAACTTTGTCTTTCTTGAAAACGCGATTGCTGGCTTCGTCTCCGGCGAGTCTTCGCATTCTCACGCTGCTCGATAAGCCCGCGCGGCGCGAGCTGCCGCTTCAACCCGATTACGTCGGTCAAACGATCGAAGATCGCTACCTCGTTGGCTACGGCATGGACACTGAAGAGGTGGGCCGAAACTACGGCGAGATTTATTTCTTTAAGCAGTAGCCAGATTCGGCAACTTCCTACCGGTCTCCATACCCCGCAGCGCTAGAAATCGCACACGCGCGTGTTGGGTGACGTCAGCGCAACTGCGCGAACGCAATATTCAGCGCGAAGAACAGTAAAACGGAATAGAGCAGCCAGGCGACGGTGCGGTTGGTGAGCATGATGGGGTGATCTCCGGAGTGAGCGACGGCGCGATTGAACTCCAAATGACCCGCTTCGGTCAATGAATCTGGATAATCTCACCCACCAAGTCATAGTCATGGCTCTCGCTGATGCGCACGCGAACGATCTCGCCGACCTTCGCTTCGCCATCATTAATCAGCACCACACCATCAATGTCCGGAGCTTGTTGAGACATTCGACCCTGCAGAAGCAGATCTGTCTCTTCACTCAAGCCCTCCACCAACACGTCGACTTCGCGGCCAATGAAAGCGGCATGCTTGTCGCGTGAAATATCGGCCTGCAGAGCCATCAGCTCATCGTGCCGACGCTGCTTGGTCTCTTCGTCGACGGTCTGCTGCATCTTGCCGCCGGCTGTGCCCTCCTCGGGCGAGTAAATAAAGCAGCCGACGCGATCGAAGCGTTGGGTGCGGACAAAGTCCAAGAGTTCCTGGAAGTCCTCTTCGGTCTCACCGGGGAAACCCACAATGAACTGCGTGCGGATCACGGCCTGCGGGATCTCAGCGCGGATCTTGGCCAAGCGCTCTTCAATCTCCTCTCGGGTCATCTTACGATTCATGACCTTGAGGACGCGATTGGAGATGTGCTGCAGCGGCATATCGAAGTACTTCACCAGCCGCGGCTTGGTCTTAATGAGCTCAATCATGCGATCGGTGATGCCGTCTGGATAAAGATACAGCATCCGCACCCAATCCAAGCCCTCGACATCCGCCAGGGCTTCGAGCAAAGCCTCGGGCGATTCCGTTGCCGAGGTGTCGGCACGACGCAAATCCCAGCCGTAGTCGGTGAAGTCATGCGAGATGATATTGATCTCGCGAACGCCGCCTGCGGCCAAGAGCTTGGCCTCAGACACCACAGAGCTCAGGCGACGCGACTGCAGGTTGCCGCGGATCTTGGGGATCGCGCAAAACGCACAGCGCTTCAGGCAACCTTCGGAGATTTTGAGGTAAGCCGTATAGCCGGGCCGCGAGTTCACCCGTGGCGCATCGTCCTCTTGCAGATAAGTCGGCAAATTGAAAAAGCGCTTCTCCGTGGAGCCCGCTTCGCGGGCTTTCAAAATCTTCGCGATGTTCTGAAACTCACCGGATCCCACAAACAAGTCGGCTTCCGGCAGTCCTTCGACCAAATCATCTTTGTAGCGCTGGGTGAGACAGCCTGCGACGACGAGGTTCTTCACTCCAGCTTGGCGCTTGATCTCGGACATCTCCAAGATCTTGTCGATGGACTCCTTCTTGGCGTCTTCGATGAAGCCGCAGGTGTTGACGACGATGGTCTCAGCCTCTTCGGGAGAGTCCGTCACCTGATAACCTTCGCGCAGCAAGTGACCCAGCATGATTTCACTATCGACTAAATTCTTGGGGCAACCCAGCGAGACGAAGTGAACTTTTTTAAGCGGCTTCGCGGCCGTCGGCGTCACGTCGGACATTAGGACCTCATGTTGGTGAACTGCAGAGGCAGTTGAAAGCGCTGACCGCGAACGTGATTCATCGTCGCCTGAAGCTCGTCGATGCTCTTCGAAGTCACGCGAATCAGTTCGTCCATAATCTGCGCTTGCACTTTGAGTTTGGAGTCTTTGATCGATTTGACGATCTCTTTGGCTTTTTCTTTTTCGATACCCTGAACGATCGTGCCAGATTGCTTCAGCATCATGCCGCCGATGGGCTCGACCTTTTCAAACTTTAAGCTGGAGATCTCAACGCCCCGCTTGTGAAGTTTCGACTGTAGAATGTCGCGAACGGCGTTGATTTTCATTTCATCATTGGCCTTGAGCACAATCAGTTTTTTGTCCCACTGAATCTCGCAGTTGCCATCCTTCAAGTCGTAACGATGCTGCACCTCTTTACGTGCGGTGTTCACAGCGTTGTCCACTTC
This sequence comes from Pseudobdellovibrionaceae bacterium, assembly GCA_947462815.1. GTDB lineage: Bacteria > Bdellovibrionota > Bdellovibrionia > Bdellovibrionales > JAMPXM01 > UBA2339. The sequence goes on from CANHQR010000007.1 coordinate 10,832, forward strand.
TTGGAGATTGACCTCGGACACAATATCAAACGAAGGCATGTCTTCCTCTTTAAACGATCTCTAGGACCCTGATTCTCTGATTCAGCCGCCCACGCTCAGCCTGTTAACGTTCGCCCACGCTCAACACATCCGCGTTCTTCGGGATGTTGTACTGAAACACGCTCGCTTTGGGCTCGACCTTCAGAACCTTCACATCCGAAAGCTCGTAGGTCGTCTCATTATCCTGAGCATCCCAAAGCTGCAGCTCCGCCAAGGCCCACTGCGCACCTTCGGGGACCACGCGAATCATCGCTCGGCGCGCATCCAACCAGTCCGCTTTGGGTTGCAGATAATAGCGGACTCCCTGAGTTTCAGCGAGCAAAACCCCTGTGACCGCGAAGCTTCGGAGAAAACCTTCAGCTCCAAAAATTTCAAGAAGCACGGGACGACTCGCTCCACCTTTGGCCCCTTTGCCCCCTTTGGCCTTCGAGGCCAAAGCCCCTGTTACCACTTGGAGAGCGGCGTCCTTCTTACCCGGGTCCGTAACCGACCAATAGGTTTTGGGGCCGACGATGAGCAAGAGCGTTTCGCCTTTCGACGACTTGAGTTCCATACGAATGCGGCCCTTGGAGAGGGTGAGTTGGCCCTCCGCCACCCGCGTTTGACCGAGGAGACCCAGTTTCGTACGTCGAAGAACTTTAGCTTGGATTTGCCCGGCCTGCGCATAGCGGGCACTCAGGGAAGAGAGGGTCTTAAGCTCCGCATCGGTGGGATTGCGAGGCGCGCTGGTTGAGGCCGCTGCCCCGCTGTCCATAAAAATGGCTATAAAAACCGCCCCGATCGCCCTTCCGCACATCGCCCCAACTCCAGCTCGAAACCACTTAGTTTTCATAGGCATGGGTTACCCGCTTCCCTCCCCGCTGTCGAGTCGATCGCGCCCGAAGATCGACCAAGCTTGAAATCCGGGTGGCTCGCCCAGGGCCCGCCACGCAGCCTCCGCCGTCGCCCCTGAGGTCAAGACATCGTCAACAAACACGACCGGCTTCGCCCTCGCCCGAAGCGCCTCCCGCGCCGCGGCCTCAGTCACGAACTCCAACTCATGCCGCGACCGTCGACTGGCGAGTTTTTGTCCCCAAGATCGGCGCGCCTGTAGCCGGCGAAGCTCAGGCCCCAAGGGCAAGGCCAGACATCGCGCCACCTCGGCCGCCAAGGCTCCCGCGTGATCCAGTTCCCGCCGGCCGGAGCGTCCAGGAGGATGCACAATGTGGAATTCGGCGCGACCCCATTCGGCGGCCAGGGCCAAACTCAACTCGTTCGCCCAGATCCGGAGTGAACTCCGACGTGGCCGTTCTTTCATCGAGAGCACCAGGCGTTGAACGGATTTTTCATTGGACTCTTCCCATCTTAGCAAACTGCGTTGGGGAAAAGGGCGCGCACGCACGAGCCACGGCCCGTCGCGCTTCCAGCCCGCCCAGCAAGCCTCACAGATGCCGCTCGAGGCACCGCCACATGACGGGCAAAGGCCCAACACCTGATCCCACACACGATCCGATAGACGATCGAAGAAACTTTCCATGTGCGAAGGCCCACGCAAGTTCGCAGAACGGTCGGGGTCGCCCATAACGGGGGCTCGTGCCCCTGAACATCCGAGATTCGTTAATCTTCATTATGATAGGGCAGGTTCTTATTGATGCTGACAGCTCGGTAGATTTGCTCCAGCGCCACAGCTTCGGCTACGTGATGATTGAGCACAAAGCTCGATAGGCTGATGACATCATCCGCTCGTGAGCGAAGGCGCTCGTCAAAACCAAAAGCTCCACCCACTACGAACACGAGACGCGATCTTCCTCGATTCAACCAATTCTCGAGGCGCGAGGCCAACTGCAACGAGTTCAACACCCTGCCTCGCTCATCAAACACCACCACCCAGTCGGTGGGCTTCAGTGCCGCGAGAATCTGTTCGGTTTCGATTTTGCGTTTAGCATCCGCCTGATCGCGGCTCAGGCCCTTGGGTTTGAGCCGCGTCACTTGTGTTGTGTAGTGGCGAGATAGCTTAGTCACATACTCCGCGACAAAACTTTCAAGCCATGGCGTCTTATCGCCGCCGACAAACACGAACTCGAGCTTCACGCGCGAGTGCCCTTAGCCGCTTCCAACACACTGTCTTTGACACCGAGGTCGCGACCTTCGCGCCACAACTCTTCGAGACGATACTCTTGGCGAACGAAGTCATAGAAGATGTGCACAATCATAATGCCGTAGTCGAGCAGCACCCAACGGCCCTCGCTCACGCCTTCCACACTCTGCGGGAAAACGTTGAACTCGTCCTTCACCGCCTTCTGCACCGCTTCAGCAAGGGCCACTGTGTGCCGCGTGCTGGTTCCTGATGCAATCAACGCGTACTCGCTGGGCGAAGTGAGCTCGCGCAAATCATAAGCCCGAACCTGCAGACCCTTCTTCGCAAAGAGCGCTTCGGCGCAGAAGCGCGCGAAGCTGTCGCCATCGCCAATTCGCGGACCAATCGGACCATAGAGGCCTTTGGCCTTGATGTACTCTTCGACTTCAATGGTCATGTACTTCTCGACCGAGCGCCCCGTGCGCAAGCGCTTGCGCAAGTCGCTCGCCGACACATCGACATCTGGCATGCGCACAAATTCGAGCGTGCGCCCCGAGCGGAACTGTCCAAAGCCTCGGTCAAAATCGTCGAGGTGTTCGCGCAGGCCTTCGGGAAAATCAACGAGGCTCACCGGCAACACATGCCCAGGCCGCGACACCACCACGACATTTGCCAACTCCAAAATTCGATCGATACGATGCCAGCGGTCAAAGTCATCGAACTGATCCATGCCAATGATCAGATAGAGATTCTCCGGTGCTACTTCATGCGCAAAGGACTCGAGCGTTGTCGCCGTGTAGGATAAGCCGCCGCGACGGATTTCTCGATCATCGACGACGACATGCTCGCCTTCGCCGGCAAACCCGATTCGACACATCTCCAGTCGCTCTTGGTCGGATGGTCCCTCGGTGCGGGGCTTACGCGGATTTTGCGCCGCCGGGATGACGTGGATGCGATCGAGATTTAATCGCGAGCGCACGGTGCGCACGCAAGCCAAATGCCCGAGGTGGAGCGGATTGAAAGTCCCACCGAAAACGCCGATGCGTGCCGACGACATTTCGTCGCCGAACTCACTCTGCTGATCTGATTCATTCATGTCGGACATATGATCCTTCCGAGTTTTACTTCTTCACGCGACGGGCGATTTCCGTGACCAATTCCTTCAAGCCTCGCCGAGCAGCGGCCGAGATCGCCAGCGTGGCGACACCTTGATGGCGAAACGAATCCTGCAAACGAAGCCGATCGTCTTCGCTGAGTGTATCGACCTTATTCAACACCACGAGCTGCTCGCGTGTCGCCAAGGGCCGATAGTCGGGCTGATCTGCCTTGCTTTCGTCGTAGGCCGCGAGTTCGTGGTTGATATCCAAATAATCTTGCCAAGGCTCACGCCCCGAGACCCCGCTCGCATCGATCAGGTGAACGAATAGGTTTGTGCGCTCGATGTGCCTCAAAAACTGCGTCCCCAAACCCACTCCTTCATGCGCCCCAGGAACTAGTCCAGGGATGTCGGCGACCACAAAACTCTGATCGTCGTTCGCCTTAACGACACCGAGATTTGGCGCCAGCGTCGTGAACGGATAGTCCGCGATCTTGGGCTTTGCGGCTGAGATCGAAGAGATCAGTGTCGACTTACCCGCATTCGGATATCCAATCACACCGACATCGGCGATGAGTTTCAGCTCGAGCTTCAATTCACGCTCTTCGCCGGCCTCGCCCGGTTGGGCTTTCTCCGGCGCTTGATTCACACTGGTGCGAAAGAACCAATTACCCTTGCCGCCCCGCCCACCTTCCAAAAATACATGATCGCCAGGCTCAGCGAGGTCGACCAGCACTTCATCCGTTTCGGCGTCTCGAACCACAGTTCCAGGCGGCACCACGAGAATGAGATCTTGGCCATCGCTGCCGGTCATATTACGACCTTTGCCGGGGTCGCCATTGGCTGCCGCGTACTTCTTGCGAAAACGGAAATCGATGAGCGTATTGATCTGCGGATTCACGCGAAACACAACGTGCCCGCCACGTCCGCCGTCTCCACCATCAGGACCACCTCGAGGCTCCATGGCCTCGCGACGAAAGCTGATGGCACCCGGACCGCCTCGGCCCGAGCTCACCGTAATCTCAACTTCATCGACGAACTTCACAACGAACTCCCATGGCGAGCGCGCTCCTGCGCGCCAAAACAAATGGGCTGGTCTTGGACCAGCCCAAAGTTGGAAACAATCTTTACGATCGAACCCGACCCTTAGGCGGTCTGCGCCTGAGGATACACGCTGATCTTCGTGCGCAATTTGTCGATGCGCTCGAACTTAACTTGGCCATCGATGACCGAGTAGATCGTGAAGTCGCGGCCCATGCGAACGTTGCGACCGAGATGAAATTTCGTTCCACGTTGGCGAACGATGATGGTGCCGGCCTTTACAGCCTCGCCACCAAAGCGCTTCACGCCGAGACGGCGTCCCATTGAATCGCGACCGTTGCGTGTACTACCTGCTGCCTTCTTACTTGCCATGACTTAACTCCAGGCTACGTCCAGAACTTTTCCAGATCCTCAAGTGCGACCAGATAAAGCTTCGTTTACTTCTTGCTCGACTTCTTCTTGGCGACCTTTTTCTTGGCGCCAGCCGAAGCCTTCTTCTTTTTTGCGGCGGCGGGCTTCGCCGTCGTCTTCTTCGCGGCTTTTTTTGCGGCCGCTTTCACTTTCAATTCTTTCTTAGCCGTCTTGCCGCCGGCTTTCACCTTGGCTTGGATCGCCTCGATGCGAGCGGCTTTCTTTGCCGGATCGACGACCACAGGTTTCGCCGATGCCTTTTCCGTCTCGCCGTTCGGCGAAGTGATCGCCTGGACGAACAAGTCGGTGAAGCTTTGACGATGACCTTGTGTGCGGCGATATCCGTGACGACGCTTCTTCTTGAAGACCAGCACCTTGGCAGATTTGTCGTGCTGAACGACAGTCACCGTCACTTTAGCGCCGGCCACAACCGGAGTGCCGAACACCGACTTCTCACCGCCAACGGCGAGCACGTCGGTGAGATCGAAGGTCTCGCCGATGTTTTTTTCCAATTTCTCAACTCGAACGGTCTGACCAGCTTGCACACGGTATTGTTTACCGCCGGTCCGAATGATGGCGTACATGAAACCTCCAAACAGCGCGAAGCACTCGGTGATGCCACTGTTCACAATCGATTGTCAATGAAATCAGCAGCTTGCCCCGAGGTTCGGCGCGCCCTCTCGGGCCCTCTGCCGAAGCTCAATTATCCTGTTTTTTCATGGATTTAGGCGCGCGGCTCCCGCTCGGGATGATCTCGTACTGCTCGCGATGAAAACTGGGCTCGAGCTTAAAGACCACTCCGGCACCGAGGCGCCGCTCGACATCTTCGAGGGCTTCGGTCTCGTCCGCGTAGATCGAATCGGCGATCTCGCTGTGGCAGTGGACGACCAAAACTTGGCCCTCCTGGAGGGCCAGTGCCTCGCGCTCAAGATCCCGGAAGATCTCGCGAGCAATCGTGCCTTTGGTCTTCACGTAGCCGCGGCCATCACAGTAGTTGCAAGGCTCGCATAAGGTTTTGACGAGACTTGGACGAATACGTTTGCGCGTCATCTCGACGAGGCCGAGGTTCGACATCGAGACAACGGTGGTGCGCGCGCGATCGCGCGTGAGCTCCTCGCGCAAAGCCTCAAGGACCTTCTCGCGATGTGCGTCCTTTTCCATGTCGATAAAGTCGATAATGATAATGCCGCCGCAATTGCGAATTCGCAGTTGGTGCGCGATTTCGCGGACCGCCTCGAGGTTGGTCTTCAGGATCGTGTCTTCGAGATCGCGCTTACCGACATAACGACCGGTGTTGACGTCGATGACCACTAAAGCTTCGGCCTCGTCGATCACGATGTAACCGCCAGACTTCAGCCAAATCTTGCGCTCCAGCGAGCGCGAAATTTCCAGATCGATTTCATACTGATCAAAGAGGGGCCGGGCGTCTCGATAGAGCGACACTTTGTTGCGAAACTTAGGCATGAATTGACCGAGGAAGGCGAGAATCTTTTTGTAGGTTTCCTCGTCGTCGATCACCACGCGATCGACGTCTTCATTGAGCAGGTCGCGCAGCGCGCGCAATTCGACGTCGGGCTCGGCATGGACAAGGCCGGGCTTTTTTTGCTTTTCATAGGCCTTCTGAACATCGCTCCACAAACGCTGCAGATACTCGAGATCCGAGCGCAGGCTCGCCTCGCTGGCGCCTTCACCGGCCGTGCGGACGATGACCCCGCCCGCAGGGTTGATGCTTTGCACGAGTTCACGCAAACGATCGCGTTCAGTTTCGTCAGCAATACGGCGCGAGACTCCCCGATGATTGAGCGTGGGGAGGTAAACGGCGTGGCGGCCCGGCAGGGAGATGTGCGTGGTGATTCGTGCGCCTTTTGTTCCGAGCGGATCTTTGGCGACTTGGACGAGAATCCACTGACCTTCATTGAGCAGCTCTTGAATGCGCGGCTTGTTGTCGGTGTCACTATCCTTGTCGTTAAGGGAATCGCCGTCTTCGTCGGATTCCGTCTCATCGAGATCCGCCACATCGAGATCGGGACGGACATCCCCCACGTAGAGAAAGGCCGCGCGATCCAAACCGATGTCGACGAAGGCGGCCTGCATGCCCGGCAGGACGCGCATGACTTTGCCGCGATAGACACTCCCGACTAAAGTCGGGGAAGTGCGACGTTCGATTTTGAGATCGTTGAGGTCGCCATTTTGAATGTACGCGACTCTGGTCTCGCTCGGCCGCACATTTATGAGAATTTCCGTCGGCATTTCCTAAAACCCTTCACGCCAATGTCCGAAACGTCAGTATCTGCAACGATTTCATCGTTTGCGGAACAGGCGAGGCTGAATCATGGCAAAGATCGACGAGCTTTTCAAACTGATGGTTGCGGAAGGTGCATCCGACTTGCACGTCGTGGCCGGCTCTTCGCCCTATTTGCGCAAGAATGGCGACATGGTGAAGCTGGTGGATCGCCCGGTGCTGTCCTCTCAGGATGCCCAGGAACTCATTTTCGAAATTCTCTCCGAAAAACAAAAGAAAGACTTCATCACGCACTGGGAGCTCGACTGCTCGTACACCATTGAAGGCGTGGGTCGCTTTCGCGTGAACGTGTTCATGCAGCGAAAGGGCTTGGGTGCCGTCTTCCGCGTGATTCCCACGCGCATCAAAACCGTCGACGAGTTGGGTCTTCCCAAGGAAGTTCTCGACATGATCAATGTCCATAAAGGTTTGATCTGCGTGACCGGCCCGACCGGCTCAGGTAAATCGACGACGCTTGCGGCGTTGATCCATCATATCAACGCCTCTCAGCAGTGCCACATTCTGACGATCGAAGATCCGATCGAATTCGTCCACCCTTCGCTCAAATCGCTGGTTAACCAGCGCGAGGTTCACGGGCATACGAAATCCTTCGCCAACGCACTGAAAGCCGCGCTTCGTGAAGATCCCGACGTGATTCTCGTCGGCGAGATGCGCGATCTTGAGACCATTCAGCTGGCGCTGTCGGCGGCAGAAACTGGTCACTTGGTGTTTGGAACCCTACACACAAACAACGCCCACAAAACGGTGGATCGAATTATCGACGTTTTTCCTGGCGATAAGCAGTCGCAGATTCGCGTCCAGCTTGCGGAATCTCTGCGCGGTGTTGTCGCGCAGGCCCTTTTGCCTCGTGCGGACGGCAAGGGTCGCGTCGCCGCTCTTGAAATCATGTTCAATACCAAGGCCGTTGCGAACCTGATTCGCGAGGGCAAAACCTTTCAGATTCCTTCGCAGATGCAGACGGGTAAATCCGAAGGCATGCTGCCTTACGATACCTCCATCGATCAGCTGATTCAGCGAGGTGTGATCACCAAAGAGATGGGTCTTGAATTCCTTGGCAAGGCCGAGAAGGTCACTTCCACTCCTGCCGCATCGGCAGGCCCGATGCCGGGTATGCCCGGTATGCCGGGCGCGGGAGGCGCACCCGCAACGGGTATGGCACCTCAGCCCCCCGGCGGCTTGGGCGGATTGGCCAGCAAGTTCAAAAAGTCGAGCTGATCGCTGTCGCCAACACGAACGATCAAAAATCGAAATTCCAGCTGAGGCCAATGGCCTCAGACTGCGCAGCCAATTGTTGTTGAGCCCATCGATCTTCCGGCGGACTCCATTGAGGTTCCAAGCGCGGCTCGATGCGACCCTGTGATGAGGGTGTTCCGTAGAACTCGTCGGGATTCGTAGCGGCACCATACGTCACGATGGCCGTGCCGGCCATGATTCCGACTGCAAAACCGATCGCGATGTTCGAGAGCTTATCCTGGGGACGGCCATAAAAACTGAGCGTGGAAAGGCCGAGCACAGCGCCACCCAAACCCGCATAGAGAATTGTCGCCAACTGCTTGCGCGGTCCACCCACCGGAGGAGGCGCATCGTTGGGCGACTGTGCCCAGGCCGGCGCCGTCAACGCGAGGCTCATGGAGAGACAAAGCAGAGCGGCCATCAAGCTGCGGAACGACTTCTGGAATGCGATCATATTACTTACTCTCCAAAATTTCTGTTACCGCCGTCTCGCCGTCGGTTTGGACCGTGAACTCACCAGGCTCCCAGCGACCGAAAATTTCTCGCGGAAGGCTCCCAGAGTCTTGCGAAACCACCTGACGCACCCGCAGCTCATGCACGGCCGCCCATATCGGACCACGACGAAGCGCCACTTCGAGCTGCTCGAGGCCTGTGACCTCTGCCTCAGCCACCAACTCCACACGACCGTCAGCCAAGTTGCGGACCCAGCCTCCGATCTGGAGCTGTCGAGCCTGCTTCTCCGCGAATCGGCGATAGCCGACTCCCTGCACACGGCCGCTGATCAGATAGTGACGCACCTGAAGAGAGTTTTGAGCTTGCGGAAACGGCTGACGATTCGACACTCTTGTGACATTCCAATGTCTTGAGCGACGCGGATCAATGACTTTTTGCTCCGTGGAGCTTCGTTCGCTTGGAGAAAGTGAGTTCACATGAACACCGCGTCACAGCGCCCTCCGCCACGTCAGCCCCGCGAGCTGGCCGGATTCATCGATCACACCTTGTTGAAGCCTGAGGCCGACGCCGCGGCCATTCGCAAACTTTGCGAGGAGGCGCGAACTCACCAGTTCTTTGCGGTCTGCGTGAATGGCGCACATGTGCGATTGGCGAGTGAGGAATTACGCGAGAGCGGCGTCGCTGTGGCCTCTGTCGTGGGTTTTCCGCTGGGGGCCATGAGCTCCGCAGCCAAAGCTCGAGAAGCGGAACTGGCCGCACGCGACGGCGCACGCGAAATCGACATGGTCATGCGAATCGATTTGGCGAAGTCCGGCGTTTTCACCGGAGTGCGCGATGATATTCGCGAGGTCGTGCGGGCCGTCGAGGGCCAAGCCCTCGTCAAAGTGATTCTCGAGACAGGTCTGTTGAGCCTTGAAGAGATCTCACGAAGCTGTCGAGCGGCCGAAGAGGCGGGTGCCCACTTCGTCAAGACTTGCACGGGTTTTTCCACAGGCGCCGCCAGCGTCGAGCACGTTGCACTCATGCGTGATGCCGTCAGCGATCGCGTGCAGGTCAAAGCCAGCGGTGGTATTCGCGGCTGGGAGCAAGCGCGCGATCTCATTCTGGCAGGCGCTGACCGCTTAGGCACAAGCTCCGGCGTGCAACTCATCCAAGCTCTCACGAGCCGAGGTGGCTACTGATGAGCTTTCTTCCTGCTGAACTCATCAAGAAAAAACGCGCCGGGAACGAACTGACGCGCGACGAGCTGCAATTTCTCATCGAAGGTTATGTCGCAGGTTCGATTCCCGATTATCAGATGAGTGCCTGGCTCATGGCGGTGTTCTTTCGCGGCATGACCGACGACGAAACCTGGACGCTTACCGAGCTGATGATGAACTCGGGGCATGTGTTCAAGTTTCCGCAGTTTCGCGGCATCGTCGACAAGCACTCCACAGGCGGCGTCGGCGATAAGACCAGTCTGATTCTCGCGCCAATTGTAGCGGCTGCGGGCTTAAAGGTTCCCATGATCGCCGGGCGAGGCCTCGGCCACACCGGCGGCACCATCGACAAGCTCGAAAGTATCCCGGGATTTTCCGTCGCCTTGACGCGTGAGAAGTTCACACAACAGTTGGCCAACCTGGGTGTGGCATTGATCGGACAGACCGAGGAAATCTGCCCGGCCGATAAAAAGATTTATGGGCTGCGCGATGTCACGGCCACAGTCGAATCATTGCCGCTCATTTGCGCGTCCATCATGTCGAAGAAGCTCGCTGAAGGCATCGAAACTCTGGTTCTTGACGTCAAATGCGGCAGCGGCGCCTTTATGAAAACGGAAGCGGAGGCGCGCGCCCTCGCCGCCGGGTTGAAGCGCATTGGTCAACTGGCCGGTAAGTCTGTAACGGCCTTTATCACCGATATGAATGAGCCTCTGGGGCGCTTGATCGGCAACTCCGTCGAGGTCGAAGAGTGCTTGGCGATCTTGCGACGCGAGGATTTCCGATCCGGCACGCTGCACAGTATTTCTCGCAGGGAATTTTCGGACTGCGAGAAGCTCAGTGTTCAATTGGCGGGCGAGATGATCCACCTCTGCGGCGTCACGCGCACACGCGCCGAGGGTATTGCGCGGGCGCAAGAGATCTTGGAGTCCGGAGGCGCCTACTCGGCATTTCAAGACCTCATCCAACAGCAGGGCGGGCAGATTTCGCGCCTTCCCACGGCGCAAGTTCTCCGCGAAGTCACAAGTCCCGCTGCTGGGATTATGGACATGAATTGCGAAGCGATCGGCTACGCGGGCATCGCTCTCAAAGCGGGCCGAGCTGTGGCGACCGATATCCTCGACCCGCAAGCAGGTCTGCAGATTCTGATTCGTCGGGGCGAACGCGTGGATCGAGGTCAGCCCGTGTTTCGAATCTTCGGAGGACCACAAACCCAGAATCTGGATGAGGCCGAACGCCGGCTTCTGGCCGCCTTGCAGATTCGGGATCCTGGAGCACTTTCGGGTGATGAGCTCGCGCGACTTCAGCAATCCTTGCAAAATCGCAAGAACGGCGATTTGATTTTGGGAGAAGTTTGATTGAACCCTTTGCGCTGAGCGCTTTTTAGAACAGGTGGCCCACATGATCGACACAAGTATTGTTCAGAGTCTGGAAGACTCCGTGAACTACGTGCGTTCGATCAGTAAACTGCGACCGAAGGTGGCCGTGGTTCTGGGCTCGGGTCTCGGCGCCTTCGTCAATCAGATGAAAGTGGAAGCGGCTCTGGCCTACAGCGACATTCCCGGCTTCATTCCGCCCACGGTCGAAGGCCACAAAGGTCGCTTATTTTTGGGTCACGTCGGCGCAACCCCCGTCGCCGTCTTGCAGGGTCGCGTGCATTACTACGAAGGCCACTCCATGCCCAGCGTCGTGCATCCGGTGCGAACGGCCGCGCTGCTCGGAGCCGAAGTTCTGGTGCTGACGAATTCAGCTGGTGGCCTGGATGCCACCATGAAGCCCGGCGACTTTATGGTGATCGAAGATCATCTGAATTTGATGGGCGACAATCCCCTTCGCGGACCGAATCTCGCGCAGTTTGGTCCACGCTTTCCCGACATGACGGAAGCCTATGATCGTAAGCTCGTCGCCATGATGTTGGAAGTGCTGAATAAGCTCGGCATTCGTCATCATCGCGGCGTGTACTGCGGCGTTGCAGGTCCTACCTATGAAACCCCCGCTGAAGTTCGCTACTTGCAGCTGATCGGTGGCAAGGCTGTCGGCATGAGCACAGTGCCCGAGACCATTGCGGCCCATCACCTGGGTCTTCGCGTTTGCGCCCTCTCCTGCATCACCAACCTTGCAGCCGGGCTATCGCAGTCGAAGCTTTCGCACGACGAAGTGACCGAGACGGCGAAGAACGTCGAACATCAGTTCGGTCAGTTCTTGGCCGAGTTCATCACTCGACTTTAGTTTTTATCCCCCAAAGGCCTTGGACAGATCCCGACGAGCGTCCGGTTAACTGGACCGACGCCCTTTTCACCGAAAGGCGCGTCCACCTCTTGAATCGCTCAAGAACTCGACCAGCTCCCTCTTTGGGCTAGAACGCTTCGCGCGAAGGCGGTTCTGGACTAACCCTTTTTAGTCGAAAAACCGACATTACTTTGCGGACCTTTGAGGGCCGTACCGTGAAACCCGCTCTCGGAGCGGTTTTCCGGCCCCCCGCCAACTCGTGGCTTTGTTTCGACAGGAGGTCGAAATGTCGGCAAAGAGGGACTTGTCGCCTGAATCGAGCGCCTCGCCGCGCACTCTGGGCAGCATCTTACAAGCTGCCGCCGCCATCGCTATTGCCGCAAGTGCTTTGCTGCTGACGGGATGTTTCGAGCAAGAAGAGACGCAAACCGCGAGCTTCCCGGAAACAAAACTCGAATGCCTCTCCACGGCTGTACCCAACTCCTTTGTCATCGAATGGACGGATGGTTCACGCACCGTTGCTCGAGGTTGGACACGCGAAGAGTTCACGCGCGAAGTCTTTGAGCCGATGCAGGACGAAATTCGCTTTGTCGAACAAGATCAGCGCGTCCAGCTGCATCCTTTTACGCAAGTCGAGTCCACGGAAGCGCAAGATCATTTTCAAGCCCAGTGGTCGCCCGAGCAATACGGGCAATTGCTGGTCGGCGCCGATCAGGTCTGGGCACAAGGTGTCCGCGGTTCTGGCGTGTTGGTCGCGGTGGTCGATTCGGGAATGGATCGAACACATCCGATGTTGGCACCGCGCCTCTACACGAATGCGCGCGAAGTTGCGAGCAACGGCATTGATGACGATCAAAACGGTTACATTGATGACGTACAGGGCTACAACTTCTTCGCGGAATCCGGCGTCTTCGGCGACGCTTCAGGTCACGGTACGCATGTGGGCGGGATCATCGCCGCCGATCATTCGCAGAATGGCATCGCGGGCATGGCACCCGCGGCTCAGCTCTTACCTCTCGGCTTTATGAGCCCCGAGGGCTCGGGCTCCATTGGCGACGCCGTCTTAGCGATCGAATACGCGGCCCAACAAGGAGCGAAAGTCATCAACGCCAGCTGGGGTGGCGCACCTTGCTCCACATCGCTACAAAAGATGATTCGCGATGCGGGAGAAAAAGGCGTTTTGTTCATCGCCGCCGCCGGAAATAGCGGGATCAGCTTGGACAACTATCCCGAGTATCCCGCCGCATTCAGTCTGGCGAATCAGCTCACCGTGGGAGCTTCGACCTCACGCGACTACACTGCGGGGTTCTCCAACTACTCCTACAACTTTGTAAATCTGTTCGCTCCTGGCTCGAACATCAACAGCACCTATCCCGGTGCGCGCACCGCGATCCTCTCAGGAACATCGATGGCTGCGCCCTTCGTGTCGGGCGCAGCCGCCCTTTTGTTCAGCGATCGGCCTCGAGCAACCCCCCAACAGATCCGTCAGGCCCTCCTGGCCGGCGTGGATCAGGGCGGTTTTGCAGCCACAAGCCGAGGTCGCCTGAACGTGCGAAAGTCGCTGGATGAGATTCGCCGCCTCGTCGCACCCTGAGCTTCGTCAAAGGCGCGCCGCATTAGGGCGCGCGACTGAGCGAAGTTTTGCATAACGCTCCGCAACCCCACTAGGTTCAGAGAGTTTCTTTGAAACCGACTGTTCCTTTTTGGGATGCAGGCTCCACACGCATCTCTTTAAGAATTCATGCGTGGTGAATGTTATGCGCTACTTCATTTCCGATCTCAAAGACCATGTCGGGCAAAAGCTCGAACTCAAAGGTTGGGTTTACAACACTCGATCATCGGGCAAGGTGAAATTCCTCGAACTTCGCGATGGCACCGGTATGGTGAGCTGCATCTTTTATAAAGGCGACAAGCCCGGCGAATGCTCGGCCGACATTTTCGACGGCTTCGAACAGTTCACCCAAGAGTCATCGGTCAAAATCACGGGCATTGTTCGGCAACACCCCAAGCACCAAAACGTTTTTGAAATTGGCGTCGAGGCCGCGGAACTGATTCAACGAGCCGTGGAGTATCCGATCTCGCACAAAGAGCACGGCACAGACTTCCTCATGGAGAACCGCCACCTCTGGTTGCGCTCCAAGCGACAGGCCGCGATCCTCCGGGTTCGTCACGAGATCGTGCGCTCGATTCGCGATTTCTTTGACGGCCGGGGCTTCACCCTCACCGATGCGCCCATCTTCACGCCCAGCGCTTGCGAAGGCACCACCACTTTATTTGAGACGCAGTACTTTGACGAGAAGGCGTATCTGTCTCAATCCGGCCAGCTCTATATGGAGGCCACGGCCGCAGCGCTCGGCAAAGTCTACTGCTTCGGCCCCACTTTCCGAGCCGAGAAGTCCAAAACGCGGCGCCACCTCATTGAATTTTGGATGGTCGAGCCTGAAGTCGCCTTCAGCGATCTCTATGACAACATGGAGTTGGCGGAGCAGTTCGTCGAGTACGTCGTGCAACGCACGATCAAAAACAAGGCCGAAGAGCTCAAAGTTCTCGAACGCGACATTTCCAAGCTGGAGCCCATCAAAGGCCCCTTCCCTCGCGTGCACTACGACGAAGCCGCGCAGATTATTAAAAAAGAGAATCCCAATTTTATCATCGGCGACGACTTCGGCGGCACGGATGAAACGATCATTTCGTCGAAGTTCGAAAAGCCCGTGTTCGTGCACCACTATCCCGCAGCAATCAAAGCCTTCTACATGAAGGAAGATCCCGAGCAGGCCGGCAAATCGATGAGCTGCGACCTTCTCGCCACCGAGGGCTACGGAGAAATCATTGGCGGCGGGCAACGCGAGGACAATCTTGAGATTCTCCAGCGCAAAATCAAAGAGCACGAATTGCAAGAGAAAGACTTCGCTTGGTTTATGGATCTACGCCGCTACGGAAGCTTCCCCCACGCTGGTTTCGGGTTGGGAATCGAACGAACCGTGGCTTGGATCTGCGGATTACCTCATGTCCGCGAGACTATTCCGTTCCCACGTCTTTACGGACGCAGCTATCCCTAAAATTTGGTTTCATAATTTCTCGCCGACAGGTTGGTCGGCGAACTCACTTTGGGAGGTCGCAAATGGCGACGATGCAAACAGAACCCAAGACGACAGCGGCGCGAGTCGCGGAGCTTGAGCGCCTCAATGAAGCCGCACTTGTGAGCGGCGGCGCCGACAAGATCGCCAAGCACAAGGAGGGCGGCCGCCTCTCCGCGCGCGAGCGTTTGGACGTCCTGCTGGATCCCGGCAGCTTCGTCGAAATGGATCGTTTCGTCACACATCGCTCTCAGAATTTCGGTATGGGCGACAAGCGCATTCCCGGCGATGGCGTCATCACAGGTTACGGCCGCATCAACGGTAAGCCCGTTTATGTCTATTCGCAGGACTTCACCGTCTTCGGCGGATCGATGTCGCGAACTCAAGCCAACAAGATTTTGAAGATCATGGAAATGGCGATGAAGAACGGCGCCCCGATCATCGGCATCAATGACTCAGGTGGAGCGCGCATTCAGGAAGGCGTTGAAGCCCTCGCCGGCTATGCCGACATTTTTTTGAAGAACACGCTGGCCTCGGGAGTGGTACCGCAAATCTCCGCGATCATGGGGCCCTCGGCGGGTGGCGCGGTTTACTCGCCCTCGATCACCGACTTCATCTTCATGGTTAAAGACACGAGCTACATGTTCGTGACTGGCCCCGACGTCATCAAAGCCGTCACGCATGAAGACGTCACCAAAGAGCAGCTCGGTGGTGCCTCGGCCCACTCTTCGAAGTCGGGCGTCGCGCACTTTGCCGCCAACGACGACAAGCATTGCTTGCTGCTGATTCGAGAGCTGTTGAACTTCTTGCCGCCGAACAACGTCGATTCGCCGCCCATCGTTCCCACGACGGATCGACCGGATCGCGTCGAGGAGTCTCTCAATACCTTTATTCCCGACAATCCGAAGAAACCCTACGACATGCTTGAGCTCATCAAGATGACCGTCGACGAAGGCTACTTCCTCGAGATCCATCAGCATTACGCGAAGAATATCATCGTCGGCTTTGCACGTTACAATGGACGCTCGGTAGGGATCGTGGCCAATCAGCCCGCAGTTTTGGCAGGATGCTTGAACATCGAGGCCTCGCGAAAGGCCGCGCGCTTCATCCGTTTCTGCGATGCTTTCAATATTCCAATTGTCACCTTCGTCGATGTTCCGGGCTTCTTGCCGGGAACGGACCAAGAGTGGAACGGCATCATCACCCACGGTGCGAAGCTACTCTACGCTTATGCGGAGGCGACGGTACCGAAGGTTACGGTGATCACTCGCAAGAACTACGGCGGCGCCTATTGCGTGATGAGCTCCAAGCATCTGCGCGGCGATGTGAATCTCGCCTACCCGACCGCCGAGATCGCCGTTATGGGTGCGGATGGAGCGGTCAATATCATCTTCCGCGAAGCCATGAAGAAGGCGAAGGACCCCGTCGCGGAAAAGGCCAAGCTGGTCAGTGAGTACGAGGAGAAGTTTGCCAATCCCTATGTGGCGGCTGAACTGGGCTATGTCGATGAAGTGATCGAGCCGGCGATGACACGTCGACGCGTGATCGATGCGCTGGAAATGCTCAAGA
The DNA here is from genome assembly GCA_947462815.1 of Pseudobdellovibrionaceae bacterium. Lineage (GTDB taxonomy): Bacteria > Bdellovibrionota > Bdellovibrionia > Bdellovibrionales > JAMPXM01 > UBA2339. Next base: position 27,534 of record CANHQR010000007.1, read on the forward strand.
ACAAGCGCGACTCGAATCCGCCCAAGAAGCACGGAAATATTCCTCTTTAATGGCCTCGTTTAATGGCCTGTGCAAAGGGCCTAGGGGCCCCGCGGGGCCCTCTCATTTAACTTTGAAAGTGGAGCGAGAATGACATCTAATCCCCCCTTCAAAAAAGTTCTGATCGCGAATCGCGGTGAGATCGCCTTGCGCGTGATTCGCGCTTGCCGCGAGCTTGGCATCGCATCGGCGGCCGTGTACTCGGACGCCGATCGAAACTCACTGCATGTGTTATTGGCCGACGAGGCCTACAACATCGGACCTGCACCTTCCAAAGAGTCGTATCTCAACATCGACAACATCCTAAAGGCCATCAAGCAATGTGGCGCCGATGCGGTTCACCCCGGCTACGGCTTCTTGTCGGAGAATGCGGAGTTCGCGGAGGCTTTGAAAAAGGCGGGCGTCACTTTCATCGGCCCGACTCCCGACAACATTCGCGCCATGGGCGATAAGATTTCGGCTATTCGCCTCATGCGAGATGCCGGAGTACCCACGGTTCCCGGCAGCGGCGGTCCTGTCGACACGATTGAAGACGCCAAGAAAGTTGTCGAGAAGATCGGCTTGCCGGTCATGATCAAAGCAACAGCCGGTGGCGGCGGCAAGGGCATGAGAATCGTGCGCGAGATGAGCGAACTCGAAAGCTCTTATCGCGCGGCGCGCAGCGAAGGCTTGAACTACTTTAAGAACGATACGGTCTACATCGAACGCTTCATTCAGAACCCGAAGCATATTGAAGTACAAGTCTTCGGCGACCAGCACGGGAATGCGGTCCACTTGTTTGAGCGCGAGTGCTCGATTCAACGACGGAACCAGAAGATCATCGAAGAGTCGCCTTCGCCCTCGGTTCCACATGAAGTGCGCCATCGCCTCGGTGATGTTTCGATCAAGGCCGTCAAAGCCCTTCGCTATCAAGGCGCAGGAACTTTTGAGTTCATCTTCGATAACATCACCAAAGAATTTTTCTTTATGGAGATGAACACGCGCTTGCAGGTGGAGCATCCGGTCACCGAAATGGTCACCGGCATTGATTTGGTGCAAGAGCAGATCTTTGTCGCCGCAGGACGCCCGCTGTCGTTCAAACAAGAAGACGTCGTACAACGCGGCCATGCGATCGAAGCTCGAATTTGCGCTGAGGATCCGCTGACCTATCAGCCCTCGCCCGGCCTGATTCGTCGCTGCCGCCACCCACAGGGCCCGTTCATTCGTTTGGACTCTTATGCTTACCCTGGCTACGAAGTGCCGATCTTCTACGATCCGATGGTCGCCAAGCTCATCGCTTGGGGACCGAATCGCGAGACGGCGATTCGCCGGCTAGATCGGGCCCTGACCGAGTTCACACTGACCGGCATTAAGACCAACATTTTGATGCACAAGTCGATCTTGCAGTCGCCCAAGTTTTTGGACGGTAGCTATACGACACAGTTCTGCGACAAGGACCTGGAAATCAAAATGCCGAAGCTCTTCCGCAGTGTGGATGATCACGTGTTTCTCATCACCGCAGCCATCGCGGCCTACAATGAAAAGCGCGCCAAATCGGTTTCGGATTACAACACCTTGAGCCGCTGGCAGTCGGTCGGTCGATCGACGACGCTGCGGGATCAGTAAGGAGGAGGCCCTTATGTTTTTCGAAGCTGATCTCGGTGGTGACCTCACGAGGCCCGGACAAACCAAGCCCTACAAGATCGAAGTGAACGAGACCAAGAACTCTTGGAAAATCGCTCTGCAAGAAGAGGGTGGGGAGTGGGTTCGCTACGAAATTTCTAAAGATGACTATCGCATCGTCGAGAACATCGTGAACCTCATTTGGAATGGTGGATCATATCTGATCGACGTCTACGGCTCAGGCATCGACTACACCGTTTACACACGTTCGAGTGTGCGCACGGTGAAGATCTACAACGACGAAGCCCTGCTCCATGAGTCTCTGAAAAAGGGTTCGCTGATCGGCGGAGGCGAAAATCTTGTCGCTGGAATGCCCGGCAAAATCGTAAAGGTGTTGGTGAATAAGGGCGATGTTCTGAAGTCGGGACAGCCGGTCCTCATCATGGAAGCGATGAAAATGGAAAACGAAATGCGCGCTTCAGCGGAAGTCCGCGTTAAGGACATTTTGGTGAAGCCGGCTGATTCCGTCGAGTCAGGACAAACTCTTGTCTTGTTTGAACCGGTGAAGTGATGGCGAAAACGCGCAAGGAAAGCTTCCGGACCTCGAGTGGTATTGAGATCAAACCCGCCTACAACGCCGGCGATTGGCCCGGTTTGAACTCGACGGCTTCTGAGGACCTCGGGGAACCCGGTCAGTTTCCGTTCACGCGCGGTGTGCAGGAAAGCATGTATCGTGGTCGGCTCTGGACGATGCGGCAGTACGCCGGTTTTGGTTCGGCGCGCGAGTCCAATGAGCGCTATAAGCTCTTGCTTGAAAAGGGTCAGACCGGGCTAAGTGTGGCCTTCGATCTCCCGACGCAAATGGGATACGACTCCGATCACGTTATGGCGACGGGCGAAGTTGGAAAGGTCGGCGTGGCCATTTCGTCGATCGAGGATATGGAAATTCTGCTGAAGGACCTTCCTCTCGATAAGGTCTCGACCTCCATGACCATCAATTCGACGGCGGGAATTCTCCTCGCGCTTTATATTGCGGTGGCAAAGAGGCGCGGCGTCAGCGCCCATCAGCTCACTGGGACTATTCAGAACGACCTACTCAAGGAATACATCGCTCGAGGCACCTACATTTATCCGCCTCGCCCGAGCCTACGCTTGATCACCAACATTTTTGAATACTGCGCCAAGGAAGTTCCGAATTGGAACACCATTTCGATTTCGGGATACCACATTCGCGAAGCTGGCTCGACAGCCGCGCAAGAAATCGCCTTCACGCTCGCCAATGGCATCACCTACGTTCAAGCCGCCATCGATGCCGGCCTCAATGTCGACGACTTCGCCGGACGACTTTCGTTTTTCTTCAACGTGCATAACAATTTTCTTGAGGAGATCGCCAAGTTCCGCGCGGCTCGCCGTATGTGGGCGAAGATTATGCGCGATCGTTTTGAAGCTGAGGACGAGAAGAGTTGGAAACTTCGCTTTCACTCGCAGACGGCGGGCTCAACACTCACGGCCCAACAACCCGAGAACAATATTGTCCGCGTGACACTGCAAGCTCTGGCTTCCGTTTTGGGTGGAACTCAGTCGCTTCACACCAACTCCATGGATGAGGCACTCGGTCTGCCGACAGAAAAGGCCGCGACCATCGCTTTGCGCACCCAGCAAATCATCGCACATGAAAGCGGCGTCGCCGATGTGATTGATCCCTTCGCAGGATCTTACTTTGTCGAGTGGCTGACGGATGAGTTGGAGCGCCGTGCGACAGAGTACATTGCCCGCATCGAGGATTTAGGCGGTGTCGTGAAGTGCATCGAGACCGGCTGGATTCAGCGGGAGATCCAGCAGGCCGCCTACGAGTACCAGCGAGCGGTTGAAGCGAAACAAGAGATCGTCGTCGGCGTTAACGATTTCACGCAAAACGAGACACATCGGCCGGACGTTCTCAAGGTGAGCGAGGCCACAGCGCGCGAACAGATCGAACGCCTGAAGAAATTTAAAGCCAGTCGCGATCAAGTGATGGTCGCGAAGCACCTGGGTCGAATTCAACATGCAGCCGAAGGTGAAGCCAATCTCATGCCCCTCTTCGTCGAAGCGGTTGAGAACAAGGTCACTCTCGGTGAGATCGCCGATGTCCTCAGAAAAGTCTTCGGCCTCTATCGAGAAACCATCACCATTTAAGCATCATTCATGGCCCTGAGAATGTACTGTAAGCCTTCAGGTTCAAGGCCATGGGGTCTTTTGGCGCCTCAAGAACGACTGAAGGCGCGAAAGTGCTGCCATTCTTCGTCACCGGCACCCCCTGAATGCCGCCTCAGGATCACTAAAGTCTTGTTAAAATGACCTCCCGTCCTTTCGGGACGGCACCTCGATTGCTCCGTTTCTTAGCAACGAATTGCTGGATTCGCCTCGCCCACTTTCCCCGCCCCTCAGTGGACGAGTCCAAAGGAGCTTTCATGTCGTGGCTTCGCTACCTTAATCTCACGCTTCTTCGCCGCGCGCGGGTCGCCGTCGCCTTCGTGGTGATCGCGGCTTCGTTGATGACGTTTTGGGTTCGACATCAAGAGAAGAAATCCGCCATCGAGGCGGCGACCGGAGCAGCCGACACCGAGCCTTCGACGCGCTCAGCTCAGCTCGCACGCTTGCCACAGATTCCTACAGCAGCCTTTGTTCCTGAATTTGATCCGCGCGTTGTTTTGGAGGATCGCGAGAATCGGATTCGCGAAGAGTTCAAAATCGAAACGATTTCCCCAGGCCTCGAAGACCGCGTCGGATTTTGGCTCAAGATTTATTCTCGGTATGATTCAAACAAGAAAGTCATTCATCACGCGGACTTCCCATGGATCATATACAAGGTTGTGGACGTCGAACCGATAGTGAACGCCTCTCACCCGAAGCGACGCTGGCAGCGAAACCAAGTCGCCGAACGCATCGTGAGTCGCGAAGCTAAATTGGTTCGCGAAGCGCTGAAGCTCGTTGCTGTGCGCGGCGAAAATGCTCGATCCGAAGACCCCGAAATGCAACGCGAGATTCCGCAGATCATCGAATCGCTCAGAGCGCTACCAGGAGATTTACGTCGTCAGGCCCAACGTGCGGCTCAAGAAGTGCGCGTGCAAACGGGTCAGCGTGACTTCTTTGCGGAAGGACTCGCTCGGGCACCACGCTACTGGCCCACCATGGAAGAGATTTTCGCCAAGCACCGCTTGCCTCTCGAACTCACCCGACTTCCTTTGGTTGAATCCAGCTTCAATAAAGAGGCCCACTCTAAAGTTGGAGCCGTCGGTGTGTGGCAGTTTATGGAAAACACCGGTCGAAAGTTTTTGACCGTTACGGCCGAGGTGGACGAGCGAAAGTCCGTGTTCAAGAGCTCCGAAGCGGCCGCTCGTCTGATGAAAGAGAACTATATGATTCTCGGTCGAAGCTGGCCCTTTGCTCTCACCGCTTGGAATCATGGTCCGGGTGGCGTACGGAAGGCGTCGCAGGTCGCGCGTTCGCGAGATTTCGCAACGGTGATCGAGCGCTACCAGTCGCGACGCTTCGATTTTGCCTCCACAAATTTCTTCCCCTGTTTTCTCGCCGCCCTCTATGCGGAGCGATACAGTGATCGTCTGTTCCCTGACGTCGTACGCATGGAACAGGCGATCGTAAAACCCATCAAGGTTCCACGACCAACAGCCGTGACCGAAATCATCAAGGTCGCAGGGCTGTCGATGGAAGAGTTCATCTCGATCAATCCCGAGTTTGAAAAGATCGCCTTACGAAAGGGTAAGCTGCCGCGAGGTTTGATCATTCACGTCCCGTCGGACGCACGCTCTGCCGTTGAAGCATTCATGTATAGCCAAGGCTCGGAGCGCCTCACCGCAGCCAATGATTGATCACCAAGGGCGTGGATGAGTCGACCCACGCCGTGGTCGCGAAGATTCGGTCGGAGCCTTCAAGTCCGACCACCATGTTGTGCAACCCCTCTCGAACTCCAAAGACCACAAAACCTCCGCCGGCTTCTCCATAAGGCGCCGCGGTGACCTCGCCGCGCTGATCGAAGTAGACCACGCGCGTGTTCTCCGTTCGCCAAGCTTCGCTCACTTTGAGTTGGAAACGCTGACCCTGGAAAAATCCAACGACGACACCTTCAGATGGAGCCGCATTGTGCTTCACCTGACTTCTCACCCGCTCCAGCCATCCGCGCGGCAGCATGGGCATATTGAGATCGCGTCGTTCAGGATCCAAGATCATCCGCGTACGGATGTACTCAGGCCCAGCGTCGAGATCGAGAGCGATGTCTTGATTCGCGTGGGCGACTCTGAGTGTCGATTCTTGTGTTCGATCCACGAAGACTCGTCGACCTCGTCGATGAAGCATGGGTCGAACTTCAACCTGCAAGGGCCAGTCAGGTCGAAATGCGTCGAGACCGCGAACAAAGACTTCCGAGCCACGCGTGATTTCAGCCTCGACTTGGGCCACAGCGCTGGGACTAACGCCCACGACCAAGGGATCTGACCATCGTGTGCCCAAGTTGATATGCAGCACATGCCCGCCCTGACGAGCATAAGGAATAACGAACCAGCCATTGTTTGAAGTTCGATCCAAATTCGTGTCAGGGATTAGGAGATCATTAAAATAAACTACGGCCGAAACGCCGCTCGACATGGGCTCGATACGTGCACCTGCAACACCCTCGCCGCTGCGAAGCACTCGACCCCAAATCATTCCCATTTCCGCCATGGCTTGCGGAGTTGTGTCCTGGGGAGCAACCTGCTCGGCCACCAACTCGCGAATGGTCACGGCCATCTTTTGAGGAAGGAGCGTGAGTTGCGTGCTCGTGCCGACACTTGCCAAGGCCTGAGTGGGGAGATGTTCGAGAGCGCGAGCTTCCAAGAGTGGTCTTGAGCCATCTGCGAATCTCGGGTCACGGAAATGGCCGTTGGTCTGAGCTAGTGTGCCAATGTTTGTTCCCTGCGCCATTACTCGAACACCCTTTAAGGGCTGTTGGTGCGCACCAACCGTGTAGGCCGACCGAGCTTGTCCGAACAGCCCAGGCGCAGTGGGTGCCAAGCGAAGAGATACGCCATCAACACGCTTATTCTCAGCGCGATCACGATTCAGTTCCTCAAGTCTTGAGACAACCGAAGAAAGACTCACGCGGCCACGTCCCACAACGGTGCCCTGCGGAGTTCGGAGTTCAGCGACAAGATGGCCTTGAAGCGATTCTAAAAAAATCTCGTATCGGGCCTCTTTGACCCAAACGACGCCGGCTTCATGGAGACGACCTCGATCCTCCCGAAGAACAACAAGCGAATCGGCCGGATGAGTCAACGCCAGGCCCTCGGCGAACTCTAAAGAACCGCTCACCATGACCTGCCGATGCACTGGTGCAATCGAGGCCGGCGCAGGATTCGTTTCAAGTGTCGAACGCGAAGTTGATGCAACTGTTGTCGCATTGGAATTGAGGCCGTCGTCTTTTGGTCGGCGCGATGCGCGCGCATTCTCGAGAATCGCGGTGACTCGCGGATCTGTCGTGGCCGGAGCAGGTCGGGACGACTCGATCTTAACCGCCTGCGACTTTGCGGAGGCGATCTGTCGGCGCTCGACCGCAGCGTTATCAGACTGCAGAATTGGACTGAGAAAGGCCGCAAGAATTTGATCACGCGATAGTCCAACTTGCGAGGCCGAGATAACAATTGAGGGCGACTTGGGCTCAGAGACGATCGGAGCTGCCGGTGCCGGCTCTGTCGCCACAGCTCGTGGAACGATCGCCACACGAGGTACCGGCGCGGGCGCCGCTGAGGTCACGACCATCGTCGGTTCCTGAGACTGGGCCCGCTTCGCCAATGTCTCTCGATGCGCCAGCAAGCGCTCGTTGTCGCGTTGAATGTTCTGAGCAACACGAGTTCCCAGCTGCTCACTCGAAATTCTCACGCCACCGACGACACGGAAATCAGATCCGCTGGCCGAGCTCACACGTAGCGGAGTCGTGGGCACTTCAAAGCCGGCCGGCGAGTCGATCTTTGTCCATGGATCCTCACGCAGGGCCTCTTCAAGGGCAACGACAGGCGGCGCTTCGCGATCTAACTTCAGTACAATACCTTCGCTCATGACACGCTCTGTTTGGCGAGAAGTCGGCATCACGGCCTGATAGACTTGCTCGACATCGAAGCTTTGCCCGAGAAGTTGAGGACCACCCGCATAAGCGGCAAAGCCTCCGAGAATGAGGGATGATTTCGCAAGCCCCGACTGCCAAGAACTCAGGCGCGAACGATCGCTTCGACCCAGATCTTGTAATTCCTGGATGCGAACGGGCTTGAGAGCTTTAAGCTCCATCAAAAAATGGCTGGCCTTGAAGAATGGCTCTTGGAGAGAAGCCGCAGCACTCTGCCACCGAAGCTGCAACGAACTTCGCTGCAGACCCCGCTCATGCGATGTCCGATCAGCTTTCGCTTCGACCCTCGCTGAGTCGATCGATGAGTCAAAAGATTCATCGGGGTTCAGGGGCATCCATGCTCCAATGCTGTGATCTGCTCATCACAACTTAATTGCGGCCGCTCGGGCCTTTGGCTTTGAACCGCGCTTCATGCGCAGATTTTATACTGACTCATCTAGGCTATTCAAAACGCGCGAAAGTCGTCAATGACGTTGACGTCGGCTGGACGGTTAGCCAGGGCCTCGCGAAGGCGGGCACCAACGGCGCGTGCGAGGTCGCGGTCCAGGCCCTCATCGCGATACTTGTTTTGGCCGCGAAGCTTAACCTGCTTTTCCACTTTGACGTCCACAGCGTAGGGGCGCCGCGAATTGAGGATTGTCACGATTGCGCGAGCGCGAATCCGCTGATCTTCGGCCGGCTGGTCGATGTCTTTGGGATCGAACCAATCCGAAGTGATGGTGCGTCCATTGCGACTTTCATCAATCACGCCGACGGGTACATGGTCGAGGACGACCTTACGAACAACCGCAAGGGGGAGCATGACCTCATTGATCATAGCCTTCGACTGACAGCCTTGAATGACTAGGCTGATCCATCCCCAGAAAAAGACGAGGGCCAGGCTCTTGAGTCGAGCATGGCCCGCCATAACAGCTTGAGTACTCAACCGCATCACTGCGGAACCTTCTCCGCATCTTTGAGGAACTGCTGAATACCCGCGTCTGTGAGGGGGTGGTTAACCAGCTGCTTAATCACCTTAAGCGGGCAAGTCACAATGTCAGCGCCAATCAAGCCTGCCTCAAGGACATGAACAGGGTGGCGAATCGAAGCCACCAAAATCTCTGTTTTGTAATCGTAATTTACGAACAAAGTGCGGATGTTCTCGATCAAATCCATGCCGACAATCGAGATGTCGTCCAATCGGCCGACGAAGGGCGAAACCATCGATGCCCCCGCCTTTGCGACCATCAGTGCCTGCAGCGGCGAAAACACCAATGTGACGTTCGTTTTTATTCCCTCGGCGGCGAATCGACGAACTGCGACCAGTCCCTCTTCGCACATCGGAATTTTCACGACGACATTATCTGCGATTTTCGCCAACTCACGGCCTTCGGCGTACATTTTATCGGCCGTTAGGCTGATCACTTCAGCTGAAACCGGCCCCTTCACTTCGCGGCAGATCTCCGCAATGCACTCATGATGACGCTTGCCTGTTTTGGCGACCAAAGTCGGGTTGGTGGTCACACCATCCACCCAGCCGCGCAGGTTCGCTTCTTTGATTTCTTTAATATCTGCCGTGTCGATGAAGAACTTCACCGGGAACTCCTTTTGTCTCTGCAAACAATGCTTCGGGTTTAGGGCGCTCGGTGCGAGAAATCAACTCGCGACGCTCTCGGCATCGGAAGTTAGGGAAAGTGGCCAAGGCGAAGAGGACCTAGCTTCGGAGGAGATCGCCGAGCGAATAGAAGCCTGGCTTTTGTTGGACCAGCCATTGTGCGGCGCGACAGGCGCCGCTCGCGAACACACCGCGGTCCTGAGCCGCATGCTCAAAGGTCAGAGTTTCATTCGGACCCAACGCCAACACGCGGTGCACACCCACAACACCGCCGCCCCGCAAAGAGTGAATCTGTTCGATGCGTCGACCGGTCCGCTTTTCCGTCTCATCGCGAATGAGTTTCGCCGTTCCAGAGGGGGCGTCTCGCTTTTGATTGTGATGGATCTCCTCCATCGCAAGATCATAACCCTCAGTCCCTCGTAGAGCCTCGAGCGCTCGCAACATGATTTGAATGCCCAGGCTCATGTTCGCCGACCACAACAGAGGGATCTCCTGACTCGCTTGCCGCAATACCTGCAGCTCCTCAGTTGAGTATCCCGTCACGCCACTCACAAGTGCCAGCTTGTGGCTGAGACATTCCCGCAACACTTGCGGTGTGAACTCCGGCAACGAAAAATCGATGACCAGATCGGGCCTTTCACTCAGCGCCGCTAAACTGGATTGCGTCCGAGACAGTCCGCCGATGACCTGACAAGCGTGTTGCGGAGCCACACGCAGCACCTCCTGACCCATGCGGCCCGTGAGTCCAGCCACCACCACTTTCAGCGTGCGGCTCACAACAGGCCTCCCGAGCGAAGATGTTGATCCATCACTCCCCGGTGCGAGGGATCGAGCTCCATCAGCGGCAAGCGCAGTTCCGCCGACCGCAGGATTCCCATCTTCCACAACGCATACTTCACAGGGATCGGATTGGCTTCGCAGTAGAGGTGCGAGTTGAGACCGGCGTACTTTTCATCGAAGCGGCGCTGGGCGCCGACGGCGTCTCCGCTGACCGCATTCTCCAAAAGTTGAGTGAACTCGCGCGGAATCAAATGTGAAATCACAGAAATCACACCTCGCCCACCCACTCCCGCCAAAGATAGGGCTGTGCCATCGTCGCCTGAACTCAACAGCAGCTGTGTTTGCTGAGCGATTTGTTGGCCAAACTTAAGATCCCCGCTCGCTTCCTTGATCGCCACGATACCTGGCACGCGACTCAGTTCCACGATACTCTCGAGCGATAGCGCCGTGATCGTCCGCGAGGGCACATTGTAGAGAATAATGGGCAAGTCGCTCGCCTGCGCGACAGCGCGAAAATGTGCGACCAAACCTCGTTGAGGAGGCTTGTTGTAGTAAGGAACGACGACAAGAGCCGCATTCGCACCCCACTCTCGCGCCGCGCGCGTCGCCGAGATCGTATCGGAGGTGCTGTTGCTGCCGGTTCCCATCACAAGCGGAACAGCCGAGGACACTTCCGATTTAATGAAAGCGAAGAGCTTCTGTTTTTCTTCAATGCTTAACGTTGGGCTTTCAGCTGTCGTTCCGCCCACGACCAGTCCCTGTACGCCTCCATCGAGTTGAAATCGCACAAGCTTTCGAAGGGAGTCCCAATCGATATCGCCACCAATAAAGGGGGTGACCAGAGCCGTGAACACGCCTTGAAGTTGGTGACGGGATGTCGAAGCGGATTGAGTCATAACGCACTCCAGATCTTGAGGGGCGATTGTCACTCAAGATGCTTGAAGCGACCTTCGAAGACAAGTCGAGCCGGTCCGATCAAAACAAGTTCCCGCGGAAAGCTGTGACTATGGACTTCCAGCGAAGCGGAAGGACAAAGCAAGGGTCGAATTTTCACACCCGCAACGGGCCAAACACGACCTTCAAGAGCGCCGCTGGCGACGACGGCCGCAGCCAACATTCCGGTACCGCACGAGAGTGTGAAATCTTCCACGCCTCGCTCAAAGGTCGCCACCTCGACGACATCACCCACCACTCGAGCGTAGGTGACATTGGTCCCATCAACGCCCGCCTCTTTGGGAAATCGGTGCGACCGTGCGGCTCGACGGAGAGCTTCGTCGACCTCAAAACTCTCCGTTTTTAGGACGACAAAGTGAGGAACCCCTGTGTTGAGGAGCTGACCCATTTGGCCATTAGAAGTCACATCCAACTTGTTCAGGGGACGATGAGTGTAGTCGAGTTGAGCGCTCCAATGCCCACCACTGGCGCGATCTAAAACCACTTCGCCAAAGCTCGTTCGAAGCAAATGCGGAAACTGAACTCCTCGGTCCGCCAACCAAGCCGCTGCAGCCCGAGCCGCGTTTCCACACATTTCGGCCTTTGAAGCATCGCGGTTGAAAAACTCCCAGCTCGATTCGGTGGGAGACTGTTGGTGCATGCGTACGAGTCCATCGGCACCGATGCCAAAGACTCGATCGCACCACGTTCGAATTTCCTCAGGCGTCGGGGTCGACCAAGACTTCGCATCGAGAAAAATGAAATCGTTGCCTGCCGCTTCAAGCTTAGCGAACTGACGATTCAGCATCATGGAGTACCCTCGGTTCGCGGCCTTGCGCCCGTAGGGGTCGGTGACGGCGAAACGCTCGGCTGCAGTTCGGCACCCGTGCGCTTATAGGTCGGCGCACCTCGACCAATTTCAGGCGGTCGCAGAGGGGGTAGGGGCTTACCTTTGACTCCACATGCGGACGACATAAGAAGCAAGCTCGCCACGCAAATCAAAGGCCCACAGCCTAAGATCCCAAACAAGCGGAAGTGAGCGCAGGGGCCGATCGTGTGGATCTGAAGTTTGCGCCGTGATCTAGCTATCATGTTTGACCAATTGCCTTCGAAGTCATTCGTCTGTGGCGTTCGTGGCGTCCGTGGCGTTCGTGGAATCATGAGCGACATCGTCCTGCGTGAAAGAGTTCAGGGCTTCTGTTCAATATCTTTGAGCTCAATTTCCACTCTCTCGACTTGCCCGCAAAACTCAGGATCAAGTTCATACTTAGCTCGCCGACGAGGCGACAAGTCCGTACACGTGGAAATGTATTTCCGACCGGCGTTCGCGTCACTCTTTACAGCATCCGAGGCTCCAGCCATCTCTTGATTCGCTTCGCCTGCCTTTTGATCGACGGTTCGAGATGCTCGCCACTTGGCCCACCATAGCTCGGGATCTTGCGGGTCAATCGCTTCCCAAGCGGAGATGGCCGCCTGTGCAGCTTTAAGATCGCGGCGTCGAATGGCATCGCGGAAGACAAGGCGCTTGATAAAAATCTCAAAGGGTATCAACTCAGGACTTTGCGGCGGCCTGAAGGGCTGACTGGCAGCTTCTTGTTCCCATGCGCAGAACTGCTGCTGGAGCTGGAGAAGCTGGACTTCGGCCGATAGGGCCGAGGGCTCAACGCGCTCGATGGCGGCAAGGGCCTGCACCTCCCGCTTCGCTCGAGCACAATCTCGGAGCCGCAAGAGGGCTCGCGCTGTCAGTTGGGCGACGAGTGAGTTGCCCTTCTCCGCCGCTTGAGCCGACTCTAGGGCCTGTATGGCATCTCGCGGCTTTTGTAGCCATAAGCTCGTCGCCAGAGAGTATTGAGCCTGACCCCGCTCCGTAAGGAATATTTCGCGCGCCTCGCGAATCGCCGACAGGATTTCCTGGCGCTGGGCCCGAGACAGCGAGGCGGCTTTGGGGGTCGAAGAATTGCGCACGGTGAGCGCCTTTGCATTCGACGACGTCGATCCGGCCAAGGTCTGCATGAGTGCCTGGAGCGCTCCGGCTCGATCGTTCTTTAAGAGTAGCTCGCGCGATTTGGTTACGGCTGGTATTTCGGCAGACGCTGAATCGATCGGCATCATGCAGATCAAAACAATAGAGGCTGTCAGGGCGACAGCCTCTCCAAGGAATCTCTGGTTTATTTTTACGAAGCTCAGTTTCATGTTTCTTCGCGAGCCTTCATGAGTCGTCTCGACTTTCGAAGTGTACAACTCACTTCAACATCTGCTCCGGCCGCAAAGCAACTCCGATCGCTCAGGGAGCGAAGTGCTTCGACGTCAGCTCGAGGCTGATCTTGCCCATTTGGCTGTCGGAAATTGTCTTCAACAAACCGTTGATCGGAACTTCTTTCGGATTCAACCAGGCTTCTTGAATCTGGTTGTTCTTTTTATCCTTCACCTTGGCATAGATGGCATCGAAAGTGCCGGCCGGCACCGTAACGCGATCTTCTTTAGTTTCCAGAACTTCAATGTCGTTCTGATTAGGCAGCTGCTGCTCTTGGCCGTTGGCCAAAATCTTCTTAACTTGGCCGGTGGCCTTGTCATAAAGAATTTCGACCTTCTGCTGACCGAGGAAACCGAGATTCATATCTTGTTGGACCCAAATCTCAGAGCCATTGTCTTCGCGCACGTACATCTCGGCCGTGCCGTTGATGATTCCGCCGCTCATTTTATAGCTCGCCTTATCGCCCACCTTCCACTTCAGAGCCAAGGCTCTGACGTTACTAGCCGGGAGAATCACCAGGCTCTCGGTGAGAACCGGAATCGATGCTTGCGCCGCAGATGAGATGCTAACTGATGCAACAAGACCCAACATCGCCGCAAATACGCGCTTCACTGGATTCGTTTTCGCGCTCATTTTCGCATTTATTTTCGCATTCGTTTTCACACTCATTTTTACGGCCATGACTTCGCCCTCCTTGAGCTGAACCGTCGCCGACATGGAGTCGGTAACTTCTGTGGTGAGCGCGCTGACGCCATTGGCCTCACCATGAGACTGGGGTGTCGTCGCGCCGAGAATGTGTTCATCATCCCACCGCCGAAGGTCCTGTCAACTGCGGCCCAAGTGAACACCCGCAATCCACCAACCAACAGCCAACCGCCAACCGGCGGTCGCGCCTGAGAGACAGCTCAAATCTTTATTCGGGATTTTTCCTAGACCTTTGTCAGGGTGATGGCATGGGTTGAACGAGAACTTGGCGAGGCTTAGAGCCATTGGCCGGGCCAACGACACCTTCGCGCTCAAAGGTATCAATCAGTCGACTGGCGCGCGGATACCCCAAGTTGAAGCGGCGTTGGAGTGCGGATGTACTCACCGTCTTTTGCGAGGCCACCCATGCAAGAATTTGGTCGTACATCTCATCCTCGCCTTCGCCTTCGCCAAAGCCGCCCCCGCCATTGCCGGCGTAAGCACCACCCTGCGATTCTTCTCCGCCTTCGAGTGCTCGCATCGCCAGCTCATCAAATGCGGGCTGTCCCTGATCTCTCCAATGCTTCACGAGCTTTTCGATCTCGTCGTTGGTGAGCCACGGAGCATGGTGGCGTTGAGGTTTGGAAACTCCAGGAGCGAGGAACAACAAATCGCCCTTTCCCAACAGGCGCTCCGCTCCTCTCTCATCTAAAATAATTTTTGAGTCCAACAAGCTCGGGACTTTGAAACTCACGCGACCTGGAATGTTCGTTTTGATCAAACCGGTCACGACTTCCTTGCGGGGAGTTTGCATCGCCAAAATCAAGTGAATGCCAGCCGCGCGCGCCATCTGCGCTAATCTCACCACTCCTTTTTCTACGCGATCCTTGTCCACGGTCATCAAATCACCAAACTCTTCAATCACAAAGAGAACGTAGGGAATCGACTGGAAGTAGTACTGCTCATTGCGCTTGTTCTGGATCTCGAGGTCGGCGTTGATTTGCGCGTGATTTTCAATTTCTTCTCGCGACAATTTTTCGACCTTCTCGTTAAATTCCTCGAGCTTTCGGGCCCCGAACCGATTGAAGCTTCGGTTTCGTTTCTCCATTTCTCGAACCGCCCAGTTCAAGGCCGCAACGGCCTTGCGCGCTTCCGTCAGCGGCGGCATCAGCAAGTGGGGAATGTCCGTGAAGAGCGTGAGATCGACTTGCTTGGGATCTACGAGGACCAGACGCAAAGTCTTCGGCGAGTGTCGAAATAAGAGTCCGGAGATACAGCTCACCGTAAACACGGACTTACCCGAACCTGTTTGGCCAGCGACCATCATATGCGGCATGGTCCGCAGGTCGACGATTCGCGGAGTTCCGTCAACTTCCCGCCCCATGCAGAGGGGCAAACTGAGATCTTTCGACCAAAACTTTTCATCGGCGATGATGTCTTTGAGGTAAACCGTCTCGCGGTGCTGGTTGGAAGTCTCAATGCCCACCACATCGCGACCGGGGATCGGCGCGATGATTCTGAGCGATTCCGCGGAGAGCGCCAAAGCCAGGTCATCCGCCTTTCCCGTGATTTTGGACAGTTCCACGTCGGCATTGGGGCGATATTCAAAGAGCGTCACAGCTGGTCCCGCTTTAGCTCCAGTCACTTCACCTTTGATGCCAAACATCGAGAGTTTATCGACGATCACTTTAGCTTTCTCTTCGATTTCGCGGCGATCGACTCGCACCCTCGATGCCGGCGGATCTTCAAGAACCGAAATAGCCGGAAGCTGCCAATTCTCGATGCGACGCTCGACCTTGGCTTTCAAACGCACGGCCCGTCGGCGATTCGATGCCGCCTCGGCTGGAGTTCCGCCTGCTGCAGGATTCAGTGAAGTATCGGCCTCGTCATCTCGGGCCAGATCAGGCTCTGCATCATCCTGCTGAGTCTCTGAGTTCTCCTTGAGAGAAAGAGGGCCCGCAGCTCGCGGCAGAGCCGCCTCGTCCTCCTGAGACTCCTTCGCAAGACCACGACGCTCGAGCAATCGCTCGAGAATGCCCGCGGACTTCGTCTCCTTCGCGTTAGGGCCAAAGATCTGGAGTCGCGACGTGCCCGAGTCCCCAGCCGATTCCGTCGCGGGCTCAGGCCAAGTGAAAATCTGCCCCGCATAGGACATCCAAGCCCCTAAAGCTCGTCGCAAGATACGACCGACTCCAACAGCGGCCGCAGCCAGATCCGATAGGCTTCTCTCCGAATAGAAGATCACCAGAACCGCAACCAGCGACCAAAGCAACAGACCGACACCTAAAGGATTGAAGACGGCAACCAAGCCTTGAACGACAATACTGCCAATGGCTCCGCCTAAGGCGATTTGACTCTGATACAACTTGGCTTGCGGGCCATGAAGCGACAATAAAGACGACAAAACCAACATCGCCGCCAAGCCCCAGGCAAGGCGCGAAGGCCATGGGGAAGCCTCGCGCTCTTGAAAGCGCAACCAGGACGAGCGCAAAGCGCCTACGACTGTCAGCCATGCCCCTGCCCCGAAAGCCTGCAAAAGCAGATCGGACAGAAACGAGCCGAAGAGTCCACATGCATTGGCGATGGCACGACTGGAGCTCATCGCCCCCAGCGTGTTGAGCGAGGGGTCTGCCGGATGATAAGTGGCCAAGGCGGCGGCCAAAAACAGCGCGGCCCCGAGCCAAAGGATGCCAATGACGTCGCGTTGGATCCGATTGGGTTTAGAGGCAAAACCACCGGTCTTTTTACCCGGCCTGATGGGGCTTTTCAGTGCTGACATGTCACAAGTTTAGGGGCTCGCCGAGGACGTGGCGAGTCCGGGCCCCTCTAAAGGGCTGGAACCTTGACTTTCGTGCGGCTCGCGGCGACTTGGAAGCCTGCGGCAAGGCCGAGTTGACGCCGGGAGCCCGGCAAAGCCGCACGAGTAGGCCTGTTCGGAGACTCGACCCCAGTTCCAAGCCTGCCAATCAAAGAATGAGAGTCGATGAATGAAAATCAACGAAATCTTCTTCAGCATTCAGGGGGAGTCCTCATGGGTGGGCCAACCCACTGTTTTTGTGCGAACCTCGGGGTGTCATCTTCGTTGCCGTTACTGCGACACGACGTACGCCTTCTATGAAGGTCGCTCCATGTCTGTGGATGAAGTGGTGGAAAACGTGCAGATACATCCCACGCGCTACGTGTGCCTCACCGGGGGCGAACCTATGCTGCAAAGTGATACGCCTCTGCTTTTGCAGCGCCTTTGCGATCTCAATCTCAATGTTTCATTAGAGACTTCGGGCGGCTTGGATTGCACGGGGGTTGATCCGCGCGTGAAGCTAATCCTGGATGTTAAAACCCCGGATTCTGGCGCCGGCCACAGCTTTGACGAAAAAAATTTATCGCTGGCCGATGTCAATAGGAAAAATCGGACAGAATTTAAATTCGTCATTTGCAGCGAATCCGACTTCGATTGGGCCGTCGACTTTGCCCAGCGCCACCAACTCTTTGAACGCGCTGAGGTTTTAATGTCCCCCGCGTTCCGCCGCGTCGACGCAAGATGGCTCGCAGAGAAAATTTTGTCGACGGGTTGCTTCGCGCGCTTGCAAACGCAACTTCACAAGTCTATTTGGAGTCCCCACGTTCGCGGAGTTTGAGTCGTCACGGTCTCGTGCGTTCCGTCGCTTGCGTCATTCACAGCGCCGGCACCGATCGGGATGATTCTCAACACAACGTGCGAGAATCATGGGAGGCTTTGAAATAGGCCCCCCCGAAGTTCGACTTGCTTTCGAGAAAGCTCGCGAGACAGTGACAACGCAGGCTTTGTCCAATGCGGTTCTAAGTCAGTCTATTCTCACGGCCCAACTCATACCTAAAACTCATGGCCAATCTATTCGCTCAGGACTGAGGCCGAAAGGCATGAACTGGCGCGCGTTGCGAACAAGTTTGTGAGCATACTCCAAGCGAAAAATTTTTCCGTCGCAGCACAAAAATTCTCGCTTCGAAATCGAGCAGAAATCGGTGACGTGGGGAGGAAGTTCTGTTAGTTTCCGGCGCTCGCTCGAACAACATCCCGAAGTCTTCAAGTTGCAAACCATGATGAAACTCGCGAATCCACGCGTAGATGCATCATCGATGCAACAAGAAGTTTCGAAGCTGGATCGAGTGAAACGACAGTAGGACTAAAAGCTGTGTCGAAAGATACAGTCGTAGTAGAAAATAGGATCGCTTCGAGGGCGAAGCGAGAACGTCAACACTCTAAAAATGTTGGATCGAGGGGCATGACACCGAATCTCAATTCTTCAGACAATCTCTTCGTTGCAAACCTCCAAGCTGTGAGCCTCGAAAAGCTCGTCAAGAGCAAGCTTGAGGTGCTCTTTCAACAACAGCGCGATGCGAATATCGAACTGTCGGGACTTTATGACATCGTCCTCGAACAGGTAGAGAAACCCCTCATCGAACTTGCACTGATTTCTCGCAACGGAAATCAGGTCAAAACGGCGCAGTTGCTCGGTATCAATCGAAACACACTAAAAAAGAAGATCGACAACTACAAGATTCGCGTAAAGCGCTCTTCGAAGGAGGGCTAAGGCCCGCATGGCTCGCTCGCATCCATCAGCGCGAGCTGAGCGAGCCACACCTCATGAGGTCAATATTTCTTCTCATCAGGTCTTCTCACCAGCATTGACCATTGAGGACTCTATCCCCCCAGTTTTGTAGGCCGCGCGCGCAAGATCCGAATTGGAAGCGCGGCCAAAGTTCTAAACGCTGGTCTTCATAGACATGGAGCCAATAGTTTCAAGGTTTTAGAATCACTTCTCAGCACGTACATCAGCGGGTCATCACGCCACCACAAAGAACACCACAGGCCCGCACTTTGATTGCAAATTCGAGTCCCCGAAGAGAGTCGCCGAATCGAGCGAAGGGTCTGTCTGACGAGATCGCGAAGAGCAGGCTGGGCCGATGCGATGCCCTCGCGTTCGTGTTTTCGCGGGCTTACTGCGGGCCCTCCCGACAGATTTTTTCTGTTGCGGACCCTCGGTGTATCGTTCCTAGGATAGGTGCAGGCTCGCTAGTTTGGGGATGTCGAGACGAGATCTTTGGAGAAGTGAATGGCGCAAGAAAAAGTTCAGCCTTTCAATAATGAAGCCGAACGTGCCGTTCTCGGCGGACTGCTTTTGAACCCAGCGGCTTGGGACGATATCTCTCACCTGCTCGATGAAGACAAATTCTATAAACCCGCACACAAGCGGATCTTCGCGGCAGTTCGCGACCTCGGCGTGAAGGGCGAGCCGATTGACCATGTCACCGTGACCAACTTGCTCAATGAGCGCAAAGAGCTGGACGCACTCGGTGGGCCCGCATTTCTCGTCGACCTTATTCAAAGCGTTCCGGTCGCAAGTAATCTGGTTCGGTATGCTGAGATCGTTGCGGACAAGGCACGACTGCGCCAAGTGATCCACCTCGGCTCGGAAATGGTTGAGAAGGCGTACACGAATGATTTTGAAAACGTCGATCAGCTCGTTGATGAGTTCGAGGGCCGCATTTTCAAACTCAATGACGACAACAGTGTCGAAGGCCCGATCAATGCGGCCGAGCTCGTGCGATCCGGCCTGCACAAGCTGACAGAGCTGAGTGAGCGAAAGAGCGATGTGACCGGCGTCGCCAGCGGCTTTAAGGGTCTCGACAAAATGACTGCGGGATTTCAGCCGGGCGAATTGACGATTATAGCCGCGCGTCCTTCTATGGGAAAGACGGCTTTTTCCCTCAACCTCACCACGCACATCGTACTGCGAGAGCAAAAATCACTGCTGTATTTTTCGATCGAGATGAATCGCGACCAAATGATGATGCGTATTTTAGGCTCCGAGAGTCGTGTGAGCCTCGCCGACTTAAGGACCGGTCAATTGAGTGATACGGGCTGGACTCGCATCATCGAGCGCGCCACGAAGATTGGTGAGACCCGCCTCTTCATCGACGACGCGTCTTATGTGACGCCGATGACGATTCGGTCGAGAGCTCGAAAGATTAAACAACGCTATGGTCTCGACATGGTGATCATCGACTACCTCCAATTGATGAAACCCACACAGCGTCTTGATAATCGCGAACGCGAAGTTGCGGAGATTTCGCAGGCCCTCAAAGCTCTCGCCAAAGATTTGCAGATTCCGGTTATTGCGCTCGCGCAGGTGAATCGGGGCAACGAAGGCCGAGCCGACAAGCGTCCACAGGTTTCAGATCTTCGGGAATCGGGCTCAATCGAGCAGGATGCCGATTTGATCATGATGCTCTATCGGGAAGACTATTACGAGCGAGAGAATCCCGACGTCAAAGGCGTCTCCGAGGTCATCATCGGCAAACAACGTAACGGTCCCGTCGGCACCGTGAAATTGAGATGGGAAGCTGGAATTGGTCGGTTCTCCGATTACGAAGAGGGCGCCGAACATCCACTGCCTCCGCCACCTCCATCGCCGTTTCGGCGAGGCCCGCCGAACGCTGCAGGGACCGCCTGATCTCTCGGCACGGCGCTCAAGTTGACCGACGTCTCCGCCCAAAGAGCATACGGCGGGGGGACTGCATGTAAAGTTCAAAGTCCCAGATCACCCTGGACCTAGGTCAAATCCCAACCTTCACTCCAAAATTGCGACTTGAACCACTCGCTAACCCTCGGATGGAATCACGGTGTCGACAACATGTGGGGCGCAGAACGCTTGGATCCAAGAGATCGCCCCGTCGAGCCACCAAGGAGGGCGGCACATGAAACATCGGCGAAGGAGCCGTGTCAAAATCGAGGAAGCCCCGCCCCCGCAGGGTTCAGCCTTGCTCGATGAACTCGCGATCAACTCGGGCTTGCCTCCCGAACTCATCGGCGAGGAATTGAGCGGACTGCTCCGCGCGCAGGGCTTGCAAACCTCAGAAGCCACACTCGATCAATTGCGAGATCTGTTAACCGAGTATCTTCAAGAAGTGCTCGTGGCGGCTCAGGCCAGCTTTGCCGATGAAGCCGTGCTTCGCTCCCAACTCGAACTGGGCCTCGAAGATGGTGTGACCGACTTTATCGAAGAAAAAGAGCGGCCTGACTCGAAGAGTCAGGCCGTATAATCGACCGGACGAATTTCGAAGCGCTCTTTTATGCGCGCTCAACCGAGATGGCGATCTCAGTCTCGATGCCATCGCCCAATTTGATCACAGCTTTGTGCGATCCCAAGACGCGAATCTGCTCTTCTAAAACGATGTCGCGACGATCGATGGAGTAGCCAAGCTTTTCAAGCTCGTTCGAGATGTCCGTGGTTGTGACGGAGCCGAACAACTTATCATTTTCGCCAGCGGTGGCTTTCACGACGACCGACAAGCCCTTCATTTTATTGATCACGGCCTGGCGCTCGGCAACGGCCTTTTTGCGCTTGATCTCGGCCATGCGCTTAAGGTGCTCAAATTCATGAACACGCTTCTCTGTGGCCTCAGAGGCCAGACGGCGCGGGAACAAGAAGTTGCGCGCATAGCCAGCAGCTACGCTCACAAGTTCGCCGACCTTGCCCAGGTTCTTCACGTCTTTTTGCAAAATGACCTTCATCGTCTCTCCTTTTATCGGCCCAATTTTATGCCTAGTTCAGTTCTATTCTCACTCGCCGGACGATGACTCCGAGGTCGGAGCCATCGGTCGTCGTGTGAAGCGAGTTCGAAGATCCAGCCAAACATCGGCCACTCCGAGAATCGCCACGATCAACGCGAGCTGCAAAACCAACAACAATCCAAACAACATCTGCCAAAACATTCCGATCCGAAACAATTCAAAGATCTTGAAGATGACCGCCATGCCTTGGAAGAAATAAAGCACTCCCAGCACGTTGAGCATGTTCAAGCCAACCCACCGCAAGGGTTCGATCCCGTGCTGAATAAAGGCCGCCAATAGAGCCACATTCAACATCCAAATCACCCAGTCATCGATCCGCAAATCTGTCCAGCGTCTGGGCTCAGCGCCTTCCATGAGACGGCGAGCTCGTGCGCCAGAAATACGAATCCAACTGCGCTCACTCATTACGGCAACCGCTATCGTCAGCAGGCCAAGCGCCAAGAGTGCCGAAGGCGTCTGATAGACGATCGACTTCACTGTGATCTGCTCGAAGGCACCCGCGGGAGCCATCGCCTTCGCCTGTTCGAAGAGCGGGGTGATCCACGACGAAACAACCTGAATCGGACGCTGCTGAACCACTCGGCACCATAGCGCCAACGCCAGTCCCGCAGTCGCCAAAAGCCCCACCAGGCTCATCACCGCAGCCGTTCCGCGCGCAACACCTGACTCTTCGAGTTCCGTGAAGGCACCTGCGACGAGCACCACAAGGCCGAGAGCTATTGCAGCCTCCAGCAAGCCAAAGGCTGCAAGCGACCCAACAAGCACCACGCCTCCCGTCCAAAACGAAAGTGCAGTGCCTGTTCTACGAAGCGCTCGAATGGGGCCCGCTGCGAAGATCAAAGTCGCCCAAGCAAAAAAGCTCGCCGCCAACCAGATCATCACGCGGCGCAGGTTTACGCCGAACATTTAGATCGTTGCCCTCGTGGTTTTAGACTTCTTCGTCCAGTTCGCCCTCGGCCTCAACGTCCAACTCTGGAGCTGCGTCGAAGTCACGGCGTCCACCACCTTCTTCACGGCGTCCGCCTGGTCGCTGCATGGCGCGACGGGCCTGGAACTTCGCCTCACGCTCACGCTCACGCTGAGCTGCGGCGGCCAAAGAGGTGCGGAAGTCTTCCAAATACTTATTCAAGTCAGTGCGAACATCGAGCGCCGTGTGCATGAAGCGCAAAACATGGTCGTTGATGCGCATGGTGCGCTCAAGCTCGGCGATCGCAGCCGGTTGAGCCTTGAAGGTCGCATGGAAATAGTAAGCCTTCTTGGTCTTGTTGATGGCGTTCGCCAAGGTGCGCTTGCCCCAAGTGTCCAAGTGAACCATTTGTCCGCCGAACTGCTCCTCGATGATGCTCTTGTTCTTGCGGAACAAAGATTTCTGTTCTTCTTCCGATGCATCGGGATGCATGAGAACGATCACTTCGTAGGGACGGATTTCTTTGGGCGCAGACAGGGTTGTCGATTGCATGCTTGTCTCTTCCTTTCGGTTACCTCGATGAGCTCGAACGAAAACGATGTCCTCAGTCGTCGGGGGTCGGGCGTCGGACTCCGACGTCGGACTCGGACGACTTTTTAGAATCGCTTCGAACTGTCACCGAATAGCCCCACCGGACAATAGGCTGGAGCAAGGTTAAGTTTGGCCGACAGGTCTAACATGCCCGCGAGCTAGGCACAAGCAATCGGGACTCGCCAAGCCGCTCGACCAGGGGCATCCTAAGAATGAGGTGCCCAAGGGCCGAGGAGGACGAAGGTGTCGATATTACTCGAGGTTTTGGCGGGACCCAGCGGCTCAGGCCTGCGCATCCCCGCCCGCGAGGGTCTGATCATCGGCCGACGAGACGGTGAAGCGGTCATTGGTGACCCGAAGATGTCGTCCCGACATGCCCGCCTCGAATGCCGTAACGGAGTCTGGCATATCCTCGATTTGGGCTCTTCGAACAAAATCAAGGTTGGCCAACAGCGCGTCGATTCCATCGAACTCTATGTCGGGCTGCAGTTCGTATTGGGGTCCACAACCTTCATCGTGCGCGATGCCGACACCCTCCCTGAGATTTCGGCCGGAGAGTTTGAGTTCACGGGGTCAATTGAGGTTCCAGCAGAGGCCATGACGTGGAAGGAGATCTTGCAAAACTTGATCGACCGCGCGATCCGCCTCGCGCCCCAAGGGGCTCGGGAGGAAGGCATTCGTCCTCTCCCCCGAGTCGTGCGCATGGAAATCTCCAGCGGCCCCCAGGCCGGTACCATCTGGCGAGTCGGCTATTGGCCGCGGGTCATCGGCGCCGCAAGTTTTGACTTTCCTCTGCTCGACAGCGGCATTCCCGATACTTGTTTCTCGATTGAGAGCTCGGGGGGAAAAGTCCTTCTCGTCCCTCTCGAGCCGGAGTACATCAAACGCAATGGTCGCAAGCTAGCGGGGCAAGAGCCCGTCGAGCTGCGATCGGGAGATCGACTGGAAGTTGGACGCGTGAAGATTCGCGTCGTCTTGGAGTAAGACGTCGAGGTCTTTGACTCGTGACCCAACTCGATCGAATCGCTCTTAACCTTTGAAAGTCAGAACGTGAGTGAACTAGACGTGAAGCCGATGTCCTCCTCCCCCGTACCTAAACGCACTGGAACTTTTGAAAGCTTTGACGGCACCCGCATCTATTTTGAGGAGCGCGGTGAAGGACGACCGATCGTCTTGTGCTACGGTTTAGCTTGCCTGATGAACCATTGGACTCACCAGGTGCGACACTTTAGCCAAAATTATCGCGTGATCACCTTCGACTACCGGGGCCATCACAACTCGGAAACTCCTCGGGATCACAAGAATCTTGGGGTCGACGCTCTTGTGGGCGATGTGCACGCCCTGGTCGAACACCTTCAGTTGAAACAAGCCTCCTTCTGGGGCCATAGCTACGGCGTGCAGCTCTTGCTGCGATATTATGATCTGCATCCCGAGAAGGTTCGCAACATGGTGTTTATCAACGGCTTTGCCAGTAACCCCATTCGCGGAATGTTTGGCGCAGTGCTCGGACCCGAGACCATCACCAAAGTTTTTCGGGCCTTTCAACAAGGCTATGCCCTGGCTCCCGCGCCTCTCACTTCGGCTTGGCGCGCAGCCGTCCTCAATCCTATTTCGATTCCGCTCGCGGCACTCGCCGGTGGATTCAATCTCAGTCTCACGAGCATGAAAGACATTGAGGTATACGCCCGAGGTGTAGCCGCGCTCGATCTTGAAATCTTCATGAAGTTGTTTGAAGAGATGATGGAGTATGATGGTACCGCTGTGCTCGATAAGATCGATGTTCCGGTACTCGTCGTGAGCGGGTCTAAAGATGGCGTCACGCCGCCCTCACATCAAGTCGCGATGGCGCAGCGAATTCGCGGTGCCGAACTCTTAAGAGTGCCCTACGGCTCGCATTGCACCCAATTGGATTTGCCCGAGTTTGTGAATCTTCGCGCAGAAAAGTTTCTCCACGAACACATGTTCAACTGATTCGAGCCAAGCCGAGCCTACGGTTTTTTTCGAGCTTGCAACTTGAGGCGCGCCTTGATTTCGAGGCCTATCGCTTCATGCAAGACTTCCATCCCCACATACCCCTCGTTGCGAAAGAGGTGGTGAACGCCGTCGATGTAAACTGGCTCAGGATAATCCTTAAAAATCGGCGTCAAATCGCGAACCAATCCCGGCGCCTCGCGCGGCAAATAGTCTCGAGCAAACCAGCGATATTCTTCAGTCGGGTAGACTTCCATATAGGACCATGGCTGTTGGGCTTGCGATGCGGGCGGGTCAATCCCAGCGAATGGCTGAAGAAAGTGAAGCGTTTCGACCTGCATCGCCCCGAGAGCTCCGGACATCTTTTTCACATACGCGAGGATCTTGTCGGCGGCCTGTTGGCGATCCATCGGCGCGGAAAGAATCTCCATGGGCATGGCGCCCGTGTTGATACGCTCAGGCCGCTCACGAGCCTCTTGGGCCCATGACGTTTTCGACAACTCGCTCTGCGCAACTTTGATGAGCAGGGCCAAACCATAGGACTCGATTTGCTCAGGACCCTGAGCCGTGAGGCGATGAGTCCAAAATTGTAAGCCGAGATTCAGCCAGTTCAAGAGACTCGCGTGCTCGGAATCCACGAAGGGAGAAAAGTCGAGATGATGAAACGCGGCAACCTTCTCGAGCGGAATCTGTTGCGAGAAGCGGGCCCACTCATTGAGGCCAAAGAGGTGAACGACCAAGTCGAAGCGCTCCGCATAGAGGATGCTATGGAAAGCCTGCTGAGGGAGATGCCAGCCCCCGTTCGCCGCGGAAACCACTTTGAATTCTGTTCCGCGTGGTGGGGTAAACCGAGCATTCAGCCAATCCTGAAGAGAATTCTCATAGAGAGCCGAAGCCTGCTCGGCATAACTGCCACCGGCGATTGCAATCACAAAGTGCTCGGCGGATTTTTCGTAATCTAATCCAAGCGTGCCGCGCTCATTCACAACAAGCGAGTGCGTGCAGGGTCTTTGGATCGTGGGTGGACCCACGACATAACCCGAAAAGGGGTGCCTGCGAATCATCTCGGCCATGGTGCACTCGTCGCCCTGAATGGGCCGCCCACCCACCGCCGTTCGATTGGCCCCCAGCTTCAAATACTCAGCCGGAGAGGCCTTGCCGGTCGCGTGTTGAATCCAGACTCGAGCACCGAGCTCGAACAGTCCAAGTGATACAGCCAGCCCGAGCGTCAGCACGAGGAGCCGACGCCACCATTTTGGTTTTCCGCGACCCTGACCGTGCGCTCTACTCATAGAGAACGGCTTCGATATCGAAGCCATAAGCTTGCACCGTCTCATCAGCCACGAACCGAATCGTCACTCGATCGCCCTCGATCAGCGGTGAAGTCATGCCATCGGGTTGCTTGCCACTCATGGATCCCACGAATGTTCCCTTGGCGTCATAGAAGCTAATCGTGTCATAGGCGGCCTCAGTTTCGAATTTGCCAAATTTAATCGCGACCTTTTTTGCGCCATTCACGACGATGGTTTGCTCAAGTTTCGCTTTCGCCGCGTAGGGATGATCGGTGCTGATATTCAAAGGCTTAGAATTCGGCAACTTCGAAGGATCATTCGGATCCGCCGGCGGCGTGAGTCCCGTCAGCGCGTAGTAGGCATCAGCGATTCCACCCGACATGACTTTACTCTTGAGGAGGAACAGTGGCCGCGATGAGCTGATCAGCCGCGATTTGATATCCGAAAACTTTAAGTTGGGATCTCGCGACAGCATGAGAGCGGCAATTCCAGACACGTGCGGAGTCGCCATCGACGTCCCGGAGTACGAGTCATACTTGCCACCTGGCACGGTGCTCACAATGTTCACGCCGGGCGCCGCAACGTGCACAGTTTTGACTCCCACATTTGAAAATCCTGCGACTTGGCCGCGATTGTCGAGGGCAGCGACGGAGACGACGCTCGGCGCTTCGTAGTTGGCCGGATAACTAGGAATCACATCATTGTCGAGTCCGTCGTTACCCGCCGCTGCGACAAATAGAATTCCTGCATCGCTCGCATCTTGAACTGCTTTGAACAAGAGCTCCGAGCGACCTCCTCCTCCCCACGAGTTACTCATGATTTGGGCGCCGTTGAGTCGCGCATAATCAATAGACTTGATCGCATTGGCCAAACTTCCCGATCCGTTCTTATCGAGGAACTTGACGGCCATCATCTTCACATTCCATGCGACGCCCACGAGTCCTCGGCCATCATTTCCTTTTGCGCCAATCGTGCCTGCGCAATGAGTGCCGTGCCCGTTGTCATCCGTTGCATCGCCTTTGTTGTTAGCGAAGTTAAAGCCGTGGATGTCATCGACGTAACCATTACCGTCATCATCGACACCCGTTTTGCCGTTTTTCTCAACGGCGTTGATCCAAGCTTGAGGCTTGAGATCGGGATGATTGAAGTCGATTCCTGTATCGATCACGGCAACGACCACTCGATCTGAGCCCGTTTCAATATCCCAAGCTCGCTCCGCACTGATATCCAATCCAGAGATCCCGGCCTGACCACTGCTGTCTGAGGCTCCCGTATTGCGAAGACCCCAGAGTTGCTTGAGTTCAGGATCATTGGGGAGCGCCAGAGCCTTGTATTTGAAGTTCGGCTCGACCATCTTCACCCATCGATTTTCGCGCAAACGCTCCAACGCGAGCTCTCGTCCGTCGACCACGACGACCATATTGTCGCGAACTCGGTCTGTGACTCGCGCACCGAGGACACGCGAAAGCCACTCGTACTCGCTGGGGTGCACGGCCCGCTGGAGCTCCACAACAAACTCACCAGCGTATACGGGTGAAATCGCAGACGCGGCGGACACCGGCCGATCTTTTCGTTCGTCGATGGAGGCAAAGCCCAAAGCAAGTCCAGCGACGAGCATCGTCGTTGCCACTAGTCCCCAGCCCCGAGAGTAGGCCGCTTGGAGTTTGGTCGTAGGGGGTTGGTTCGCCAGATTCTGGCCGTACGGATTTTGGATCGACATCAATTCCTCCTGAGCAGCGATGTCCGCCCCGCCTCTTCCTGAGGTGGTTCCAAAATGGTATTCGAGGCCATTGCCAAAGAATTCAGCCGTCTGTCAGGACGAGACTATTTCTGGCCAATCTTCTGGTCGGCCTTCTGGTCGATCTCCTGGTTGGGCGATTGGTGTCGACCTCTTGGTCGACAGGGGACTCGAGTTAGGAAGATTTTTTGAGTTCAGTGTTCGTGCTCGATGTCTGAAGATCGAATAGTGAGAGTTGAATCTCGGCATGAGTCGAAGGCATGGATGTTTTTGAGTTTTCAGAAAACTCAGACTTGTGGACTGGCCTGTTAACATCCTGATTCCAAATACGAAGTGCCGAACGGGCGGCCTCTTCGCCATAGGCACTTCGAATGAGATTCAAGACCAGAGCCCGAGCGGTCGACTCCGGTGCCTCGGCGCGAAAGCCCAAATCACGTAAGATCTCGTCAACTCGAAGAGTTTCGCGATGCCTCGGATCCGAATCATCCGTAGATTTTTGCCGCGATTCCCGATTCAGCTTTTCGTCATTCACTTGGGCCTCCTTCGATCTTTTCGACGGAAGCTGCAGGACTCTTGATGTGGACAAGTGATGTGTTTTCGCGGTGTTTTTCCCCAAAAGTAGGACTCTTCGGGTGACCTCTTAGGTTAGGCTTTCGCCCAGCGTTATTAAAAATAGTGCGAAGCAGCTCTGTCATTCCCTGTCAGATTTGAATTCAAGCTCTATTTAGGTGCTCAGACGGACGCGCCGCGTCCGCGCAAATTGTCTCATGATGACAGAATCTGTCCCGAGGTCTGGGTTGTGGATAACTCTGTGGGGAAAACAAAAAAGGCCTCAAATTCGAGGCCTTTCAGGGAATCTTAACTTTGCCCGTTTTTTAATCGCGCCGCTTCACTGATGCTTTCATGTACTCAGAATTCATTCGAGCGATGTTTTCAAAGCTGATCTCTTTGGGGCAAGCCAGCGAGCAGGCACCGGTGTTTGAGCAATTTCCAAAACCTGCCTCTTCCATCGTCTGCATCATACGTAGCACGCGTCGTTCCCGCTCCGGCTCCCCTTGCGGCAGAACGGCCAAGTGATTCACCTTTGCCGACACAAACAACATTGCCGAGGAGTTGGCACAAGCCGCAACACACGCACCGCAACCAATGCAGGTGGCAGAGTTGAAGGCATCGTCGGCCTTCTCTTTGGGGACCGGCAGCGCGTTGGCGTCGGGGGCATTACCCGTATTGACGGAAATATATCCACCCGAGGCAATGATTCGATCAAAGGCTGTGCGGTCCACAGAAAGGTCTTTGATCACTGGGAAAGCCGTCGCACGGAAAGGCTCAACGACGATTTCCTGACCGTCGTGGAATTTACGCATATGCAACTGACAGGTTGCAGTTCCGCGCTCTGGACCATGAGGATTGCCGTTGATCACCATCGAGCAAGATCCACAGATCCCTTCTCGGCAATCGTGATCGAAAGCGATGGGATCACGACCTTCTTTGATCAAGCGGTTGTTGACGATATCCATCATCTCAAGAAATGAGGCATCGACGGGAATCTCGGGGGCGGAGATTTCTTCAAAACGACCCGCATCGGCGCGAGTCTTCTGTCGCCACACTTTGAGCTTCAAATTGATTTTTTTAGAGTTTGCGCTCGCCATTTATTCATTCCTCACTTGTAGCTACGGGTCGCCAACTTCACGTTTTCGAAGCTGAGAGGTTCGATGTGACGATTCCAATTCGTACGTCCGGGCTGTCCCGAGTATTCCCAGGCGGCCACATGACAGAAGTTTTCGTCGTCGCGTAGGGCTTCATTGTCCGGAGTTTGATACTCCTCACGGAAGTGTCCGCCGCAAGACTCTTTGCGCTCCAAAGCGTCGCGCGCCATCAGCTCGCCCAGCTCGAGAAAGTCGGCCACGCGACCCGCCTTTTCCAGCTCGGGGTTGATGTAGGACTTATCTCCCGAGATGCGAACGTCCTCGTAGAACTCGGAACGTAGTGTTTGAATCTCTTGAATCGCCTGCTTGAGACCCGCATCGGTTCGAGACATCCCAACCTTGTCCCACATGATGGTACCGAGCGCGCGATGGAAATCATCAACAGTGCGCGAACCCTTCAACGCCATCAAACGATCGATACCGCCTTGAATTTCCGCTCGAGCCGCGCGGAAAGCGTCGTGCTGAGTATCAACCTTGGGAAGCTTCGTGCCCGCCAAGTAGTGACCAATTGTGTAGGGGATCACGAAGTATCCGTCAGCCAGGCCCTGCATAAGCGCCGAGGCTCCTAGGCGATTGGCGCCATGATCTGAGAAGTTCGCCTCACCCAAAACATGCAGACCCGGAATCGTCGACATCAAGTTGTAGTCCACCCAAAGTCCACCCATCGTGTAGTGCACGGCGGGATAAATTCGCATCGGGACCTTATAGGGATTATCGCCGGTGATCTTTTCGTAAATGTCGAAGAGGTTTCCGTAGCGCTCGCTGACGACCTTCTCACCCAACCGCTTGATGGCATCGCGGAAATCCAAATAAACGGCCACATTCGTTGGGCCAACGCCTCGGCCCTCATCGACGCGGAACTTCGCCTGCCGAGAGGCCACATCGCGGGGTGCGAGGTTTCCGAAGCTGGGATAAACGCGTTCAAGAAAGTAGTCGCGCTCATCATCGGGGATCTGCTCGGGCGGACGACGGTCGCCTGGGGTCTTTGGAACCCAGCATCGGCCATCATTGCGCAGTGATTCGCTCATCAGCGTCAGTTTTGACTGATAATCGCCAGAGTGAGGGATGCAGGTCGGGTGGATTTGGGTGAAACAAGGATTGGCGAAAGCGGCTCCCCGGCGATGGGCCCGCCAGATCGCCGTCGTATTCGACATCTTCGCATTCGTCGAATGGAAGAACACGTTACCGTATCCCCCAGTCGCCAAAATCACGGCATCTGCCGCATAGGACTCCAGCTCCCCGGTCACTAAATTGCGAGCCAAAACCCCACGCGCGACTCCGTCAACGAGCACGATGTCCATCACTTCGCGACGCGTGAAGAGCTTCACACCACCCGCGTCCACCTGGCGCATCATCGCCTGATAGGCTCCGATGAGCAGCTGCTGTCCTGTTTGACCTCGTGCATAGAAAGTCCGCGACACCTGAGCGCCGCCGAAAGACCGGTTGGTCAGCGTGCCGCCATACTCGCGCGCAAACGGAACACCTTGAGCCACACATTGATCGATGATGTTGGGGGAAATTTCGGCCAAGCGATGAACGTTCGACTCACGAGCGCGGAAGTCTCCACCCTTAATTGTGTCGTAGAACAATCGATAAACTGAATCGCCATCGTTCTGATAATTCTTCGCCGCGTTGATTCCGCCCTGAGCAGCAATCGAGTGTGCACGGCGTGGCGACTCGTGCATACACAACGTGACCACATTGTAGCCCAATTCGGCCATTGTGGCCGATGCTGATGCGCCCGCCAAACCTGTGCCCACGACAATGACGGTGTGCTTGCGCTTGTTCGCCGGGTTGACGAGCTTCATCTCGAATTTATGTTTCGACCACTTTTCCGAGATCGGACCTGAAGGAGCTTTTGAGTCGAGTTTCATGCGCTCTCCCTTAATTCGCTTTCGTCATCAACACGTAAAGCGGCGGAATGATGAATCCGGCCGCCACGACAAAGCTGTAGACATAGCCGAGGCCATGGATCATTGGCGAATAGCGTGGATGGTAGAATCCCAGCGTCGCGAATGACGAGTAGAAACCATGACTCAAATGCAACCCCACGCCGACCATACAAAGCGTGTAACCAATGACGTAGGCGGGTTGGGCGAACACCTCGATCACAAGCCGATGCAAATCGCGCATTTGTACGCCGTCATAGACGATTTGGTAATTGGTGCCGAACTTGAAGGTCAGCAAATGCCAGACCAAGAAAACGGCGAGCAGTGAGCCGTGAAAGATCATCCAGGTCGACTGAAAGCGCGGTGCCTTGGAGCCATTGGTACCCATCGCGTATTTTTGGGGTCGAGCACGGCGATTCTCCAAGGTGAGCTTTATGCCGTTTCCGATGTGCACCAGGATGGTGAGAACCAAAAGCCCCTCGGCCAAATAGATCGCCGGATTGGTGATGAGCGCATGCGAGTACTTGTTGTAAAGCTCTGCACTGAAGGGAATGAGGAGATTCGCCGCCATGTGCGTGAGTACGAATCCGCTCCAAACGAGTCCTGTGATCGCCATCAACTGCTTCCGCCCAATCGCGGAACTCAGATAGCTCAATGATTTTTGCATCGCCTCTCCTGCTGTACGGCTCCCGTACTTCTGCTGTCGCGCATCCCCAACCCAGTCGAAACACGACAAAAACAACTGCAACCTCAGCCCCTATTTTAGCCGATCTCTGCGCGTCTGCACATCGACCAAGCCGTTCGAACTCGGGCGTTAAATTCGTTCTGAACTGCATCGTTCTGAACTGCCACGACCGAGTCCACCCCCAAGACCGCCACCGATCGTCACCATCGATCTTGACGACCGTTGCGATCACAGGTTCTCGCCTGCCGAAAATTCAATTTGTTTTCAAATCCGTCCTCTCTGCTTACTCCTCTCCAACTCGTCTGTCTATTTCTGACCAGACCCGCGACCTGTCGCTCGACCACAAGGGGCGCGAACGGGTCTCGCCGCGGGTCCGCTCATCCTCGGGTCGCGGTTTGATTCGTGGTCAACTTTCGGGCATAAAGAACACTCGTTTTTTGAGCGTTCTGCATTTGCAGGCTCGAGCGCCCAAACGGGTTGAGCTGGAGCCATTACTCCCGGAGGGCATCATGCGCGTCGCCGTGTGCATCAAACAGGTTCCCGATACGGAAACCAAAATCAAACTCAAGCCCGATGCGAGCGGGATCGACCCAGCGGGAATCAAATGGGTGATGAATCCCTACGATGAATTTGCCGTCGAAGAAGGCATCAAACTTCGCGAGAGCGGCAAGGCGACTCAGGTGGTCGTGTTCTCGGTGGGCCCGAAGGCTCGCGTGGTCGAAACGCTTCGCACCGCCTTGGCGATGGGAGCCGACGAGGGTGTTGTGGTGGATGCGGCTGATGACCTCGACCCATCGCTGACCGCGAAGGCCCTCGCTAAGGCCATCCAAGCCGAAGGTGAGTTCGGCTTGGTTTTGACGGGGAAATTAGCGATCGACGATAATCTCGCGAGCGTGGGGCAGATGCTCGCTGAATCGCTCCAATTTCCTCATGCCACCGTGGTTTCAAAACTCGAAGTCGGCGAAGCGCTAATCGCCGAGCGCGAGGTCGAAGGCGGCAGCAAAGAGATTTTGTCTCTGCAAAAACCCGCACTCATTGGCGCAAATAAGGGGCTCAACACACCCCGCTACGCCAGCCTTCCTGGAATTATGAAGGCCAAAAAGAAAACCTTGAAAGAACACAACCTCGCGGGCCTCGGCCTGGATGTTTCGCAGCTGAAAATGAAGCATGTTGCTTTCGCGCTACCAGCCGATAAACCGCCGGTCAAAATGCTCGACGGTGATCCCGCAAACCAAGCCAAGTCTCTGGCAAATTTCCTGCGCAACGAAGCGAAGGTTCTTTAATCGTACGAATCGAGGAGATGTAGTCATGTCTAAAGTACTCGTATTGACCGAATTCGCCCCCGGTTCGAATCAAGCCAAAAAGGGCGCGCTGGAGCTATTCACGGCGACCCGACAGGCTGGTCTTCACACCCAAGCGCTCGTGTTGGGCACCGGCGCGCAAGGCGTCGCCCAGAGCCTGGCGGGCTGGGGTGTTCAAGAGGCCTTTGTGTCGGACCATGCGGACTTTGATCGCTACAACCCGGAGCTCTTCGCTGAAGTGGTGGCCTCGGCCATTCGTGATTCCGGGGCGGAAGTGGTCTTGGCAACATCCAGCATGCTCGCACGCGACCTCTTCCCTCGCGTCGCGGCTCGTCTCGACACCGCAGCTGTCAGCGACTGCACGGAGCTCAAGTTCAACAGTGCCGCTCCGCAGGTTCGACGTCCACTCTACGCCGGCAAATGCAGCGCCGAAGTGAGCTTCCTGGGGTCCGGGCCGAAAATGATTCTGATGCGGGCCAATCAACTCCCCGTTGGCGAGCCCACCAGCGGCGGAGCCGTGCAGATCAAAACAATTCCGAGTCCCTCCAACCAAGGTCTTCGCAGCATCATTAAAGATGTGGTCAAAGGTGCGAGCGGAAAGCTCGATCTCACGGAAGCCAACATTATCGTCGCCGGTGGCCGTGGCCTGAAAGAGGCCAGCAATTTTCAGTTGCTTCACGATCTTGCCGATACCTGTGGCGCGACAGTTGGAGCATCTCGCGCCGTCGTCGACGCCGGCTGGGTTCCCCACGGCATGCAGGTTGGACAAACCGGCAAGACGGTTGCACCGAGTCTCTACATCGCGGTTGGCATTTCGGGAGCGATTCAGCATTTGGCGGGTATGAGCGGCTCCAAGGTCATCGTTGCGATCAACAAGGACGCCAACGCTCCGATTTTCCAAAAAGCGACCTACGGCATTGTGGGCGATCTCTTTGACGTGGTTCCCGCACTGACCTCAGAGTTCAAATCGCTGCTCTCGCAGTGAGCTGGGGTATGCGCGATTTGTTAAGAGCACGAATGAAGTCGACACTTCGACGAATCGCGCCCTGGTTCGCTTTCATTTTGCATCGGAGCCTGCTCGCCACCTGGAGAGTCGAGTTCCATGAGTCGCCAGCCTTTCAATCGGCCCGTCGTAACGGCGAGCCGATCGTCTTTGCGCATTGGCACGGCGACGAACTCGGACTCGTGTTTTTACTTCCTTATTACAAGTCATGCGCCATGGTTTCGACGAGCGAAGACGGCAGCATCATGGCGAAGGTGG
This sequence comes from Pseudobdellovibrionaceae bacterium, assembly GCA_947462815.1. Classification (GTDB taxonomy): domain Bacteria; phylum Bdellovibrionota; class Bdellovibrionia; order Bdellovibrionales; family JAMPXM01; genus UBA2339. Next base: position 62,524 of record CANHQR010000007.1, read on the forward strand.
TTGAGCTTTACGGCGCGAAGGTGTCGCGCGGCTCGAGCACTCGTGGCGGAGTCAGTGCGCTGCGCGGCCTCTTGCGATTGGCTCGCGATGGTTGGAGTCCCAGCGTTGCTGTCGATGGCCCTAAAGGTCCGCGACATCGAGCCAAGCCTGGTGTATTTGAATTAGCCAAGCTCACGGGTGGACGAATTTATCCCCTCGTCGCCGATTGCGATCGCGGATGGGTTTTCCGGAAGTCCTGGAATCAAGCCTATCTTCCCAAGCCGGGTGCCCGCGTCTGCATTCATGTCGGCGATCCCTTGCCGCTCTTAAACAAGGACGTGGACGCTCATGATGTCGGGCTCGCCCAAAGTCTTGAAGCCGCTCTCACTAATGCAAAGCGCCACGCGCGCAGCTTGATCGAGTGCCCCGCGGACTCAGTCTCCTGAACAACTTCCAATCGTCCATGCCGTGCAACTCCCCACATACGAGTTTTTGTGGCGAAATTATTTTGCGGCGCCCAATGCCCTTTGTTAGCCTTTTCGTAGGCCTCACCGAATATTTCGTCGTGAGATCGCGGCCGATGAACGGCCAGAGATTTTGAGGGGTTAAGGATGATTCGTCTCAGCAAGACCAGCAGCAGTACCGCCCGTCTCTTGGCGCTCAGTCTATCACTATCGATCGGCACCGTCGTCGCGCTCTCGGGGGCACCGACTGCGGAGGCTCAAAACGCGAATGACGTCGTGGCCGTCGTCGGCAGCAAGCAGATCAGCGTGAAGGAATTCAAGGACAAATACGATGAGGTTCTGCGCCAAACCATCAATCCGCCGACAAAAGAGCAGTTTTTAGAGGACCTCATTCGCTACGAAATGGGAGTTCAAGAGGCTTCTAAACGAAAGCTCGAGGATGATCCGATCGTGAAAGAGCGCATTCGCCAGGAGATCTACAAGGGTCTCATTGAGCGAGAGCTGGGCAATAAAGTTCAAGAGATTAAGGTCACTGACGCTGAGATGCAGGCCTATTACAAAAAGAATCCCGAGATCCGAACCAGCCACATCTTGATCGAGTTTCGCCCAGATGCGACGGCCGAACAGAAGAAGGCCGCGCGCGATCGCGCCACCGAGATCTTCAATGAAGTCAAAAAGGGGAAACGCGCTTTTGAAGAATATGTCGGCCTTTACACAGATGATGTTTTGTCGAAGCGCACAGGCGGCGATGTGGGTTGGCAAACTGGGTTAACTTTGGTGCCCGCCTACTATAATACGGCGATGGAAATGAAGCTGAACGAGGTTCGCGGTCTGATCGAAACCCAGTACGGTTTCCACATCATCAAAAAGACGGGCGTCCGCTCTTACTCTGAAGCGAATAAGCGTACGATTCGTGCCGCAGTCTTCGACGAAAAGCGAAAAAAAATCTTCGACGCTTACTTTGCGCAGCTTCGCAAACAGTATCCCGTGCGCACGAACAAGGATAAGCTGCCCTAACGATGTCGGCACAAAACTTTAAGTGTTTCACTTTAAAGCCGCGCTCGTCGCGGCTTTTTCGTTCGGGCCAGGGAATGAGCCAGAGGAATAGCCGAAGCGTCCTGACGCTCGGCTTGGCCGCACTCGGGCTCATCGCCCTCGTTGGCTGTAGCCCACAGTGCACCTCTCGGTCAGGTCGACTTGTTCAGCGACCTGTCCTGATCGTGAACTCCGAACCGATCAGCACACGAGTCCTGAGCGAACGACTCGCGCAACTCCTGCGCAATCGTGATCCCCTTTCTGTCAAAGACCCGCAGAATCTCGAGCGGAGCAAGCGCGAGGTCACCAATAACCTCATCGTTGAAACTCTCACTCGACAATGGGCCGAGAAGAATAAAATCCAGGTGAGCCCCGAAGATTTGGATCGGCGGATCACTTCGATTCGCGCCGAATACAAGGATGAAATCTCATTTCGCAGAATGTTGGCCGAAGAGAACCTGGCCTTCGATATTTGGCGCGATTCGCTGCAGAGAAGTTTGTTGGAAAAGAAGGTGTTCGAGGCGGTGACCGCGCAGACTCCGGCAGCGACCGAGATCGAACTCAAAGAGCTCTTTCAGAATAATAAGGCACATTTCGACCGACCGCCGCGTGTACGGCTGAGGCAGATCCTTTTGGAGCGCGAGGAAGACGCGCAGAGGATCATGGAAGAACTTCTCAAGGGAAAAAAGCTCGAGGATCTGGCGCGCCAATTTTCAATCGCACCGGAAGCGCCGCAAGGTGGAGATACCGGGTGGATTGAAAAGGGGTCCCTGGATGTTTTTGATATGGCATTCAAGATGGGGATTGGCCAGCGCAGCAAGATCCTCAAGTCACCCTTTGGCTGGCACATCTATGAAGTCCTCGCGAAAGAGGGCGAACGCAAGCTGAAGTTTGACCAGGTGCGCGAGCAACTGATTCGTGAACATCGCGAGGCCGCCGCGCAAAGGCTTTACAGGACATGGCTAGAAGAGCAGATTCGTAGTGCATCTGTGAAGATTGATGAAACCATTCTGTCTTCGATCGTGATCAGCACGGACTCCGGCGAATGACTGGAATTTCAAACTGCCGGAGTCATAACCGAGTCTCGTCCGAGGAGTCATTATGCAAAGCCCACGAGAATCTAAGCCTTCTCGACAAGCTCAGGTCGTACGAGCTGCCGCGGGAGTTTTCGCCACACTTGTGTTGCTGGGCGGACCAGCTGTTGGTGCTAGGACACAGGTCGATCGAATTCTCGCAATTGTGAATGATGAAATCGTCACGCAAAGCGATCTGAAGCTTTTCATTGAAAAACTAAAAAGCGGCGGACTTGTCGATGATCAACTCGTTCCCGACGATGCAACCAAGCAATCCTTGATGAAGAATGAAACATCGGCGCTCCAGAAACTGATCGATGCGCGCATTCTCGACGGCGAAGTTCGTCGCCAGGGTTTGAGCATACCAGTTGAGCGCGTTGAGCAGGAGATTCGAAGCATTGCCAAACGCAACCGAACGAATCGAGACGGTTTGCGAGAGGCCTTAACCGCACAAGGCATCGACTTCGCAGAGTATCAGGAGTTTCTAAAAACCGGGCTCGAGCGGCAAGCGCTTGTGGAAAAGTCTGTGACTTCGAAGATCAAAATTTCCGAGGATGATGTCGTCGCGGCCTTTATGGCAGAGGGCAAATCCGCCGAGTCCCAGGCCTTCGAGTACAGTCTTTCACATATCCTGTTCCTCAGCTCGCGTGGCGGCGCAGAGGCCGCAAAGAAGCGGGGCGCCGAGGCGCTACAGAAGCTGAAAGAGGGCGCACCTTGGGATCGAGTCGCGGCGGACTTCTCTGAAGATCCCGGTTTCGAGCTAGGCGGCGTATTGGGAACATTCAAAACGGGCGAGTTGAGCCCGGAGCTTGAAAAGGCAATCAGCAATTCGAAGCTTTCACCCGGCGATTATTTGCCACAACTCTTGCCCGCCTCAGGTGGTTTCCATATCGTTCGGCTCACGCGACGAAAGCTCATTCCTGATCCTAAGATCGAGAAAGAGAAAGATCGGATTCGTGGCCTCCTCGGCGAGCGGGCCTTTAGACGACAATATGATGCGTGGCTCGAGCAGCTGCGCTCTGAAGCCTTCATTCGCATTAACAAGTGAGCGCATCGATGAATGCGCTGGCGATCATCAACGCGGGAGAGGGGATCGGTCCGCACGTGACGGATCTCGCCATTCGACAGCTTCTCACATCAACGCGAAATCCAATGAATCGACGGAGACGACATCCGCTCGCTGGCTTCGTCGTGTTCAGTTCCTTACCGCCGCCAACTGGCATCGTCGCTGAAGCCTCGCCCGAAGGTGCGGTCGCGGCCGCCATGACGGGGCAGCTGAGCTGGTGGCAACACGGACGACAGGGAGCTGCAGCTGCAGCACTCCGGGCCTTCGAGCTTGCACACGAGGGCATGGTAGACGCCGTGATCACCGGCCCGATTCGCAAAACGAGCTTTCGTCGCCTGGGGCTGCGCGAGCTCGGACACAACGGCGCGCTGCGCGAGGTGTTTGGCTACAATCCCGTGCAAGGGTATGCGGGTCCGGAACTGAATCTTGTTCTCGCCACAGATCATATTGCACTTTCGAAAGTGCCCCGTGCTCTTTCAGCGCCCTGTCTTCGTCGCGCTCTATCGGCGGCTCAAGAGTTGCGGGCAGGGCTTGCGACTAAAAAGCGTCAACTGCCGCTCGCATTTCTCGGACTCAATCCCCACGCCGGCGAAAACGGCTTGATGGGCCGAGAGGAGGCGCGGTTGCAACGTCTTTTTGGGCACCAGGCCGTCGGTCCCCTTCCCGCAGACTCCGCCTTCACTCCCCTACAGCGAGACAAGTACTCGGTTGTTATTGCCCTGTATCATGACCAGGGATTGATTCCCTTTAAGACCCTGCACGGGCAAAACCAGGGCTATCAGATTTCTTTGGGATTGCCGTTCATCCGTACAAGCGTCGATCATGGCACCGCGGATGATCTCATAAAGACCGGTCAAGTCCGGCGCGCCGAGGCCGGATCCATGATCGCTGCAATTCTAGGGGCAAATGTTCGAATGCAGGCGAGAGCCTGACTCGAAGCGACCCCGTTCATCCAAGAGGTCGACACGGAGTTCTTGGCGCGGTTCAGAGTATAGCATAGCGAGGTAAATACTATGATGAAGTCTGTGATCTTTCGTGAGTATGACATCCGCGGCGTGGTCGGCGCGGACTACGATGACGCCTTTGCTGAAGACCTGGGGCGAGCCTACGTCAGCTTTTACGCCAAGCGCTTTGATCAGAAGCGACCGCGCGTGGCCCTCGGCTGCGATGCTCGCTTATCTTCCCCTTCGCTGGTGAAGGCACTTGAGACGGGCTTGCGCATGAGTGGCGCACATGTCGTTCACTTAGGTCTTGTGACCACGCCGATCTCCTATTTTTCAACCTTCGAGGGCGGCGTCGATGGCGCCATCATGGTCACCGGCTCCCACAATCCGCCTGAGTATAATGGATTTAAGATTAGCGTCGGCAAATCGACCATTTTTGGCGATGATATTCAGCGACTTCGGGAAATCATCGAAGCCCGCGACTATGTCAGTGGCCAGGGTGGCATCAGTGACTTCGACATCTTCCCAACCTATCTCGAGCGCTACAAAAAAGAGTTCGGCAACACCTTCCGCGGCGGCGAACCCATCGGCGTCGTATTGGATTGTGGCAACGGTGCGGGCGGATGCATCGCTCGTCGTCTGTATGAGGCCGTCGGTCTGCAGCCGACAATTCTTTTCGAAGAGCCGGACGGACGCTTCCCCAACCATCATCCCGATCCGACTGTTGAGGAGAATCTCGATGCCCTGAAAGCCGAGGTCGTAAAACGCGGCGCGAAGATCGGCATCGGCTTTGATGGAGACGCAGATCGCATCGGCATTGTCGACGATAAAGGTCGATTCATTCTCGGCGACGAAATGATGATGCTGATCTCTCGCGCTGTCCTGATGGAAAATCCTGGCGCCACGATCATAGGCGATGTGAAGTGTTCAGATCGACTTTATGACGACATTCGATCTCGCGGCGGTCGCGCCGTCATGTGGAAGACAGGTCACTCCCTGATTAAATCGAAAGTTAAGGAAGAGAAGGCGCCCTTTGGAGGCGAGCTTTCTGGTCACGTATTCTTTAACGATCGCAATTACGGCTACGACGATGCGCCCTATGCCGGACTTCGTTTGGTCGAGATCCTTGCGAAGTCGGGAAAAAGCATCGCGCAGTTGCTCGAGGGGCTACCAAGCGCTTTCAACACTCCTGAAATTCGAATTGATACGACCGAAGACAAGAAGCGCTCCATCGTTGAGGCTTTGAAGACGAAGTTCAAAGATTCACCTGATCGGAAGGTGAATCTCATCGACGGCATTCGTATCAGCTACGCCGATGGATGGGCCCTGGCTCGGGCCTCGAACACTCAGCCGGTTCTCGTGTTGCGCTTTGAGAGTCATACCGCGGCAGGGCTCGAGCGAATCCGTCGCGAGGTCGAAGCCGTCGTCAATCCGCTCCTCTAGTTTTAGGCCCGATAAGGACCCAGGGGTCCTCAAGAAGACTAAGGAATCCCATATGGATTTAGATCACATTGTGGTACGCGGTGCGCGGGAGCACAATCTCAAGAACATCACCTTGAGAATTCCGCGCAACAAGTTGAGCGTCATCACCGGACTTAGCGGATCCGGGAAATCCAGCCTCGCTTTCGATACGATCTATGCAGAAGGCCAAAGGCGCTACGTCGATTCACTTTCGACCTACGCCCGACAGTTTCTTGAAAAACTCAAAAAGCCCGAGGTCGACTCGATCTCAGGACTAAGTCCGGCTATTGCGATTGATCAAAAGTCCGTCGGACTGAACCCAAGATCGACGGTCGGCACCGTCACAGAAATTTACGATTACTTGCGGCTGCTTTTTGCGCGGGTGGGTGAGGCGCGATGCCCGAAACACCATGTTCCGGTAACGGGACGAAATCCCGATCAAATCATCGATGACATCCTCTCTCGACCTGCGGGTCACAAATTGATTCTTCTTGCCCCCGTGGTTCAGGGAAAAAAGGGCGAGTTCTCTCAAGAGATTCAAAAGTGGATCAAGCAGGGCTACATTCAAGCCCGGATCGACGGCGAAATTGTCGAGCTGACCGGGGTTAAAAAGCTCGCCAAAACCAAAGTTCACGAGATTGACTTGGTCATCGACAAGTTGATCATCAAGTCAGGCTTACGAACACGTGTCGCCGAAAGTGTACATTCCGCCCTACGACTTGGCGGAGGATCACTCGCCCTTCTCGAAAACAACACGCGGACCCAACACTCGATCACCGCCGCTTGTCCTCAGTGCGGCTTCTCATTCCCAGAGCTCGAACCAAGATTCTTCTCTTTTAACAATCCACGAGGCGCTTGCACGACTTGCCATGGATTAGGAACAGTGGACATTGAAGAAGTCGAGCGGACAGACTACGGCGGACCCGATGCCCATAACTCCTTTCGAAGCGTGAGTTACAGAATTTCAGATCGAGTAAAGCGCGCTTCGGACGCCGAAGACGATGAGGATGGCGTGGATCAGATGGCCATGCGTCCCTGTCCGGACTGCCAGGGCGATCGACTGCGCGAGGAGGCTAGAAACGTCTTTGTTTCCAACAGGACAATTACAGAATTGGCCGCTCTTCCGGCAGAGGATCTCCTCCAGCTCTTTGCCTCAACTCAATGGGCGCCCAAGCAGTCACCTGTCGCCGAAAAGATCATGATTCAAATTCAGGATCGGCTGCGCTACCTCACGCGCGTTGGTGCGGGCTATCTCTCCTTGAATCGACCAACACGGACGCTTTCCGGTGGCGAAAACCAGCGCATTCGCTTGGCTTCGCAGGTCGGCTCTGCACTCGTTGGAATTCTCTACGTACTCGACGAGCCCTCGATCGGTCTCCATCCCAGAGACCATCATCGTCTCCTCTCGATTTTGAGAGAGCTACGTGATTTGGGAAATACGATTCTGTTGGTCGAACACGATGAAGACACAATTCGCACAGCCGATCACGTGATCGATATAGGCCCAAGGGCAGGAAAAGGTGGAGGAGAGATTATTGCCGAAGGGACCCCCGAGGAAATCGCGAACTCAGCGAGAAGCACGACGGGAATGTATCTCTCCGGTCGTAAGCGAATTCCTGTGCCCGAAGTTCGCCGAAAAGGCAGCGGGCAAAAGCTTCGGATTCGTGGAGCTACAGGTAATAACCTGCGCGACCTCGACGTGAGTTTGCCATTGGGGTGTCTCATTTCCGTCACCGGCGTGTCGGGTTCGGGAAAGTCCACCCTCATCATGGACACATTGTATAGAGCACTTGCGAACAAGTTTTACCGTGCCCAGTGGACCGTATCGCCTCACAAGGAGATTCTCGGAATCGACCAGCTCGACAAGGTCATCGACATCAATCAGAATCCGATTGGTCGAACTCCGCGATCGACACCGGCAACATACACGGGCCTCTTCCCGCTCATACGAGATCTCTTTGCCTCGCTGCCGGACTCTAAAGTGCGTGGATATGCTCCAGGTCGATTCAGCTTTAATGTCAAAGGGGGACGATGCGAGGCCTGCCAAGGAGCGGGCCAGGTTCGAGTTGAAATGCATTTTCTCAGCGATGTGTTTGTCGAATGCGACACTTGCCGTGGCCTTCGCTACAACAAGGAGACTCTCGCAATTCAGTACAAGGGCAAGAATATTGCCTCCGTGTTGAATATGACGGTGGCCGAGGCTTTACCTTTTTTCGAAAATCACTCGGCGATCAAGCGGAAGCTCGACACGCTGGCGCAGGTTGGTCTCGAGTATATCTCGCTTGGGCAAAACTCGACGACCCTCTCCGGCGGCGAAGCCCAGAGAGTGAAGCTTTCCAAGGAGCTCTCCAAAAGGGGCACCGGCCGAACGCTCTATATTCTCGACGAACCAACAACGGGACTACACTTTGATGACATCGCTAAGCTTGTCGAGCTCCTGCATCGCCTCGTCGAACAGGGCAACACCGTGCTCGTCATCGAGCACAACATGGATGTCGTAAAGGCGAGCGACTGGGTCATCGACCTAGGGCCGGAGGGCGGCTCACGGGGGGGACAGATCGTCGCTGAAGGCCCGCCTGAAGTCGTAGCGAAATCCAAACAAAGTGAGACAGCTCGCTTCCTCAGGCCGCTCCTCTAGATGCAAAACTGTCGGCTGCTCTGCAATCTTAAGACGTAAGAGCTCGCCCGGTTTCTGGCCTTTTCTCTAAGGCCAGGGGCGCCGATGCGAAGTTATGTCTGTACGTAAACCGCCCATTTTGATGCACGTTACCCAAGGCATATTTTGGGCCGCCATCACTTTCTCGGGCGGACCCGCGGCGGCGGGCGATTGCGGCCTAAACGATGTTGTACCCGGGCAGTTCTTAGTTACTGAACTCTCCTCGAGCTCGAAATCCAAAGGGTCATCCCTCAAGCATCTCAAGTCCTCGCAAATCAAACTCTTGGCTCAGTTTTCGAAATCAAATCAAGTCATAGCGACTTATGTTGTTCAACTCTCCGCCCAGGAAGTCGCACAACTCAAATCGAAGGGTGACCTGCAAGTTGAACCCGATTGCTATGTGCGCCCGCAAAGCCTGAGAGATCCCCACTGGGCCAACGCTTTGCAAAGCTCGAGCTTCCAATGGCCGAGCCGAGAGCTGCTCACGTCTCCGATCCTAATTGCCGTTGTCGACACGGGCGTTGAAATTGAACACGAAGACCTCATCTCGCAACTTTGGATCAATGCGTTAGAGGCCAATGGCACAGCCGGGGTCGATGACGACGGCAATGGGTGCGTGGATGATTTGCATGGTTGTGACTTTTCTCCGGCCTTTGGTGAAATCGATGGAGACCCAAGGCCTGGCCAATATGCTGGGGCCGAACATGGAACTCATGTCGCTGGCCTAGCTCTCGCGACCAAGAATGCACGCGGCTCGGAAGGCTTAGCACCATTTGCCCGTTTGATGGCCGTGAAGGCGTTTCCTGATCACTCGACCGACGGCAAGCTTTCAGACCTACTCAGCGGTGTCTACTATGCGGCTCGCCAAGGAGCAAAGATCATCAACTGTTCCTGGGGATTAGCTCGTCCTCCCGGCCGGGCGGAGCTTGAAGCCTTCCACTATGCCGTCTCACAGGGTGCGCTGCCCATTGTCGCTGCAGGCAACGCGGGCATGGACGCAAGAAGCTTTTCGCCTGCGGCATTACCTCACGTCTTGACCGTTGGTTCGATCAATTCGCTCGGGCACCGATCAGCATTTTCAAACTTTTCCTCGACACTGCCTGGATCCCCGCGAATGGTCTATGCGCCAGGAGGCGACTCTGTAAGTCGTGGTGGATCCCTAGACGAGTACCTAGTCTCAACATGGATTAAGAACTCTTACGGAGGCCTAAGAGGAACGAGTATGTCTACGCCACTCGTCTCCGGCGTCGCGGCCTGGATCGCCGCACTTCGTCCCGATTTAACACCGCTTGATTGGCGCGAGATCATCTACAGTTCCGCCGACTCACATCAAGTTGTTCGACCGCAGATTGCCGTGGAGCTTTCTCTGACTTGGCGAAGTGGTTCTCAGCTGCCAAGCGAGCTTCCCCCAGCGCCAACCGCCGATGAGGCGACTTCCTTCAATACATCAAGCCCCTCTGCAGAATCCTGCGCCCTTCTCGCAAATGCCAAAAGTCCATCGTTGCCGATTGAGTCGTCACGCTCAGGATTTCTACTTCTGCTTGTTCCTGTCATGATGGCTTGGTTTCAACGCCGCAGATTCTGAATTCGGCCGAAAAGTCACTGTTACTTTTTTTGGATACCCCTGCGAACGCTCTTCACAATATTGTGCTGCAAGTAGTGTTCTCGAGATGCCTTCTCCAGATAAAAGGAGCCCACACTACGACTTTTGAGGCGACTGCTTTGTTCAGCGCTAATGGCATAGCCTTGGCGTACGTACTTCAAATACTTTGCGTTAATCGGCAGATAGATAAAGACGTCGAAGTTGATCCGTGAATTCGGCTCCACGTCTTCGATGCCGATCTTCAGCATCCCATCCTTAGTTTCTTCGATCACAGCCTCTGATGGTATGAGATTGAGGAATGCGATCCCGGCCTCATAGTCATCACTGCGACTAACAGCACTCATTTCAGCGGCCATAAAGGCTTCTTCCGCAACAGCAGCATTTGGAAAGGGCATCGACCGAAGATCTCTGATGCGGATCTCATGACCGCGTTCAGCCAAGGCATTCAAAAACTCTCGTTCCAAAGTCGGCAACCGAGTTGATGCCGAAGACATACCGCGACCTTCAGCGAGCATGATAGTGCCCATGAAGGATTCGACGTGTACGATGAGGATCACGACGCTTCGATACTCAAGGAGAATATCTGGCTCTTTCCTTGGCTCTCCATACACTCTCCTAAGAGCCGAACGAGCTGCAATTTCAATATCTGTCTGCGTGGCCTCTTCGGTCGGTAGTGCGGGGGCTGCAGGCGAAATCTCCGGCTCCGCATCCTTTGGGGAGGCCTCAGGTTTTGGCTCCAATTTCATAGGGGTCGAGCCGTGAGCTTCAAACGGCGCTTGTGGCGGTTGCCCTAAAGCTTCTTGCCTTCCCGGCTTCGAGGACTCGATGTCATGACTTTTCTCGGCACTCAATTGACCCGACTGTAGGGCCTCATGCACTTTTGACTTTCGGGTCGGCATGATTAGAGCGTGACTTGATGGCAAATTGGGTCGCGACGACTTCGCCGCGCTGATTTTCCCCGAAGACCCACGTTCCGTGATTGAACCCGCGTTCCCGGGTGCCTTGCCATCAGCTGCCAGTTCAGGACTAGGTTTGCGTCCCTGGCCTGGACCACTTTCAAAACTAGATCCGGGTGTTTTGCCGGACTGGTTAGCCTGAATCTGCTCGGCGACAGATTTGGGCGCAGAGCCTCGAGCGCCTTTTTGAATTATGATTTCGGGCTTTTTGTTTTTCGTTCCCGTCCTTGAAGACTCTTGAGAAAGGTCGTCTTGCGATTCGCCTCGCTCCGAAGACTCGGAATCAGGAGTGGGGCTTACATTGTCTCGATCTGACTCGCCACTTTCATTCAAGGCTCGCAAAAATCGAGACGCCGCCTCTTCTCGAGCCTGTGCCGAGTCAGCTGCAGATGTCCCGCCCTTGACGTGAACAGATTTATTGAAGCCGGGGCCACCACTACCCTTGACGCGAACCTCGTCGGAAGAATCTTCTGGCCCAGCGGCGCCTCTTGTCGTCTCTTCATCGTCTCTTTGCCCTAGGTCTTGTCGCTGCACTTGTTTCAAGCGCATCAATACAACGGGCCCGCTGGCGCTACCAAAGATCACGTTTCTGGCCCGAGAAGCCGTGAGCTTTTGTGCGGTCTTTCGGTCGGAGCTTTCTCCAAAAGCAATTGTCTCGGCCGCGAAGCTCTGTGCAAAGAGCTGGGGGATCAGTTCCACCTTAGGGTGAGGAAAGTTCACGCTTAGAAGCACGAACCTTGTCCAGCCCTGTGTGAGTCGGTCCACCGCATCGTTGAGCTGATTCGTGACAAAAGTCTCGACGCCTCGACGGTTCAGGAAGTTGGACATGCTCTTCACAGAGGCAACATCTTTTGCCAGGACAATAAGGCGATCCTGAGGAGCCGCTTCCCCGCTTGGCGATGAACTTGTCGCAGCTTCAGTATTTTGTTGATCTGCTTGTTTGTCTGTCTGTTTGTCTGTTTGGCTGACTGAAGGGGTGAGCGTGGGGCGAAGGGGGTCGGCGTCCTTCTTCGCAGAAGGATCGAGAGGTTCCGACTCCGTTGGAGTGCCCTGAATGGATTGAGCCGCTGACCGAGACGCCATCGACTTCTTATCGGCACTTGCTGAATAAGTTTGTTGGGTTAAGCGCGTTTCAATTGGGTTTTTTCTAACTCAGCCTCCACAAAGACGGCCTTTGGTCTGAGTCTGCTTTTCGTTCGAGATCAAATCTCTCGAATCATCAAAAACAAAGGCGACCTAAGGGTTTAAATCCTTTTGGTCGCCTATTGTTTTGCAAATCTAGCTTTCTTGTTTTCTAGGCTGCAGGACTCAAGCCCAGCTTGAGGGCCTGAATGAAGTCTCAATTATTTCACGAGAGTCTTCAAAACCTCAACCACCGAGCCCTGCATGCCGAGGCCGATGATGAATGCGAAGAGAACGAGAGATTCCATCAGGGCGAGAGCAAGAACCAGCGGGAGAAGGAATTTGCCCGAAGCCGCAGGGTTACGTGCGATGCCGTCGAGAGCTGTAGAAGCAGCGCGCGCCTGGCCCAAAGTACCGCCCAAAACGGCGATGCCCATCATGATGCCAACGCCCAATGCAACCCAACCGAGTGTCGAACCAACGGCTGCGTTCATTGTTGTTGTCGCTGTAGCTGCTACATCTTGTGCGAATGCAGCCGATGCGGCGAAGGTGGTTGCGATTGCGGATGCGAAAACCAATGCGAGCTTCTTCATAATGTTACCTTCCGGTCCCTTTTGTTCTTACGTTGGACGCCGTTTTCATCGACGCCACTCGTTTGTGTTACAAGTTTTTAGTTCGCCGACCCGACGCCTCGGCTGCGGAGATCTCGTGCCTCTGCCCTTTTGCTGTGTCCACCCGTCACGTGGAGTTTCAGCTCAGAACATTCCAAGATCGCTACAGTCGAGATTCCAGATCAACTCACCAAGCCAGTTTCCCAAAGCGACAGCGCTGTGGGTTTAATCCAAAACAAAGCTCACGATCAACACAATTCAATTACAAATCAGTGATCGTCCGACGTCGCCATCATCACATACACCATCGACAACATCGTGAAGACAAAGGCCTGAACAAAGCTGACGAAAGTCCCCATACCATAAAAGATGACCGGCACGACGACCTTTGTCAGTTCCAGGAAAGTCCCCAGGATGGTGTGGTCGGCCGACATGTTAATCGACAAACGCATGCCCAAGCTCAAGGGACGAACAGCATGTGAAATGATCTCGATCGGAATCATCAAGGGCGCGAGCCACCAAATAGGTCCTGCAAAGTGAGCCACGTAGTGCCAGCCGCCATGTTTCAATCCGATGGCGTTATAAACGACGAATGAGAATAGACCCACAGCGAAGGCCAAGTTGATATTGGCCGTCGCCGAGGTCATTCCGGGTACGAGGCCAAAGAGATTGTTCAAAAGAATATAGAAGAAGATCGCACCAAAGAGTGGCAGGTAGATACGACCCTTTTCGCCAAGGACCATCTTCACCATACCGTCGACGAGCTCGACAACGGCCTCTGTCAATCCCTTCAAAGATAGAGATCCCGCGGGGACGATTGCAGCCTCACCCTTTCCAAGAGCGGCTCGTGCAGCGAGAGAGAATGCAACGATTCCCGCGGTCACCACCACATTGGCTGCGAGATAGCTCGTTTTGTATTCGATGCCTGCGTATGTAAACCAATTGAACTGTGCCACCGCACTCCATTCATCGATCCCGAAAGATCGATTGTTCGATCGAAATTACCCACTCGATTTTATCAAGTCAGTTTTATCAATTCCGTCTTATCAACTCGATATCTTCATCACGCTCGGATCCTGTGTGACGTCTCGGTTCTTCGATCTCAGTTCGTCAAACCTCATTCTAGAGGGGCTTCTTGAGCGAGCTTCTAGAACGAGCTTCCCGAAGGAACGTCTGGAAGTTGCCTCCAACGTTCGCCTTCAAGACTTGCCTTCGAGGTTTGGCTTTAATCCTTGGATCCCTCGGACTGAACCTTCGAGTCGTCTTTCGACTCTTCAAAAGTTTCATCCTGCGATTCGCGGGATTGAAGCAGAGCCAAGATCACGGCAGCCGGTACAACCAACACAATACCCAGAGCAAAACCACCCCACGGACTTTCAGATAAATGACTTGTACGATAGCCCCCGGCAAACAGAGAGTTGCTGGGTCGCGTAAGCCAATAAATCAGCCCTATGGATAGCGCGTGTTTGGATACAATGACGAGAATCGGTAGGGCAACGGATTTTTTCCCAAGGATTCTCGGCCATGCGTAGCCCAACCCGAGGGCATTCAAAAACAAAAGTCCGGCACCAATCCCGTAACCTAGCAAAAAGGCGGGCTCCGCAAAAAGTTTGATGATCAGCCCGACCGCCAAGGCCAAAGCACCTGTGAACGCTGCCAGGAGATAACCTTGTGTCATCGACCCACCTCAGCTTGATGGCTTTGACTCGTTAGACTCGTCCTCTTTTTCAAGCTTTCGGACGATCCAAATCAGGTGGATCATCCAACCCACTAACCCAAATACAGCAAGTAAAGGTCCTCCGTAACCTCCAAAGACTTTATACTTCGCGTCAATCGCGTGGCCTAAATAGTACCCGCCCGCAATCGCTCCGAGGACCTCAAATCCCATCCCTAAAAACAAAGCCGAACGTCGATCGAGCACGATGCCCCCCTCTTTTCTTCGGGTGATGACTCAGTTCCTTGCGAAGCCGAGTGCTCGTTACTTTCGAAATCCGCGGGCGCCTGGCTGCTGGGACTGACGCTCGCGAAGTGACCGAATTTTTTCTTCAATAAAGGCTTTTCGAGGGTCACGATCCTGGATGGATTCGAGCACGGCAATCGCCTGTAGGAAATCACGTCGCTCTTCGTAGCTCACTGCCAACATCAAGTGAATTTGATCCTGTTCGGCGCGCTCAGGTTCATCCTGAATCATCTGGGTCATCACTTTCGATGCGCGTTCGTGGTCTTTTGCGGCGACCAAGATATTCGCCTCTAAAAGCCTGGTCTTATAACGGTCTTCGCGACCTAAACCCTCGAGTCGCAGCTGTTGCTCAATCTCAATGAGCGCCTGAGTGTAATCACCTTTATAATAGTACGCACGCGCGAGCTGATGCCGCCAATCGATCTCTTCCGCTGAACTCATGGGAAGCGTCAGGAGCTTGGACAGTTCCGCAATCGCGCGATCAAAATCTTGCAGGTCATTCAAGTAAAGCATGGCCACTCGTTGCTGAGCCGTGCGGCGCTGATTCGAACTACGAGATTGTTGAATGATGAGCTGGAGGTGCGAGAGCGCACGCTTAAAGTTCTTGAGCTCGTATTGTTGAATTTGCGCCGCTTCCAGCGCCGCCTCAATCAGTTCAGGTGACTCTTTCCCGATCGTGGATTTCTGAGATTCTCGCTCAATGATTTTTTCATAGAGAGCAACGGCCTCTGATGCCTTTTTTTGCGAGAGAAGTTCCTTAGCTCGATTCAACTCAATTCGAGATGAGGATAAGCATCCCGTCAAAGTCAGGGTAACGAAGCAAAGCATGATCAACTTTGTCGCTCGGAACACCCGCATGCTCCCTCGGATTGCGCTGATTCATTGAGCCAGCCAACCTATTTGCTTGGCTGAGGCCGGTTCTTCGTTTCCCGGCCCAAGCCTAAACTCAGTTTTTCAATTCCGTCGCACCCGACTCCACATCTCCAGAGTCGGCGATCCGCGCAATACCTGTTACCTTTTCGTCCGTGTTGAGGTTGATGAGGCGCACACCTTGAGTGTTTCGGCCTAGGACCGAAATTCCCGACGCCATCATGCGAATGGTTTGCCCGCGATCCGTCGTGATCATGATCTCGTCAGTATCGAGAACGGTTCGAGTGCCCACAACGGCTCCAACCTTATCGGTCGTCTTCTGCGTGATAATACCGACGCCGCCCCGCGATTGAACTCGGTACTCTTCAGTGGGCGTGCGTTTTCCGTAGCCATTGTCCGTAACCATCAAAATAGTGGCCTTCGAGGTCTTATCGATAATCTCCATACCGACGACGATATCGTCTTTGCCCAGGGTCACGCCCTTTACGCCGCGAGCGCTCCGGCCCATCGGTCGGACATCACCTTCATCAAAGCGGATCGACATGCCATCACGAGTTGCAATAAAGATGTCGCAACGTCCGTTGGAGACTTTGGCATCAATTACCTTATCTTCGAGATCGGTGGTCAGAGCGATGATGCCTGACGGACGTGGATTCGAAAATTCGCCAAGCGACGTCTTTTTAATAATGCCCTTCTCAGTGAGCATCACGACATACTTGTTTTCATCGAATTGATCCACGGGAAGAACGGCCATGACCTTCTCGCCATTGGAGAGCGACAGCACGTTCACCAGAGCCTTGCCCTTAGAAGTTCGGTTGCCTTGAGGCAATCGATGAACTTTGAGCCAATAGAGCTTCCCCTTATTCGTAAAGAACAAGAGCGTCGTATGCGTGTCTGCGACAAAAATGTCCGACACAAAATCTTCTTCGCGAGTCTCTGTTCCCTTGAGGCCCTTTCCGCCGCGCTTCTGCAAGCGGTACTCATCAAGCGGAATACGCTTGATGTAGCCGGTGTCAGTCAACACCACGACAACTTGTTCGTGGGCAATCAAGTCATCGTCCTCGATATCGCCGACATCTCCGGTGATCTGGGTTCGGCGCGGGTTGCTGAACTTCGCTTTAATCTCTTCGAGTTCGCCGACGATAATGTCGAAGACTTTGGACTCGTCCGCTAATACGGACTTCAACCACTCGATCTCTTTCTTGATCTCAGCCAATTCTTCCAGAATCTTTTGTCTTTCAAGTCCAGTCAGTCGCTGGAGTCGCATTTCTAAAATCGCGACGGCTTGGCGTTCGCTAAACTGGAAGCGCTCCATGAGGTTGGATTTCGCAACATTCACTTCTTTTGATTCACGAATCGTCTGCACGACCGCATCGATCAAATCGAGGGCCTTGGCCAAACCTTCGAGAATATGGGCGCGAGCTTCGGCTTTCTTTAAATCGAAAATACATCGTTTGGTGACAACGTCTTTTCGATGCTCAACAAAGGCCTGCAACATCTCACGGAGGTTGAAGACTTTCGGCTGGTTGCGTGCGTCCAAGGCCAGCATCTTAGCGCCCACCGAGGTCTGCATTTGGGTGAACTTGTAGAGTCGGTTCAAAACGACGCTCGCATTTTCGCCACGTTTCACCAAGATTACCATACGCATACCTTCGCGAGAGGATTCATCGCGAATATCCGAAATGCCTTCGAGTTTTTTATCTCGAACCAAATCGGCGATGCTCTCGATCAACTTAGCCTTGTTCACCTGGTAGGGAATCTCGGTGACAATGATCTCTTCGCGGTCCTTGTTGGCCACGATCTCGGCGACCGCCTGCAAGACGATACTTCCTTGACCCTTTTTGTACGCCGACTGGATGCCCTCCCGCCCGAGAATGATTCCGCCTGTCGGGAAGTCTGGGCCCGGAATTCGCTCGATCAATTCGTCGATTCCGCAATCGGGATTGCGTATCAAATGGACACAGCCATCGATCACTTCACCCAAATTGTGAGGTGGCACATTGGTCGCCATACCCACCGCAATCCCCGCACTTCCATTAACCAGCAAGTTGGGAAATTTCGATGGCAACAACAGCGGAATCTGTAGCGAGTCATCATAGTTGGGACCAAAGGGAACGGTTTCCTTTTCGATATCCTCGAGAAGGGCTTCCGCCAACTCCGTCATCCGCACTTCAGTGTATCGCTGAGCCGCCGGTGAATCTCCGTCGACGGATCCGAAGTTGCCTTGGCCATCGACCAAGGGGTAGCGGAGCGAAAAATCCTGAGCCATACGCACCATTGTGTCGTAGGCGGCCTGATCTCCGTGTGGGTGATACTTACCGATTACATCACCGACCACACGGGCTGATTTTTTATAGGCCTTATCGTGAGTATTACCGAGTTCATACATCGCATAGAGAATACGACGATGTACGGGCTTCAAGCCGTCTCGGACGTCTGGGAGCGCGCGGCCCACGATGACACTCATCGAGTACTGGAGGTAGGCCTCCTGCATCTCTTGGTTGATATCGACGCGGGAAATGCCTTTTTCTTGCGGACTGTTATCAGGCGTATCGTTTGCCATCTCTCAACTTCCCTTCAAATCAAACGTCGAGTTCGCCGACCAACAGCGCATTGGATTCGATGAATTTTCGGCGAGGTTCGACTTCGTCGCCCATCAAAACCGAGAAGGTTTCGTCAGCCGCAATAACGTCATCAATCGAGATCTTCAAAAGTGTTCTGTTCTCTGGATTGAGAGTCGTTTCCCAAAGCTGCTCGGGGTTCATTTCACCCAGTCCCTTGTAGCGCTGGATATACATACCCTTCTTTGAGATCTCCAGAATGTGACTCAACCAAGAGTGGTAACTCTCAAATACGAGAGGTTTTTTGTCCTGAGACTCCGATGGCATTTCGATCGGCAAAGGTAAGAAGTTATGGAACTTCGTCCAATGCGCCGAGACCTCAATCCACTCCGAGGCTCGAGCCGTTTCGGGGCGCAAGACTGTGGTCATCTTCGTTCCATAACGGGTCGTGTGAACCTTGAGCACGGGAGTTTCGCCGTCTTCCTCCACCACGTAAGTGGCGTCCAGCAGACCGGATAGCGTGTTCTGCGCGATCCACTCTTTGAAATCGGTCATCATGCGGTCGATTTCAGTTTTGCTCGCCAAAAGCTTCATGAGGTCTGATTTGTTCTTCGTGAGACGCGAAACCAAAAACTCTACAAAGTCTTTATCGTACTTGGCGCTCATGGCTCGCAAAAGCGACTCGTGTCGCTGAACCGTCAGGACGAAATCCTTAAGATCAGCCTCAGCGGTGCCATCCTTGAGACCTTTGATGTGGAGCCCGCCCAACGAGTGATCCATCAAGTACTCGGTCAACGCGGCTTCGTTTTTGATATAGCGCTCGCTGTTACCCTTTTTCACACGATAGAGCGGTGGTTGAGCGATGTAGACATAACCACGTTCAATAACTTCCGGCATTTGCCGATAAAAGAAAGTCAGAAGCAGAGTGCGAATGTGTGATCCGTCGACATCCGCATCCGTCATGATCACAATTTTGTGGTAGCGAATTTTATCCGCGCTGACGTTATCCTTGCCGATCCCTGTGCCCAGCGCCGCGACCAGCATCTTGATCTCTTCGTTGCCGAGCATTTTGTCGAAGCGGGCTTTTTCGACGTTGAGAATTTTACCTCGCAAAGGCAACACCGCTTGAGTACGCCGATCTCGCGCTTGTTTAGCCGATCCACCTGCCGAGTCACCCTCGACCAAGTAGAGTTCACAGAGTGCTGGGTCTCGCTCTTGGCAATCTGCCATTTTTCCGGGAAGCGAGTTACCTTCAAGGGCCGTTTTGCGTCGAGTGAGTTCACGAGCTTTACGAGCTGCAATTCGTGCCCGCGCACTTTCTACGCACTTACCGATGACGGTTTTGGCAACGGAAGGATTGCGATCGAACCAATCCGCCATCTTGTCATTAGCTAAGGACTCGACGATCCCTTTAACCTCTGTGTTGCCAAGTTTGGTCTTCGTCTGACCCTCAAACTGAGGCTCACGAACTTTTACCGAGACAACGGCGGCCAAGCCTTCACGAATGTCGTCGCCTTCTAAAGTCTCTTTGAGATCTTTCAGTAAGTTCTTTTCCTGAGCGTACGCATTTACGGTTCGAGTCAGAGCGCCACGCAAACCCACCAAATGCGTTCCACCCTCGATCGTGTTGATGTTGTTGCAATACGAGTAGATCGATTCCGAATAGGAATCGTTCCATTGCATCGCAATTTCGACCTCGACATTGTCTTTGCTGCCACGGAAGTGAACGACCTCGGCATGCAGAGCTTTCTTCGACTCATTGAGGTAGGAGATGAATTCTTTCAGGCCGTTGGTGTACTGGAACTCTTGTTTCTTTCCAGTGCGTTCGTCGTTCAGGCAGATGTAAAGACCCGCGTTAAGAAAGGCCAATTCACGAAATCGGTTGGCCAAGGTAGCAAAGTTGTAAGTGATCTCATCACCTTTGAAAATCGTCGTGTCCGGCTTAAAGGTGACCTTTGTGCCGGTTTTGGGCGAAGTCCCTATCTTTCCCACTTCTCCCTGGGGTTTTCCACGTTCATAGGTCTGCTGCCACACTGAACCTTCGCGATGAACCTCTACAGAGCAGCGAGAGCTCAACGCATTGACGACCGATGCACCGACACCATGAAGTCCACCGGAAACTTTGTACGAGCCTCCGTCAAACTTTCCGCCGGCATGCAAGACGGTCATAACGACTTCGAGGGCAGACTTCCCATTTTTATGTTGGGCGACAGGAATACCGCGTCCATCGTCTTCGACGGTGATCGATTCATCTGCACCGATCGTCACGATGATCCGTTTACAATGACCGGCCAAATGTTCGTCGACCGAGTTATCCACGATTTCATACACAAGATGGTGATAGCCGCGAACCCCCGTATCACCGATGTACATGCCAGGTCGTTTTCGAACAGCCTCTAAGCCTTCCAAAACTTGAATAGAGTCCGCACTGTAGTTCGTATTCACAGCCGTACTGGACGGAGGATTGACGGCCGTGTCTGCGTTCGTCGTTACGGGCGAATTATTGGTCGCGTTGTCGGTCACCTGCAGCACCTCAATTGACGTCGGCCCTCAGGCCAAGCGTTGTCGATCGCATTTGATCCAGTCGGTCCCGACTCTCCACGCACCGAACTTCACCGGCGTTCACAGAGAAGACCGCATTATCTTGCGGCGCGAATTCTTGTGACCAAGTGAGGTCTGTGGCGGAGAGGAGAACCTGAGCCGAGATCCCCTCCAAAAACTGCATCAGGCGACTGCGCTTGTCGGCGTCCAGTTCGGACATGACGTCATCCAAAAGTAAAATTGGATAGCGTCCCACAGTCGTTCGATGGAGGTTTATTTGAGCGATTTTGAAGGCGAGAATCAAGGCTCTTTGTTGACCCTGTGAGGCGAAAAAACGTGAGTCATTTTCAGCGACTAGAAACTTGAGGTCATGCTTGTGTGGACCGACCAGAGAACTGCCTGCAGACACTTCGCGCGCCGCCAATTCTTGTTGTCGGTGACTCATAACGTCAAATATCTGCGCTTCGGTCCAATCCAAGCTCTCCTGTCCACTCACTTCGTAGCGTAAACCCAAGGTTTCCGGGGTTCTCTGGGTAATCGATGCAAAGGCTTCGCGCCAAAACGGCAGGAGGTCTCGCAAAAGCTTTGTGCGTTCGCTCGCGAGATGGGCTCCGAGAACGAGAAAGATGGATGTCAGACTCGCCAGGCTATCGCGAGTGCTCGCCCGAGAATCTCCTTCCATGAGCTGCTTTAAGAGCGCATTTCGAGCCCGCAGGGTCCGCGAGTAGTCGCGAAGCAATTGAGCTCCAACTCGGCCACGGGTCAGTAAGCCCTCGTCAACCAATCGCCTCCTTGAATCCGGGCCATCTTTGATTGCCGCTAAGCTCTCGGGAGAAAATAAAATCACGGGAACTTGCGAAGCCAATGTGGAAAAGCCCGTGCGTTTTCCATCCAACTCGACAGTGTGTCTTGAATCTTGAATTTGTGAAATGAGCAGATGTCGACCTAGTTCACCATCCAAGGTCGCAATCAATTTGGCCTGATTGAGGTTGGAGCGATGTGCGATTCCAATTTCAGACTGGCCTTCAAAAACATTGCGAATCAGATGCTCGCGGTCTGCGGGACGAAAACTTTCGCCACGCGATAACAAGTAGACCGCTTCAAGTAGATTAGTCTTTCCCTGACCGTTCGCACCGACGAAGAAATTGAGACGAGGTTTGAGCTCCAGGCGCTGAGCTGCAAAGTTTCGGAAGTTTTGCAGCTTCAATTCAACTAAGCGCATAGGCCTCGATCGCTGTTTTGGAAATCAGATCCGCATCGGCATGACGACGCAAGTGTAGCTCTTGTCGTTCATGGGGCGTAACATTCCCGGCGAAAGTTGATCGTTCAACGACAAATCCACACCGTCGTCTTCAAAACTACCCAATACGTCGAGGACGTACCGAGCATTGAAACCAATCTTGATTTCGCCGCCTTTGTAGTCGACTTCGATCTCTTCTTTGGCATCGCCGAGTTCAGGATTGTTGGATGTGATCTCAAGTTTGCCATTCGTCAAAGCAAGCGTAACGCCCTTATATTTCTGATTCGATAGCAACGATACACGCTTCAGAGAGGACAACAGCGCGGCTCGAGAGACGGTTGCGTGGCTGTTCAAATTCTGCGGGATGAAGTGGTTGTAATTGGGGAATTTACCTTCAATGAGTCGAACCATTAGGACACTCGATCCCAGCCGAACAACAAGCTGCGATCCTTCAATCGCCAATTCGAAATCTCCAGCCGAAGTTTCAAGAAGTTTACGGATCTCAAACAAACCTTTG
>CANHQR010000008.1 GCA_947462815.1 Pseudobdellovibrionaceae bacterium
AGAGGCCGACTCGGAGTTCGGGCCCTGATGAGCATCGCCGACCTTATGTTCAGAAAGCTCACCACTGGCCTCGCAGCGGAACACCATCGGCTGATTGTCTTGGACAGTCGCCAAGTTCACCGGTCTGCCCCAAATCGCCGCAACATTCTTTAAGGTCTCACGCATGTAGTCCGGCTGCATGTCGACACCTTCCCACAGATGGGTCAGCAGGAGTTCGCCACGATTTTCAAAATTGGCATCTTCGACCTGAATGATCGGCTGTCCGAAGTTGGTCAATTGAAACAACAATTGCCGCTTAATCGCCTTGAAGTCCTTCGTATCGACCTCGTATTGACCTGTTCGACGATTAAACTTGTACACGAACATTTTATTACGAACGCAAAACTCTTCGGTCAGAAACTCGTCGATGAAGGTCACATCGTTGTAATTGCGCCGAACTTCAAACATCTTCTCGCGGCCTAGTCCGAGTTTCAGATCCCAGCGCGCTTTTTCATGGATATCATCGCACTCATTCCACGGCTTCCCAAAGCGACCCTTATTCCATCTCTCTTCGATGTCGCGGAACAACTCGATACCAATCTTGTAGGGATTGAACCCGCCTGGCGACATAGCCATAGTTCCGGAGTGAGCGTCCGCAAAGTCGATCACCTCGCTGTCATTGAGAATATCGCGAGTCATCATCTTCGAGTGCCAGTAAGACGCCCAGCCCTCATTCATGATCTTCGTCATGCCCTGAGGAGCAAAGTAGTAAGCCTCGTCGCGAATAATGGCGATTACATCTTGCTGCCAATTTTTTAAAGGGGCGTAATGCATCAGAAACGCGAGGATGTCACGCTGAGGCTCACTGGGAAACTTAGCTGAACGCTTGGCCTCGTCTTCGCGTCGCTGCTTTTGGGAAGCCACAAAATCCGGCGGATTGATGTACTCATCCATGTAGTCGCGATTCACTCGCAAGAGAGAAACTTCGGAGCTCCTCGCCTCATCCTGTCGTTCTTTTTCGGTCTTCTTCTTGATGTAGGGCGAGTAGCGGTCGATCAAGTTTTCGAGGGAGAGAACCCGATCGATGAAGTCTTCCACCGTATCGACACCATAGCGATCCGTATAGCGTCGGATCCGCGTGGCGTGATTCGCCATCGCATCCATCATCTTGCGATCAGTGGGTGCGAACCATTGGTTGTTCTTGAAAAAATCGCAGTGGCCATAGACGTGAGCCATCACCAGCTTTTGATCCACCATGCGATTGCCTTCCATCAAGTAGGCATAGCAAGGATCGGTATTCACCACCATTTCATAGATCTTGGATAAGCCATATTCGTAGCTCTTGGAGAGTTGTTCGTACTCCATACCAAAGCGCCAATGCGGATAGCGCACGGGGAATCCACCGTAAGCAGCGAATTGGTTGATCTGGTCATAGGTAATCAGTTCGAAAATGGTTTCGAACATATCCAAGCCATAACCCTCAGCAATCTTGAGAATCTTGACCCGCCACTTTTCGAGTTCAGGCGTCAGATTGGCCATGGCTTACTTTCCTTTTCCCAAGAAGTCTTTGATCGAGTCGAGAATCTTGTCTCGTGTTTCGATCTTCGAGATGACCAGCCGATCATCATTGGGGAATTCACGCTCGAGATCCTTGGCGAACTGTCCGCTGCCGTACTTGGACTCCACTTGTCCATAACCAAACTGATTCACGTTGGGCAGGAAGAACTCGTGCAACAAGCGCATACACAGGCGCGTATCTTCGCCCGACCAATTGTCGCCGTCTGAAAAGTGAAAGGGATAGATGTTCCACTGATCCACAGGGTAGTCCGCCTGAACGATCTCCATCGCCAGCTTGTAAGCTGACGAGATCAAGGTTCCACCTGACTCGCTGGTCGAAAAGAACGTCTTTTCGTCGACTTCCTTGGCCGTCGCATCGTGAATGATGAAACGCGTCTCTAGCCCCTTGTAGTGCTTCTTGAGCCAAGTGTTGATCCAGAAGGACTCTAAACGAACGATCTCTTTTTGCTCCTCACCCATGGAACCCGATACGTCCATCATATAGATGACAACGGCATTCGTCTGGGGCTGCACGACTGGTTTGAAGCTTCGGTAGCGCATGTCCTGGCGAATCGGAATAATCACCGGTTCATCGGGACTGTAAGTGCCGCTGGATATATAGCGCTTCAGAGCGCGCTTGTAGCTGCTCTTGAAGTGGCGCAAGCCTTCCGGTCCAACCGGCGCGATTCCCGAATACTTGGACTTCACCACATCGATCCTCGAGCGACCTTTCGGTTGAATATCCGGGAGCTCAAGTTCTTCGCCTAGAATTTCCGCCAACTCTTCCATGGAAAGAGTGGCTTCGAGCTCATGTTGCCCTGGCTGATTTCCCGCTTCGCCCGAACCATCTTGAGGCTCACCATTGATCGGATCGCCGGCTTGACCTTGACCTTGACCGACGCCGCCCCTCTGTTTCGGACCATACTTGAAGCGCGGGAGATCAATCGACGGCACAGGAATTTTCACGAAGTCGTTCTCACGCTTCCCAATCATTTCACCTTGGGTCACGTACTTCTTGAAATTCTCCTTGATCCGGCCGCGGACAATATCCTTAAAGCGGCTATGATCTTCCCGAATCGACATTGAGCTCCTTACTTATTCTTCACGTCGCCACGAGCAAAAATACTCGCCACGTAATGCAGAACGTCTGTCGCCGAAATCTCGTCGTAACCATAGTCTTTGATCAAGCGCGCTTTCACGATATCGATCTTCTCCTGCGTTTCCTTGTCAACCACGCTGGAAACGAGGCTGGTGAGCTTGATTGAATCTTTTTGGTCTTCAAACAGCTTCAGCTCAAGAGCCTTATGCAAACGCTCGTTCGTCTTGTAGTCGAACTTTTTGCCCTCGAGAGAAAGTGCGCCAATATAGTTCATGATTTCGCGACGGAAATCGTCTTTTCGCGACTCAGGAATCTCAATCTTCTCCTCGATCGAACGCATGAGACGCTCATCGGGCTCCTCGTCCTGTCCGGTGAAGTGATTGCGCACGCGTTCCTTCTGTGTGTAGGCCTTGACGTTGTCGATGTAGTTGGCGCACAGCCGAGCCAAAGCTGAATCATCGGCTGAAATCGCACGCTGCACTTCGCCCTTGATGATCTCTTCGTACTCTTGTTTCACCACACCCAAAAGCTCGCGGTACTCCGCCTTCAGCTCTTCGTTCGCGATCAAGGAGTGATGTTTCAGACCGCTCTCGAGTTCATTCATCACCATAAAGGGATTCACCGAGCCACGATTGTTTTGTTGAGCATTTACCAAAGCATTGGAGAGCTTGTCCTGAATGTAGCGAGGCGAGATTCCATCAAGGCCTTCGCGAACGCTTTCCTTACGGAGTTCCTTCACGTTGTCTTCCGTGTAGTTCGGCAAGGTCTTTCCATCGTAAAGCTTCATTTTTTGGAGCCGAGTGAGATTCGCTTTCTTAGGCTTCTCAAGTCTCGTGAGTACGGCCCACATCGCCGCCATCTCAACCGTGTGAGGAGCAATCGAAATACCCCGCAGCTTCCTTGAGTTGAAATCCTTCTTGTAGATATTCACCTCGTGTCGCCACTTGGTAATGTAGGGAATATCGATCTTCACCGTTCGGTCGCGAAGAGCTTCCATGAATTCGTTGTCTTGAAGACGGCGATATTCAGGTTCGTTGGTGTGTCCGATAATCACTTCATCGATGTGGGTCTGGGCAAATTTCTTTGGCTTTACGCGATGCTCTTGCGAGGCACCCAGTAAGTCATACAAGAAGGCCACGTCGAGCTTGAGAACCTCGACGAACTCAATCATGCCCCGATTGGCGACGTTGAATTCCCCGTCGAAGTTGAAAGCGCGAGGGTCCGAGTCAGAGCCATATTCGGCAATTTTGCGATAGTTGATGTCGCCGGTCAGCTCAGTTGAGTCTTGGTTCTTTTCATCCTTCGGCTGGAAGGTGCCGATGCCGATGCGATCCGCTTCACTCAAAACCAAGCGTTTGACTCTCACATGAGACAGGACCTTACCCAAGTCCCCGTTGTAGCGCTCCATGAGCTGTCGGAAGATGAATCGCGAAGGGGGCGAGAGCTCACCTTCGATGTTGACGCGGAAATCACCCTTCGCGCCACGATTGAGCTCCTCCACAACCTTAGGACGAAGATCATCCGGGATGAGCAAAAGAGGTTCTTCGTGCATCGGCGACTCAAAAGCCTTCACACCTTTGCCTAACAACCCATCGAGCTCGCCTTTTTCATCAATCCACTCGAAGGTGTACAGGGCACCTTGATCGGTCTTCGCGTAGTTCTCAAGTCCACGCTTCAGCAACCTACAAATCGTTGATTTCGCAGAACCGACCGGACCGTGAAGCAAGATCACTCGCTTTTCAGTGCCGTAACCGAGAGCCGCCGCTCGCAAAACGTTCACGAGCTTCATCAATGGCACATCGAGACCGAAGACTGCATCTCGTCCGTCATTGTCGGCATCGTCGAAAAACTTGTAACGCACGATTTGCTTTTTGAACTCTGTATACTCGGAGGTTCCACGCTCGACGATCATATCGTAGAGACGTTGATAGGCATTGCGAGTGACCTTTGGATTCTCTTTAACTAATCCAAGGTAATCGTTGAACGATCCGCTCCACGTCAGATCTCGATACTTCTGATTGCCTTGCCAATTTTTGATCAGTTGACCGAGATCCACCGATTGACCTGTCGACATGGAGAGCCCTCCCTTGCTTCGCCGTCTCGCTTCGTCTCAAAACGAAGCGCATCCTCACTTAAGATTCTCCAACGTCTGCCCAAGCTTTGAAAGCACTAAGACATCTCGTCGACCTGCACCGCGAAGAGACTTCATAATGCGTCTAGGATTCGATCAAACTTAGACAGTCGCGGTTCGGCGCAACAACTCGACTTAGGTCAAGTATTAGAAATCCTCATAGATGGAATAGGCCCGACGGCAAGACATCGATTTCGGAAGCCACTCACGGTCTCAACGATCAGGGCCGCCGCGATCAGAAACCGCGTTTTTCAACGGTAAAGCTCGACGGCGCGTCGAGAACCCAATAGTCGTTTCGATCTTGAGCCTCACCCTCGGAATCAAGTTCCAAGCTTAAGGTCGCACCGTCTATAGACTGAGCGGAGAGCTTGCGCTGCGTTTGCCCTCGAGTGCGCTGCCATTGCTCACCTCGTGATGTTTGACAGGTCTCGAGCTCACCCTCCCGCAGGCAACTCACGCCGCGCTGACGAAGTTGGCGCAAGTCAAAGTCCAGATCAAAGAGCCAAGCCTGAATTTCCTGAGGAGAGATCGGGACAGGCAAAATTTGGTCGAAGGCGCCCGATACAGATGGAGAAATGATCATACGCTTTTGCATGGGCAACAATACGCGTGCTTCTTGCGGAGTCCAAATCGCTGTACCCACCGACGTACCGAACGTGCCGCTCATCTCCGCACGACCATACCCATTGTCCTTCGCCACGACTTCGATCTCAAAGGACCACTTTTGAACGATCGCCTGTTTTCCAGGAGCTTTGATGGTCTTACTCGCTCGCCCCTCACCCTGCCAGCGCCCCATTTTTCCCGGAGGCGTGGCGGGCGCCGAATCACGTGTCGGCTTTGAAATGCTCGAACAACCGCTCACGATCACCAATTGAAAAAATAAAAGCCCGGTCAACAGCAGGGCTTTCGAAAATTGAATCCAAGTTTGCGTTGTCGGATCTTCAGCGTGAAGCGGGTCGCCGTTCGTTTTCGCGAGCCAACTCTTCGATCTGTCGATCGACGATAAGAATCTTGGCACGAATTCTTTCTGGTGAAACGCCAACTTCGACTCCTGACTGACCAGCTTCGCGGCGGCGCTGAATTTCGCGTTCAGCCAAACCAACGGCCTTTTCATAAACGCGCTTCGCACGCTCGGGCATTCTGAATCGATAGTATGCATCTCCCAAGTGATCGGCAATGATCGCTTCGTCGGGCTGGAGTTGATGCGCCTGCTCCAAAGTTTTGACAGCCTGCTCGAACTTACCTTGCTTGAAATAGACCCAACCCAATGTGTCGACGATATACCCATCGTCACCCTTGAGACTCACCGCACGCTTGGCGAGCTCCTCGGCCTCGACCAGGCTCTGCTCTTCCTCCGCCAAAGAATAGGCGAGGTAATTCAGAGCTTGCACGTGATCTTGATCCAACTCTATTACCCGACGCATCCACTCGAGCGTCGACTTTTTGTCGCCCAGCTTGTCGAACACCGACCCGAGATAGAATCGCAACTGAGCATTCTTAGGAAATCTCTCGACCGCCGACTTCAACATATCCAGAGATTTTTTGTGAGAGCCCTGATCATCGAGAAGTGAGGCATAAAGAGCATAAAACTGTTCATGCTCCGGCGATTCTTCAATAGCAGCCTCAATGGTCGTCACCGCCTTATCCACATCGCCAATCAATTTATGCAAATAGGACGCATGAACGCGAGATTCCACATAGTACGAGCTGCCGGTGGGAATTTTGAGAAAATGGGGAATGGCCGACCGATAGTCCTTCACCTCTTCATAGACTGCGCCCAGATAAAAGCGCAGCTTATCCGCCGTGGGCATTTTCGAGATCAATTCCTCGAGACGGAGGATCGCCTCTTTATAGCTCTTGGTCTGAATCAGCGTGTAGGCGATCTTAACGCGTACACCTAAATCTTCGCTGTCAGAGGCCTCCACTATTTTCAACTGCTCGAGAGCCTCGGCAAACTTTTCGTCCTGGAGATAGTACTGCGCCAATGATTCCGCGAGAGTCGACGCCGGGCCATGCTTCGCTTGATGAGCGTTCAGCAGTTCAACAGCTTTGGGGCGACGGTTTGATTCTTCATAAAGTTGTGCGAGTGCGAGAACTGAATCGTGAAAGCCTGGCTTCAGCGAGATTGCCTTAAGCAGGGCGGCCTCCGCCTTGCCACCCTTATCCATTTTGTTTCCTTCGAGGCGCACACGCCCAAGGTAATACCAAGCGAGGTGGGCATTGGTGTTGCCCTCGGCTTTGGCCAAAGACTCAAAGCGCTTACCAGCCTCCTCAAAGCGGCGTTGCTCAGCGTACAGGGCGGCAACGAACATCAACGCATCGTAGTGATTCGGATCTCGTTTGATCACATGCTTGTACTGCTCTTCAGCCGAGTCGAACATGCGAAGCGCCGAGTACAAGCCGCCCAACATCATGCGAGCTTCTACATGTTCCGGAGACTTTTCCACCGCGGCCTTCACCTGCGCTACGGCCTCAGCCACCATGTTTTGCTTCACGTACTCTGCGGCCAAACGCAGTCGAACCTGCACGGATTCAGGATCATGAACCAAAACCATACGGTATTCTTCCAATGCGCGAGCCGGGTTACCTTCGAGGGCATATGCCTCGCCGAGGGCGAAGTGAAAATCCGCTTTGGCCCGAGGGCTCTCATGTTCCATAGAGTAGTCTGCAGATTTTGGAATTGCGACCGAAGCGGGCGCGCGATCTCGAACGTCGACACTGCTTTCGGTGTAACCGCCACCTTCTGTGCGCGGGGCGCTCGCACATCCCGTCAAGGCGAACGCAAGAGTCACAGCGACGATTCGAATCTGAGTGTGTTTGGGCATAGCCCCTCCACATCTCAGATCGGCACATTTCGGCTTCGGCTTGATCGGCTGACCTTGGAAAACACTGTGGCCATGCCTGATTCGCGGCGATGGTCGAGTCGACTGTAACCCCGGCTCAGGCCAGCTCTAAACAGAGCTTAGAGGCTCTCATGGCCTCATTTCCTTTTGTCTTGGCTTCGACTTGCCGTGCGAGCCGATTCCCGGTGCAACACGCCTACGTCATCGCCCGAGAACCGAAAACTCTCCTCGTCCTGTCCCGAAATGAGACGCTCGACGTTGAGAGTGCTCTCATTCCTAGCATTGCGTCCCGACGACCAAACCAAGACCGCGCGCAAATGCGGCAGACTGACATAGTGGTAAGCCCGTCCCCATGGATCCTTACCAATCTGCTTCACTTGCAAGGCTGGCATGGTCGAATTCACAATCGATGCGGGAGCGCGCGAGCCAGATGAATTCAGCGATGCTTCCAGTTCATGCGCCATTTCACCTGATGCACTCTCGACGAAGTTGGCCTCGAGCATTTGCTGCGCAAGGACTTCAGACTGCGCACGAGCAATCGGCGTCTCGCCGTCGCGGAGCACCTCGGAGATCACGCCGCCGAGTACCACAGCCATGATGGACCAAAGTCCAATCATCACCACCAAGTCTGCTGTCCCGAAGCGTCGCGGATCCGACGACATACTGCCTCCGAAGGCGGATTTTGCTCGACCTACTCGACCAAGAGCCTGTGTCTGATCATTCGGCAGCTTTGGACCTAAACTTGAGTCGGGCGAGCTAACCGGGGACATGTAAATCAGCGTCAGATTTTTGAAGTCCGCCTCGAATTGCAGCTTTACGTTCAATTAATACTTAGTGATTTCAAGCATTTGAATATAGCTACAATCAGGTCCAGCCTGGCTTGACAAGCTGTGGCGGCCTGAATATGTTGCGCTCGGATTTGGGGCGGGATTTCCCTAAGGCTTTGAAAATCGAGATAAATTCGGCGCGACCGGCAACGCATGATGCGGCGAAACGAGCGACGCGAGATCGAGACCTCAAAGCTCAAGACGGAATCCCCAGGCCGACGAGAAAAGTTCTCTTCGGCTCTTTGAAACGGTCATGGGGGAGTTTTAACTCCGTTAGGAGGCAAATTGATCAACCACAACCACTTGAACGGTGGCATCCAGGAGATGGGTCATATGACAGCAGCGGGTAAGGCGAGCGCAAAGACGAAGATCATCAAGCGCTACCAGAACCGAAAGCTCTACGACACGCAGCAGTCTTGCTACGTCACTCTCGACGATATCGCGAAGATGATTCGCACGAACGAAGAAGTGATGGTCATCGACAACAAGACGAAGAACGACATCACGGCGGCGACTTTGACCCAGATCATCTTCGAAGCTGAGAAGAAGGCGTCGACTTACGCGCCGCTCTTCACTCTCCGCGAGATCATCCAAAACGCGAACGGCTCGATTTCGAGCTATCTCGCGAAACTCGGTGCGATCCCGCACGACTACGTCCGCAACGAAGCGGCTGTCGCTGCGCCTGAGCGTTCTTCGACAGATGACCTGAAACAGTCTTTGGAGAACCGCGTCGCGAAAGCTGCGCAAGCTGAGACTTCGGAATTCGGTAGCCGCTTCGCCAGCGAAGAGACGCCGAGCCTCCCGAACTCAAACAAGTCACTCAACAACTGATCGATCAACCAAGATCGAAGTTTAAGAAGCCTGAGGCCCGTTGCCTCGGGCTTTTTTTTGAACGGAGGATAGCCGCTCTACGTCAGTCGAAAGATCGTGCGTGAACAAATACTTTTTTTCGAGCTTTGACTTCGATTTCACGCTCGGTCACCAGATCACCTGCACTGTTGCCATACAAATCTAAGCCTTCGACGCGAATCTTGTATCGTCCTACGGGAAGCGACTGACGAGCCAGTTGAAAACTCGCCGGCAATGTCGACCACTGACGCAGATCCGCTCGGTCCGCGAGGTTCATGGCGATCCACGCGAGTTCACCGAGAGCTTCGTTTTTTTGTCGCAACTGATCGGCAAGTACGGCCTTTGTCGCAACCCCACCCATCCGCGAAGCCACGAGTCGCGAATAGTCGTCTTCCAAAGCTTTCACCGCGATGTCTTCAATCGAATAAATGCGGTGAGACTCAAACGACTGCGTTTCGCCCTTTTCATTCGTGAGATGAACGCGAGCTCGCTGGATCGACGAAGCGACCGGAACTAGCATAGGAAAACGAGGGGCCTCCGGACGCTGCGCTTTGCGCGGGCCCCAACCTTGCTGGTAGACGAGCACCATCTCGCCGAGTTGTTCGCGGAGTTTGCGGTCTCTCCACTCGGGGCGAATCTCGATATCAGGGAAAACTTTTTTCCATCGCTCCACCTGATCAGGGCGCTGAGCCTGAATGGCGGCACGAATGAGATCACTGCGGAGTGGCGGATAATCGGGCGCTACTTCATAGGCTTTGGTGTACAGGATGTAGGCGTTGTCAAAGTCACGATCGGCTTCGAAGAGCACGGCACCCAAATAAAATGCGAAGGGACTTTGATTGAAGGCAGGTCGCTCATCGGTCCGTAGTGCATTGAGCTTGTTGTTCACCGCCCGCACTTGCACGACCGCGTTTTCAAACTGACCTAACTCAAGATAATTGATGGCGTTGAGTCCGTTGATCAAAACCTTCTCGAAATCGTCTCCCTTGTACTGCACCATCTCCTCGCTCAGCGCCAAAGACGCCGCAACTTGAGATACCGAATGATAATCTTTGAGATCGGCGAGGCGCTCGGCCTGCAAAAAGGCGCGCGCGCTTTCATCATAGCGACCGGCTGCTTGCAGAGCCGTGGCGTAGTCGAGCAGGTAGACCAATTGATCGCGGCCTTCGGCCTCGGCCTTAGGTTTGAGAATCTCTACAGCATGAAGTGGGTTATCGCGCAAAGCGCGTCGAGCCGTATCGACTTCAGACTGATAAGTTGCGCACCCCGAGGTCAAGATCACAATGCCTATCTTGAGCGTGATTCTCAGGGCGCTGATCATAGGGATCTCGCTGTTGTGGTGCCCGATGCAGGTTTAGAGTCCAACAGATTGCTTGCGATACTTTTTGCGGATTTGTTTGTAGTCCGTCCAAGCAATCACATTCGTCTTCAGATTGGTGAGCTGAAGCGTGACTTTGTAGTAAACCGTCTTGTCTTTGCCGGCCTGCTGAACGATGGAATCCAAGCGGCCGTCAATAATAAAGTCGGCGCCGAGCTGGCCGCCCTTACCCTTCTTCGACTCTTCGGAGACCATGCCGGAGTTCTGATAATCGTATTCGGCGGCGACGTCCTCACGAGCTTCGCGATTGACGAATGCGACACGGCCTCCACGCGACAATTCAACACGCACCATGTCCATAATGTTTTGCGTATCGATGACTTCACCGGTTTTATTTTGAAGTTTGGTGATCATAACGAGCGGCGGGCGCTTGGCATTGGCAATCTCGTTGTGATTGATCATCGAACCCACCAAGTCCGCCACAACCTTCTGCATATCCGTTTCGGACCACAGGTCGTTGAGGTTGTTCTCTTCTTGAGGATCCTCGTACTCGCCGCGAACGAAAGCTTTTGGTCCACAGCCTGTTAGCACCAGGCTCCCAGCGACCGCGACCAGGGTCAGGCCGATGACAAAGCTCGAGCGCACGAAGCGCTGCCAATTCGATTGAAAACGAGTCGGATTGGTGGACGCGGACGCTTGTTCGGAAGTCTTAGAAATTTGCGACAGAAAAATCATCATCCTCATACTCCTCGGCTCGCGTTGGATACTGATCGCGGTTCTTCATTGTAAAGAAGCGATCGCATGAGCTGCAACCTTGGACACGGTCTTTAATCCCAGCTGACGTCTTGGCGAGCCTTTAAAAGCAAAGAACGTCGCAAGACGGAGAGCGTCGGACAAAAAAGCCACAGTCAGACTTCGAAACTGTTCCAAGGCTGGTGCGCTGTAAGCTTCTTCGATCGCAAGTGAATTCATAATCTCTTCTCGTCACATCGCTTGCGAACGCGATGGAGTGACGAGTCCGCGAAAGGAAAGACTCATGCTGAAAAAACCCGAAGAGATCCTCGCACCATTGCATACTGCGGCGCGCGTCTGCGGGGATCTCACCGAAAAGCCACGGCAAGTCACTCGACGAACGTCGAACTCCCTGCGCCCACGTATCATCACGGCAAAGGCTGCCGCAAGTTGGCTGAGGCCGCATTTGCGCATGGATTGCGAAGAGTTTTGGGCCATGGCTCTCACGACCACGCAGGAACTTATTCAGGCCGAAATGCTCTTTCGCGGCACAGTCGACTGCTGTCTGGCTCACCCTCGCGATATCTTTCGATTCGCCGTCCGCATGAACGCGAGCCGACTCCTTCTGCTTCACAATCACCCTTCGGGTGATCCGCGTCCCTCGCCCCTGGATTGGGCTTTCACGGAAAAGATCACTCGCTGCTCATGGATGATGGAGATTCCTGTGTTGGATCACGTGATCGTCACGGATCGAAGTTACAAATCGATGATGGCAATTCGACCCCATCTCTTTCGCGATGTGATCCCCCCGAAGTGATCCAATGTATCGACGCCCAACAAATCCACGCCCTACGACTGAACGATTGATCATCGGCGAAGAGGAATCCGGAAACAAAATAGGCTAGCGGCTCACGCCGCCACGCGATTGACCGGTTGAGCCTTTTCGAACCGGGCGGACGTCGATAACATTGAGATCTTTGTCGAGAATGACGTCGTAGCCTTGGGCGCGCGCATTCGCGAGGAAATCGTCGATGTATTGTTCGTTCGCTTTCTTCGTCCAGGCCTCGCGATCAGCCTCTTCCTGAAGTGAATACTGTACGCGCGCGTCGGGATGATCGGGAGACACAGGCACGAGCTGCCCTCGATCGATCGTCGGCAGACCCTCTTGCTTTAGCGGCACACCCAGAAGAGGTCGCACGGCATCACGAGAAGTGGACTCAACACTCGAGATTGGAGCTTTGCGGAAGTTATCCATTTCCACCTCAACCCGTTGACGATTGAGAACCTGGCCGAGATGGGTGCGGTAAAAAGAGACTCGATCTTGGCTTTCACTCACCGAAATTTCGCCACGTGGTCGACCCACAGGAAGGCCATCGGCTTTTTGAGTGGTGAATTCCCGATACTGCCATACGCTCAATCCAATCACACTGATTGCGAGAAGTGTCCACACTCGCCACGATCGGTTTGCGCTCTCCTCGTCGTTCGCACTTTGCGACTGAGCTCGGGGAGAGGCTGCGCGATCGTGGAGCCGCGTCGTGGCATCGGAGATCTGGGACAACTCTTGGTCACGCGCTGTTGGCGCATCGCCATGAGGTCCCTGAATTCGAATAGCTGGCCGATAGGGTTCGTTGGCGATCACCGCTTCCTCGGGGCGCTGGCGATTCGATTCGCGATAGATCGGTGCGATCAATCGCGTATCCTCACCTTGAGCGGCTCGAGGATGTTGCACAGCGACGGGCGAGAGTGGAATGGTTTTTTCATTGTCCGCTTCAGGGAGAGGTTCAGGTCGAAGCGCTAAAGTCTTCTCCTGAGACCGATGGAAAAGGTCGCGAATTTCTTGAGCGCGCCGAACCGACGTGCTGGCGGGATCCAACACGGGCTTCGGCCGCTTCAGTGAAGCGGGCTTTGGGTAAGCGCGTTTCGCGTTCATGGCTGATGTTGCCGACGACTGTCTCATAATGAGACACACATCGGCTGCCCCTTCTCTCGACGTATCGGTCAACTCGACCGAAGTCTTGAGACCAAATACTAGCTGCCGGCTGGCAATGAGCTTTCAACTGGCAGGAGGATGGTGAACTCGGAGCCCTTGCCGGGAATTGAGGTCACTTGAATATCCCCACCATGCTTTTTGATGATGCCGTAAGAAATCGAAAGGCCAAGCCCGGTTCCTTGTCCGACATCTTTCGTTGTAAAGAACGGATCAAAGATTTTTTCGAGGGTGTCGCGATTCATGCCTCGACCAGAATCGGCGATCCGCACGCGGACCTGTTGGTCATTCGGCTGATCCAAATCGATTCGAATTCGTCCTTCACCTTCAATCGCCTGAGCGGCATTGGACAAAATGTTCATGAATACTTGGTTGATTTGGCTGGCATAGCAGGTGATTTCGGCAACTTTGGCGTAATGAGTTTCGACCTCGATGCGGTTTTTCAGTTCGCCATGCAAAAGAGCAAGAGTACTTTCAAGTCCATCGCGAAGGTTGACCTTCTTGAGCTTGGCTTCATCTAAGCGCGAGAAGTTACGAAGCTTGACCACAATCTCCTTCATGCGACGAGCGCCATCTTCGCACGAGGCAATCAGCTTCGGCAGATCCGCTTGAACAAACTCGTAGTCGGCCCTCGCCTTCTCAGAGGCGAGCGCCTTGGGATCCTTCTCGGCGAGCTCGATGAGATGTACCAGTCTTTGTGAGTAGTCGCGAAGGGTCGCCATGTTGCTGTAGACGAATCCAATGGGATTGTTTAATTCGTGGGCCACACCAGCAACCAATTGACCCAGACTTGCCATCTTGGCCGTGTGAACCAGCCGTGCTTGCGTATCGCGAATTTCGCGATTGGCTGCTTCGAGTTCGTCGATTTTGGTCTTCAACTCTTGTCGTGCGAGATGGATGCGATGAGACATTTCGTTGAAGCTTTCCGTGAGGACACCGATCTCCGTCTCCGTTGTGACCGGGATCTCGATCGGTCCATCCTCAAGCTCCATACTCCGTAGGGCATCGACCAAATCATTCAGCGGTCTGAGGACGATTCGCGAGGTGATAAAGGCCGTTAGAATCAAGAGCAGTCCAACCGCGCCGATGACCGTAAAAAATGCGAGGTTGATATTGCGAAGTACAGCCTTAGCTTTGCGCTTACTCGCCCCCAAGCCGATGGAGAAGTTCGAGTCTCCCCATTGGATCTTTGTGAGCATGAATCCAAGGGGCTCGCTTCTGAGAGTCAGATCAAAGAGCGACTGCCCCCCAGAAGCCAAGTTTTGCACGTTGCCGTGAAAGTAATCCTTCGGAAAGAGCAGGAGGTCAGGGTGGCTCGCCGCAACGAGATCACCGCGCGAGTCAAAAACGAGAATCTCAAGTCCCAGCCGCTTTTTGAGGTTTTCGAGGAAAGCTCCACCGAGGTTGATGACTTCCTCAACGGCACCGACAGGGCTGCCGTTCTTACCATCGATTCGTACGATGGAAATCAGATCTAGGCTGTTCTGCGGTCCAACACTCGCAACGACAATCTGCGTTTGTTGGGCCAGTTTTTGCGTGAAGGCCTCGTGGAGGGCAAGTTGTGGTTCAGGGTTGATGGCCTCTCGCCCCGCCTGGAGATCGGCCTGCGAGAGAACGGAGATCCGCTGAAAATCTCGATCAAAAATTGAAATCTCAGACACAAAGGTGTTGGCCAAAATTCCCGACGTCATTTGTCGAACGGCCACGGCGGAACCGACGCTCAAATGAAACTGCAATTTCGGGTCATTTCGCAATCGATCTCGGCGCGTAGAGAGGTAGCGCTCATATTCGGAGATCGTGGTCGCGACTTCGCGAGAGTTGGCCTGAAGTCTTTGGACGAGTTCTGAATCGATGGCCTCTTCATACTTCACGAGCGAGTAACCCGTTACAAACATGAGTGGCACAAGCGAGAGCAGTAAGAACCAAATCAAGAGAATGGTCCTTAAGCTACGGCGCGGACGATAGTTGCGTCGTCGAGACGACATGGCCGGAGCGGCCGGTCGCGCGGCTGGGGTCGGCACGTGGGGATCTCCTCAAGCTGAGCTCAATTACCAGATGACTCGATCCACAGAATAAATCGAAGCTGGCCCGGGGGCATCACGCGCGGATGCACATCC
This sequence comes from Pseudobdellovibrionaceae bacterium, assembly GCA_947462815.1. GTDB lineage: Bacteria > Bdellovibrionota > Bdellovibrionia > Bdellovibrionales > JAMPXM01 > UBA2339. The sequence goes on from CANHQR010000008.1 coordinate 15,440, forward strand.
TTTGAAATTCGGACTGGACCATAGGCCCGGAGCACTTCCAAAAGCCGAGCCTCGTTAGTTTCAGGTATCGCAAAGTGAAAGTATCGTCCCGTTCCGCGCTTCCAGCCCAATTCAACTTCGCCGGCCTTTTCCGCTCCCAGCTCCTTGATCTGCACCACAATCTTTGGAGCGAGTTCATCGAGGCGATCGATGCTCATAAACGCGCGATTGACCACACCTTGTTCAGCAGGTTTAGTTCGCGATTCCACCGCGGGAGTTGCTGAGGCCACAGCCAATTTGGGCGTGGGTGCGGGTGAAGCCGGAATCGTCGCCGCGACGGGCGTGGGGGGCGGAACTACATTCGGCCGAGGTGTCGCAGAGTTTGCAGTCAATGTGCCCAAGGCAACCGGAGTTGCGGTGGCCAGTGGGCGATCCGCAACGTTGTCCGAACCCACATCCGCAAACTCTTGATCACCGCTGGAATCTCCAGTTGGTCCCGCGTCGCTATTGAGCGAATCGGGGTTACTCACCCCATCTTCGGTTTCTTCTTCATCCACATGAGTTCGCGTTAGATCCGCCAACTTGAGGTGTTCACCTTGATCCGTGGATTGCCGCAAGCTCCACGACGGCCAAAGGCGCGCGGCTCGGTTCCAAGGCACACTGACAACTGTGAGCGCCGTCATGGTAGAAATGAACACGGCCACAATCGACCATCGCAGAGCATCCGGCCACTCCGACCAGCGGGACATCTTTCTTGAGAGCGAGACAAACGACTCGGCGCTGGAGATCTGCTCGATTTCATGCGGAGGCAAATTCAATTCACCGAGCCGCTCGGCGTAACGAAGACCTCGACGAATGGCCTCGAGCAAATTCTGGCTCTCTCGGTCCGAACGAATGAAGTCCTCAACAGCAGCGCGACGCTCGGGATCGAGATTTCCCACGACGTAGTCGTACAACATCTCATGGGCGAGAAACGGCGTGAGCTTGCGGCGGCCATCATTGAAGTCACTCATGAGATCGGTCCGTCTTTGAACTGCCTAGAGTTTGACTGCGAATGGAGAGGCCGAGCTGACGCACGCTCTTACCGAGGCGAAAGCGAATCGTACCCACCGAAGTTTGCAGTCCCTCGGCGAGCTCCTCATCTGTGGCGTGAAAGAGATGTTTCATGAGCGTTGCCATCACATCTTCTTCCGGTGCGTCCTTTTGATAACGGCGCCAGACATTCAAATCAAAGTCGGTTGGGAACACGAAGTGCTCGTCACCGGTTCGGACGCGGTGACCGGGCAAGGATCGCGCATGAGCTTTCCATTCCTTGCGGCACTCGGCGAGAACGGCGGCCGTTGTCCATAGCGGTGCTTCCGGTGATAGAGGACGATCCCCGTACTTAGCCTTCAACGACGCAATGGTTTTTTGCGCGGCCTGCTGAGCGGACTTTTGGTCCATCAGACCCAGGGCAAAGAATAAGGCGATGGAACGAACTTGATCGAGTTTCATTGAACCTCAAGTCCCCCGCCCCATGGCACTTCGACCTCAATCCACGCAAACTTGTTTGTACAGATCGAACTGATCCAATGCCTTGCCCGATCCCAACACCACACAGGTGAGCGGATCTTCCGCGATCGTCACCGGCAAACCGGTTCGTTCACGAAGCAAAATATCGAGATTCGCCAACAAAGCACCGCCTCCGGTGAGAACGATACCGTTATCGACGATGTCTGCAGCGAGTTCCGGCGGTGTCTTTTCCAAAGCGGTACGAACTGCGTCGACGACTTCTGAAAGCGGATCCATCAGTGCGTCGTTCACCTGCGACGAGGTGATTTCGATGGTCTTCGGTGCGCCGGCAACAAGGTCGCGACCTTTGATCTCCATCACGCGTTCTTCTTCGAAGGGATAAGCATTGCCGATTTGAATCTTGATTCGCTCAGCCGACTGCTCGCCAATCAGCAAGTTGAACTGGCGGCGGACGTAGTTGACGATCGCTTCGTCAAACTTATCTCCCGCAACTTTGATCGATTTGCAGTAGACGATGCCGTTCAGGGAGATCACCGCAACACCTGTGGTTCCACCGCCGATGTCGACCACCATATTACCAATCGGTTCGGTGATCGGCAGGCCAGCACCAATCGCGGCCGCCATCGGCTCTTCAATCAAATAAACTTCGCGAGCTCCGGCCGAAAATGCGGATTCTTTAACCGCCTTCTTCTCGACCTGCGTGATTCCATAGGGAACGCAGATGATGATTCGCGGACGCAGCACAGACTTCTTATGAGCCGTTGACTTGGCGATGAAGTACTTGAGCATCTGTTGCGTCACTTCGAAATCGGCAATGACACCATCTTTGATCGGTCGAATGGCCACGATGGATCCAGGCGTGCGACCCAACATTTCTTTGGCTTCTTTACCGACAGCGAGCACACGATTGAGCATGCCGCGATAGTTTTTCTGAACGGCGACCACAGAGGGCTCATCGAGGATGATGCCGTGACCTTTGGCATAAACGAGAGTGTTGGCCGTGCCGAGGTCAATCGCGAGGTCGTTGGCAAAATAGTCGGTAATTTTGTCGAAAAAGCTCATGGCGTTGTTGGCTCTCCCGGCGATCGATGTGAGGAGTTGACGAGAAGGTCTGGGAAAAGTCTAGGCGCGACCGGAAACAATGGTCAATTCGCGAAGTTAGGATTCTCGCCTAGCTGCGTTACCTGACGTTTGTTGGACGCCCGCTCCCCGCTTCAGAACCCCAGGCTGGACCCCGCGCTGGACCTTGGATGTCCCGACGCAGATCCGCTCAATTTCTGAGCGTTCAGCCTCCGCTCAGTCGAAGGCGCCACGCCAGGCAAATTCACGCTGAATCTGCTCCTGCAGTTGGCGTGTTTGCGCCGCCCGCTCGGCCTCACTCCAATTCAGCTCCTCTTGAAAGGCGCGACTGATCCGCCCGACAAAAGGCAACCCGTGATCTGTTCGCGACAGAGCCAGCGGGACCCGACGGAAGTAAAAGTCCACCAATGAGTCACACATGGTTTCGCGAATCGCGTGCAAGGCTTCCATGGTCCAAAGTCTCTCCTCCGCGCTAAAAGCAGGCCCGGGATCAAGGCTCCAGAGCGCCTCGGCCTCGAGTGCATGGCGATCCGCCAAGGTTTCCGCGGCATGACGAGAGATTTGAAACTGCTCGGCCCATGCATCGATGCGCGCACGTGCTGTCGCCAACTTGTCGATGGTGGCGAGAGGATTCAGCGCCTCCGTGGTCCGCGATCTTCCAAATTTCACCTGATCTTCCAGTTGCATTTGCCCGAGCGCCGCATCGACGGTTTGTTCCGCCATGTGACGGTAGGTGGTGTACTTGCCACCGGCGACAAAAGTGATGCCGCGCGGGTCCGACAAAATGACATGCTCACGCGAGGTCTTGGACTCTGTTGCCGAGCCGTCATCGACGAGCGGGCGAACGCCGGCGTAGCTGGCCATAATGTCTTGAACAGAGATCCGCGCACCGGGGAAGTATTCTTCGGTCACACCGAGAAGATAGCGAACGTCCTCGGGCGTGACACTCACGTCATAGGGATCACCCTTAAAGTCTGTGTCGGTTGTGCCGACGATGAACATTTCGTGTCGAGGAATTCCAAAGACGATGCGCTTATCTTCCGACATGACGACAGCATCTTTGAGCTCAAACCGAGATCGCGGGAAAGTGAGATGTACGCCTTTTGAAGGCCGCAAGATGGGCTTCCAAGTCTTCAGCAGGTCCGAGGCCACTTGATCCGTCCATACGCCCACTGTGCTCACGACGTGCCGGGCGCGAATCGAGTAGCGGCGCGCTGACTTCACATCCTGAGCGACAACGCCCTCCACTCGCCCTTGGGTGTCGAAGATTGCCTCGACCGCCTTCATGCGATTGACCGCGAGCGCGCCCTGCGCGACGGCCGAGCGCAAGGTTTCCAGCACCAATCGATCATCGTCCATGTAGGCATCTGAGTAGACGAAACTGCCCTTGAGTCCATTTGATTTGAGTGCGGGCAAACGCTCACAGGTCTCCGAGGGCGTGAGTCGCTCGTGGAGCTCCGGGGCCTCGAACATCGAAAGCGCATCGTAGGCCCACATTCCTAAACCCATCAGGCCCATACCAAAACGATAGCCTTCATAGACGGGTAAAACGAAACGTAGCGGATGCACGAGATGCGGCGCGAGCTCAAATAGCAATTGCCGCTCGCTCAGCGCCTCGAAAACCAAGTGAAACTCATAATTTTCTAAATAACGAATACCGCCATGCACGAGCTTGGAGGATCGAGAACTTGTGCCGATCGCGAAGTCCTTGGCCTCAATCAGCGCGACGCGCAGACCACGCGAGGCCGCATCGCGAGCCGCACCAGCACCTGTGATCCCACCACCGATGATGAGAAGATCGAAAACTTCCGACTCGAGTTGATCGAGCATTTGCGGCCGATCGTGAACGGAAAGACGAAGTCGAGAGTTCGCGGAACCATGCTTCGACTCGCTCCTTGACGACGACATACGATCACTCCTTGGTGGTGGGTAACTCCATGACCAGATCGGCAACGGGACGGACCCGACGTTGCTCAGCGATGCTACGAACTTGCGGAAGTTCCAGAGTCGAAGTGACGAATTGCAAGCGCTGCATGTGTTTGTCGCGCGCAATTCCGATCATGACTTGAAAAAGCTCAGCGGTCCTCGATTCGTTCTCAGCCGCGAGATACTCGAGCCAAACCGTCTGCGTCTGTTGCCTAAAAAATAAAATCGGTTGCGCCAGTGCGACACCGCGAAGTCGACCATTTTGAGGATCGCGAGAGGCCATGGACCAACCGGTCGCGAGGTAGTGCTGAAGTGATTCGCGGCGCCACGCAGCAGTCCACTCGATGAAGGGATCATCCGGATGAAGTGCGACCGCCTGCGCTTTGCTCCACGCGTAAACCTCGTCAAGATCACGAATACTGAGAACCTGAAATTCATTAAAACTCGACGCGCTCATCGGTGACATCATCCCTTACGCCTGTGAGACTGAGATCATGCTTTCAAATGCCAACCTCAGCGTCAACGAGTTCACCGACGAGCTCTGGCGGCGACTCGACCAACATCTCCACGAAAATCTTCAGGAGTGCCAAAAGCGCGGCGAAGTTCCGGTCGCCGTCTTCGATGCCGACGGCACGCTCTGGGACGAAGATGCCGGAGAGGCTTTTTTCAAATGGCAGATTGAGAATTGTGGCTTCGAACTCCCGGCTGATCCTTGGCAACACTACTTTGCATGGAAAGCACGCGATCCTCTTGGCGCCTACGGTTGGTTGGCCCAAATCTCGGCGGGACAAAGCTTGTCACAGGTCCGCGATTGGGCTTCGCAGTGCGCTCGTTCGAATGCGCCGTGGCCGGTCTTTGAAAGCCAACGCCACCTCCTTAAGAAACTGCAGGCTTGGGGCGTCGAGATTTACGTGGTGACCGCATCGGTTAAGTGGGCCGTTGAACCCCTGGCCCTCGAGTACTTTGGCTTACCCTATGAGCGCGTGATCGGCATCGAGTGCGAGATCGATCCGCGAGATGTTTTACGTACCGAAGTTAAGCTGCCGATCACTTGGCGCGATGGCAAAGCCCAAGCCCTGCGGGCCAGGATCGGCGATCGTCAGCCGATTCTCACTTGCGGAAACACCTACGGCGACATTGCCTTGATCGAAACGGCGACCGCCAAAGGTATACGACTGATGATTCAAACCCGGCCCGACAACGAAGCCGAAGTTGGTCTCGGTCGAGAAGAGGCCAAGCTGCGCGCCCATGGACGCGCGCTCAACTGGTGGCTGCATTCTTTTCGACGCTAGGTCGCACTTTGATAAATCGAATATCGGGAGCGATGCAGCGGCGAGATCACCTCGGCCAACCAGGGATGTAATTTCTCAATCGTCGAGCGAGTCAGTCCTCCGCGACCCACGAGCACAATACTATGCCCCTGACGTGCGCGGTCCTGCAGTTGGGCTACGGTGGCTTCAATACTCGCGCGATCTGAATAGTCGTACATGAAGTAGACGTCGGCCGCAGGTAGCGGTAGTCCTCGAAGATCCTCGCAACGCAATTCATAGCGGGAAGCCGGTAAACCACGCGCGTCGCGCCAGCGCACAGCCTCAGCGTGTCGCTCGGGCACGACTTCGTAGCCACAGTAGGTCCAGATCGGTGAACACGCGTGCAGCACATGCGCGAGGCGCGAGTAGCCCGAGCCCAGCTCGACGAGGTGACCAGGCTGAAAGCGCTCATCAAGATCGAGGATCATGCGCCGAAGTTCTGTGTAAGGCGTGAGTAAGGACTGAAGAGCGAGGCCACGCCACTGTTGGGGCTGCTCCGAATTGCCAGTCTGAGTTTCTTCGCAGGTGAGCTGAGTCTCGATGCCGTGGTGGGCACGCAAGCCGAGTCGCTCATCGAGTTTCTCAGAGTGCAGCTTCTCCTCCTGGAGATCGCAGTGGGGATCACCAGGCCAAGCGGGAAAAAAGACCTGTTGGCTCAAGTCGTCCCCTCCTTCATGAAGATGACTTTTTCCTACGGGATACCGCATTCTGCTTCTCTCGCCATGTGAAGAGTCCCAAGCGAACATCCTGCTCTTCTAATTGAAGAGTCACATGAATCCGCTCACGGTCTTTCAAATTTTCGCTCTTTCGAACTTCGGATTTGAGGGGCAGCAGATAAGATCGGCGAAGAGAGTCATACCAGATTGCGGAAAACCTAGACTGCTTCATCTCTTTCTCAATTCTCTATGAGCTTCAACTCGATTTGAAGTCTCCAATGCGGAGATCCCTTGTAAATCCAAAAGACATCCTCGCAAAAACACTTGGGTGTGATTTTAAGTGAGTGACGAGGAAGTGGCGCACTCGCCAGGACTCGAACCTGGAACCCTCTGATCCGAAGTCAGATACTCTATCCAATTGAGCTACGAGTGCACGTCAAGCTTTGGAGCTTAAGCCGTCCCGACAATCTGGACAGCTGGGCCAGAGTCGCCGCGACGGCCCGATTCTGTCAAGTGGCGGAAGTCGGGCGATGCCGCTTTTGGCTGAGCCTTGAAAGCGGCACCTCGGACCTCACCTCGCCTCGCCTCACGCTTTGCGACCCACGAGGGCCTCAAGATCTGCGACCTCTTTAGGCGACTCGGACGTCATCACCTCACAGCCGCCCGCAGTGATCACCACGTTGTCCTCAATGCGAACACCGATCCCGCGCAACTCCTCAGGGGCCGATGCGTCCTCGGCCGGAATGTAGAGTCCTGGCTCAATGGTATAGGCCATGCCGACTTCGAGGCGGCGCGGCTCATTGTGAATTTGATAGAGACCCGCATCATGAACGTCCATACCCAAGTAATGGCTAACCCCATGTGGGTAGTACTTCTTAAAAAGCTGACGTTCAATGGCCTCAGTACGAGGCACATGCAATAGCTTGAGCTCAATCATCGCGTCTGTCAGATACTCGATCGTTCGATCCTGGAGTTGCTTGAAGGCCAAGCCCGGCTTGGAAAGTCCAATCAGCTCCTTCTGGATCTCCAGCACTCGATCATAGACCTTTCGTTGCGCCGAGGTGAATTTGGCATTCACCGGAAAGGTTCGCGTGATGTCGCCGGTATAATAGCGAACTTCGGCGCCTGCATCGATCAGCAGCAGATCGCCATCTCGGCAAGTCTGATCGTTGAAAACATAGTGGAGGGTGCAGGCATTGGCGCCCGTCGCGACGATCGAGTTGTAACCTTCACGATCCGCGTTTTGCTGATAGATCGAGTGCAGGAAGACACCTTGCAGTTGTCGCTCGGTCACTCCGGGTCGAGTCGCACGCATCACCTCAACATGGGCTTTAGCGGTGACCGAACAGGCACGACGCATGAGATGAACATCTTCTTCGGTTTTAATCACCCGCAGCTCGCCGACAAGCTCCGCAGAATCATGAATCGGCATGTTACCGCGGCCGCTGCGGCCGTGAGCTCGGCGAACACGAGCTAAAAGCCCAAGCATGCGATGATCGAAATCTTCATCGATGTCGAAGCGGTAATAAAGTCGATCGCAAGTTTTCAATAAATCAACGGCAAGTTTGTCGAAATCATCGATCAAGTGAGCTTGATCGATGCCGAAATGCTGTTGGGCACCTTGAGGCCCGTAGCGAAAGCCATCCCAAGTTTCGCGCTCCACATCTTTGGGCCGCACAAACAAAACGGTTTCCGGAGTCTGACCTGGGCGGAAGATCAGAATACTCTCCGGCTCTTCCCAGCCGGTGAGATAATACAGATTCGTGTCCTGCCGAAATGCGTGATGCACGTCGTGGTTGCGAATTCGTTCTGGATTAGAAATCAAAACCAGAGCGGCGCCCTTGGCGCGATCCGCCAGGCTCTGACGACGTTTTTTGAAGATCGACATATTGTCTGTGGGTTGCCGCATGCCATTCCTCCGCGCGATCCGCCCTAGCGGTGTCGGACGAGTCTAGCACAGGAATTGGCCTTTGGAGTACTGATACCGAGTCGATTAAAAGCCGTACTGTTGGGACAGCTTGCGCGTTAGATCCCCTGCGGCCCGAGCCCCGGCCTCCACACTCGCCCTTCGCGCCGCGAAGTCCTCCAACTTTTGACCGCTCGTATTGACGCTTAAAATCCAATTGACCGTTGGCGACCGAGCGCTCGCGTGAGCCCGACGAACTTCACTCCAGAGTACGCTCGCCGCATGATCGGCTGAGGCCACGTCAGGATGCAGGGCTTCGCCCGAACCCAAAACGTTGACCAGAACAATCAATGTCGCCCCTTGCTGACGCAACCACTGTGCCGACTCGGCAATCGCCAGGGGTGCCGCCATGGACCCGGCCTCCCGCATCAGTGGTGGAAAGGGCAGGCAGCGCGAAACAGCCTCTTTGACTGAACCGCGGCTTTGCCAAGAGAGAGCGTTCTGCTTCAACCGGGACTGAATGGACGGACAGGCAAAAGGAATTTTCATCTTCTCGATGCCTCCACTCGGGAAGGCGAGACTCAAATACGAATCAAGATCCCCTGGGGACTTCGGCTTATGCTTCTCGAGATCGCGCCGATCCGCCACATCGCTCTCGCGCAGACGAAAGCCTTTCCACTCCACATCATTGGGCTGAGTCTTCTCGGCGTAGGTCGCGGCCATCAAAGCCCCCCACTCGAGGCCGACAATCGCATGGATCGGAATTCGCGAGCGGTGAAACTCCCTCAGCACGCCGATGTGCGCGTAAGCCTTGAGGCCACCTGGGCCCAGAATCACACCGACGCGTGGGATTTCCTTTTGTAGAAAACTTGTGTCGACAGGAGTCGGAGCCGGCGTCGCGCCCACATCACTGGGCGTATCGCTCGAGGCATTCGCAAAGGGCTCAGCATCCACGGTGGTTGGCGCGGCCTCGACCGCAACCTGCGAGGAGGGCATCGGAGTCGCCGCTGCTGCTGGGCCGCCGCTCGCGGGTGGAGCTGTGGCCGTCCGTGGTTTCGGCGAACTGGGACGCGTTCGAGTCTCGAGACCTTGGCAAGCCGAGAGGCTCAAGAATAGACCTGTCCAACAAGCCAGAGCCAGACCGCGGCGGAGATCTAAGCCAATTGAGCGATTGTGACACGGCATGGAAGGAACAAGAGACTGATCAATCGAAGCTTCAGTCGAACTTTCAGTCGAGTCTAATGCTGTTGCTGTTGCTGGTGCTTGTGCTGGTGCTGGTGCTGGGCTCATTCCACCCTCCTTCATCTCTGGATCAAATGCGGTGTCTTTCGACTCTAAGTTCCACGTCGGCGTCCAGATCCGCGCTTATGTCCGCGTCTCGGTACAAATCCCCAGATCGTTTATCCGACCATCACTCAGACCAACTATCAGACAATGCCCAAGGAGATGCCTAACGTCACAGCCAATTCAACTGTTGAGGCGGTCGTGCATACAAGAAAAATTCCTGATTCCCGTCGCTTCCCAAAATCGGACTCGGGAAATAGGCCAGAACGGTCCAGCCTAACGACGCCAAAAAATCGCGCATTTGCGGTTCAAGCGCAGCCCGTCGCTTCTCGTCTTTGACGATACCGCCCTTTCCAAGAGCCTCCCGACCCAACTCGAACTGAGGTTTAACAAGAGTCAGTAGCGAAGCGTCGGGTTTCAACATCTCGATACCGCTCCCGAGTAGCGCCGGCAGCACGAGCCGCTGCGAGATGAAAGATAGGTCCATCACCACCCAATCAAAGAGTCGTGCATTCGTGGCCTGAAGAAGTTGTTCGCGAAGTTCCGGTCGATCGAGCTCACGTGCGTTCCATCGCTCAAAGATCTTCACGCGAGAATCGTGGCGCAAAGCTGGAGCGAGCTGATCGTGACCGACATCAACGCCGACAACTAGACTCGCCCCCGACTGCAAACAACAGTCGGTGAAACCGCCTGTCGATACGCCAATATCTAAGACGATTGAGCCTCGCATGGTCAGTTGGGTCGGGGGGCTTAGATTCAGTTCCCGAAGTTTCTGCAAAGCCCCGTGAAGTTTCAGACCGCCCCGGGATACGAATTCAGGATCGCTCGATTGAGCGAGCTCGAGGCGGGCACCCGACCGCAAATCCAAAATCTGCGAAGCCTTTTTGATCGCGACGCGTTGGCCTTGAGCATTGATGAGGAAAACTCGTCCCTCTTGAATCAGGGCTTGAGCGCGCTGGCGCGATGAGGCCAAGCCGAGTTCGACCAAACCCAGATCAGCGCGTATCGGCTCTTCCAATTCGGATTTCGACGTCGGCAAGTTGTCGTCATCGCGGTTATCGATATTCATACTCACTTCGTGCTTTTAGCGGCTTCGATCTCGATTGTAGAGAACCAAGCTTCGCAAGGTCTCGGCGCGCTCGTCCCAGTCGATGATGGCCTCGAGAGCCTCATCTGTCAGTTCAAAGAGGAATTCACGCGTCTTCTCTGGACCCAGCATTGCGCAATAGCTACCCGCCTCTGGTCGAGCCTGATCGAAATCCAACAAGTCATCGGCGACCTGAAAAGCCAACCCAAGGGCCGCCGAGTAATCCGACAGGTCCTCGATCTGATCTTCCGTCGCTTCGCAGATAATGGCCGAGCCGACGGCAGCCGCTCGAATCAAGGCGCCGGTTTTGAGTTGATGCATGAGTCGGAGCTCTTCGATTTCGGTCGCGTCACCGCGCTGAGCGCGAAGGTCGATGGCTTGCCCACCCACCATACCGTGCGAACCTGCGGCCCGCGAGAGCTCCACGATGGCGCGAACAGCGACCTCAGGTCGTTTCGCGTAGGCCTCGCCCAGCCAAGCGAAGGCATCTGTGAGCAAGGCGTCACCGGCAAGAATAGCCGTGGCTTCATCAAACTTTTTATGACAAGTCGGCTGGCCGCGACGGAAGTCATCATTGTCCATAGACGGCAAATCATCGTGAATGAGCGAATACGTGTGCACACACTCGACTGCCCCAGCATACGGCAGCACCAAATCTTGGGATTCACCGAGGGCATCAGCGACCATCAGTGCGAGGCTGGGCCGGAAACGCTTCGCTCCCTCTTGAAGAAGGGAATACCGCATCGCCGAATTCAGACGTTGCCAACCCTCGGCCCGATCATCGCGCGATGCAAACTGGGAGTTAAGTGCATCGTGGACGAGCTTCGCCGAACTTTCCATGAAACCGAGAACATGAGCGAGATTTTTGGATCCATCGACATGGTCTGCGATATTTTCTGAAGAACTCACGTGGAACCTCATTCTGGAGTCGCCGTTCGGCGAGCAAATGACGAGATGGGGCTTCGAGGCGCGGATCGGCGTCGCTTCTAGTCTTCGACCTCGGGATCGAAGTCTTCGGTTACGGCTTCACCTTGATCGTCAACCGACAGGAGCAGCTTCACTTTTTGCTCGGCGTCTGCCAGCTGCACATTGCACTCTCGCGACAACCTCACGCCTTCTTCGAAAAGTTTGAGAGATTCCTCGAGCGGCATTTCACCACTCTCCATTTTCTCGACGATCTCTTCGAGGCGCGAAAGCTTCTTTTCGAAATCCATTTTGCCGAGCTCACTCGACGCTCGACTCGACGTGGGTTGACCTGCCATAACTCCTCCAGTTCAAAATGTCTTTCCAAGAACTTTAAAAAATTTCACCGAAATCACATGCCCTCAGCGGACCTAGGCTAAGCTCCCGACTCTTTCACCTCGGGCCGACGGGCTGCCGACTTGAGCGAAGTCACTTGCGCGGTGAGTTCACCCGCAGAGAGACGAATTTGAAGTTCGTCGCCGATGCGGACCTGCTGCGGATCGCGGAGCGCTCGCCCCTCTCGGGACTGCACGAGGGCGTAACCGCGATCCAAAACCTTGAGCGGGCTCAGTGAGTCGAGCATCCCCATCGCCAAACGGACTCGCTCGAGGCGTTTGGTACGACTCCCTATTTCGCCGGCCATCAAACGAGAGCGAAGATCTCGCCACCGCCAGCGATGCTCCGCGATGAGTCGCGTGGGATCACCGAGCTGCGCGCGCAAGATCTGCGTACGTGACCGTCGCGCTTCAATCAGGCCACGCGCCGCTCGCTCGAGTCGGTCGCGAAGCTCATCGCAACGCCAAATGGCCTCTTGCAGAGTGCGGCGCGGATCAATCAATCGACGAGCGACATGCGTGCAGTGAATCTTAGCTTCATTCAATTGACGAAGGATCGCGAGCTTCAACGACTGTCGCAATCGCGCGATTCGCAAACTCAGCTCTCCGGCCGATTGCGACACCAATTCGGCGGCAGCCGAAGGTGTCGGCGCTCGTAAATCCGCGACAAAATCCGCAATGGTGAAATCGATTTCATGCCCAACGGCCGAAATGATTGGCACTCGACTGGCCACGATCGCGCGCGCCACGCGCTCATCGTTGAAAGCCCAGAGGTCTTCAATCGAACCGCCGCCTCGGCCCACGATCGCCACATCAATCTGCGAGAGTCGGTTCAGCTGGGCGAGGGCCGCAACGATTTCGCCGGGAGCTTTGTCGCCTTGAACCGCACAAGGGATCACGAGGATCTCACCGCCCCGATAGCGTCGACCCAAGACATTGAGCATATCGCGGACGGCTGCACCCGTGGGTGAAGTGATCAGAGCAATACGCCTCGGGAAGCTGGGGATGGAGCGTTTTCGCTCAGGATCGAATAGACCCTCGGCTTGCAACTTCGCTTTGAGTCTTTCAAATTGTTGCTGAAGCGCACCCGCCCCAACGGTTTCCATCGAGTCGGCTACGATTTGGTATTGACCGCGCCCCTCATAGAGCGTGACCTTGCCGCGAATGAGTACTTCCACGCCGTCCGCTGGCTTGAAGTTCACGTTTTGCGCAAAACCTCGAAACATGACCGCGGAAATCTGCGCCTGTTGATCTTTGAGTGAGAAGTACCAATGACCCGAACCTGCGTTCGGGCGAAAGTTGGAAATTTCGCCGCGCAACCAGATTGTGTGGAGTTCGCGCTCCAACATCGACTTCGCGAGCTTGTTGAGCTGGCCAACGCTGTAAATGCGCGGCTCACTCTTCGTCACACCTGGATGGGCTGACGAGGGCCCCTCGGACGGCGCCAACGTTGAAGGTTCGCGGGCCGCGACGGAAGTGTCAGCGAGCGAGGCCTCCGACTTGCCTGCTGAGGTGGAGGACGGCGCAATTGAAGTGTCGTCAGAACTCGAAGCGTAGTTCACTTCGCGATCGCCCAGCTTCGCGGTTTCCGGAAAACTCAGCTTCTTCCATCGGTCAGGAACATGGGTGGGAGGGCTGGCGGAGCGATCGCTGCGGGTGGAGCTTGGAGTCGTTTGGGGAGACTTGGCCTCGCTGGCCGCAAGCCAATCCGACCAATTCATTTGCGCTGGTGCTTTCGCGCGCGACTTCGCCTTTGAGTCTCGAGAGCTCGAGATCTCCGAATTTCCAGTGGAGGAATTTGATGACGATTCGCCTCGTGAGCGGCGCGACTTTTTGTCCGACATGGCTGAGACAAGCTAATCGCACAAAATCAAAAACGCCATTTGAAAGCGCGAGAATTCACGAGTGGCATTTGGACTTGCTGAGCCTCACCGAAAATCGGCCACAAGGCGGATTTCCTTTAGGCACCCAGCCATGCGCTTTGCAGCAACCAAATGCTCCCCACCAGCAAACAAATCCACGCTAATTTTTGGTGGGCGCGGAATTGCGCGAGAAGCGGCGGCGGCAAGCGCTGCTCGGCGATGGCCATCAACTTTGGTTGACTTAAGACCACCAGCATCATCGCACCGTAGGCAAATGCCAGCCATGGAACGTAGAGATCCAGCAGTACGTGTGTGGGGTGTGAACCAAGCATGCCTCGCTATCGGTCAAGGCAGACAAGAGCTGTAGCAAGACGAGTCGACTCTGGCGAAAGGTCAAGCAAAGATGGCGCGTCGGGAGCCGAGGCTGCACCTGCCGACGAGGCGCTCAAAAGTTGGCATCCGTAGTTGGCATCAGTCTTGGGCCCACCCTGTATTGCAGTCTATTGGAGAAGGTGTCGAGAAGACTGAGGCGAAGGTCAAGTTTCTCTCGTTGAGCTTGCGCCATTTCGTGCGTCGTTTGCGATTCACCCTGGGAGAGTGATAAGCTGTGAGTGGGGTTCGGTGGCATATGCCTCCGAACAAAAGAGACCCTACAAGTCTTATGAATTGGGGACTGTCCCTGTCGATGGTGAGCAAGCTCGGCCTTCGGGATCACGAGAAGCCTAAAGTCGGCATATGGTCACCCACCTTAAAGAACACGGGTCTCTTGGGATTCGATGAGCGCCCCGACCCCTTTTTTTCTTTTCTCGGCGCGAGGCCGCGGCGATTCAGTCTGTTTTGTGGTGTGTGTTTTGCTCTGTGTGTTGCTCTGTGTTCTGAGCTGTGTTTCGAGCTGCCTTTTTTTAATAGGCATTGTCAGGTCTACTCGAAGACTCACCCCCACCATCCCCGACACTAAGCTTGTCTCAAATTGAGACAAACCAATTTTCATATAGGACCTCGGTCCGGAAGCGCACAGTTTTTTGGCGAAGAGACGAGAAACGGCACCGCCCTTGCTGCTAAACTCTTTAGGAATTGAGTTGAAGGGGGCGCCGTCAAATGAGAAGCATTTCCAGCAAATCTTTGGTGTCGAAGTTCACGACAGCTGTGCGAGGTGTGGTTTTCAGCCGTTCTTCATTGAGCGTCGTTACAGTGATGCTCACGACGCTTCTTTCCGCTTCAAAAGGCCGCACAACCGGCGCCACTTTGAATGAGGGAGCATGCTATGACCGAGCTCGCGCGACCTGCGGGGTCACATCAGGTGAAGGCAATCAGACCCAAGTCGCCTGTATCGCCGGTCAGGTCGCAATTTGCCGAGGCCAAGACCCTCAGGGCAGCAATTGTCAGAGTATTAACAATTCGATTCAGACAACATTCGATCGCTTTAACGAGGCCTGCTCGAGAATTGGAACAACCGACCCGGCTGCTTGTCGACGTCGGGCCGAGCAGTGTCAAAGAGCACAAGAACAACTTGATGCCGAATCCGAAGACAGTGAAGACTGCGATACCGTGACCGCGGCGGCATGCCCCGAGCTCTATGCCGGATCAAGTCGCGACCATCGAGAAGAGCAGCGCCAAGCAGATCAAGATCGCCGAGACAATCAAAGACAGATTCAAGACCTCACTAAACAACTAGGTGACGCTCAATCTGAACTCGCTCGGAAGCAAATGGAACTTCGTCAGGACATGGAAAAGGCGGCGATGGACTTCCGCAAGGCCGAGCGCGAGCTCATGGAGCAGCTTAAGAAGACGCTCGATGAGATCGACGCTCAGCAGGCGCAGGCCCTCGATAAGGCCCAAGAAGCTTATCGAGCCATGGACGCCGAGTACGTCAAAATGCGTGATAAACTGCGCCGACTTCAATCCAACATCAATCGAATGCGCGACGGACAGCTCGCACAGTGTCGAGGGGCCGCGCAAGCGAAGTATCAAGTCGCGGAAGAAGCACGACTGAAAGCCCGCAATCAAGGACCGCAGAATCGTGGCAGTATGTCGAGCCTTGCGGGCGATGAGCGTCGCCGGGCCCAACGTGACATGCGTTCACGTCAGGCCGATTACACAGCATTCTATAATGAGTGCATGGCGGGCCAATCGCCGGAGGGCCGCGCAGCTCAGAACAATATCAATAAGTCCCAAGACGAACTTCGCGACGAAGAAAAACTTGTCGCCGATCAATCAGCGATGCTCGAGAAGCAGCGCCTGGAAATTATTCAGAAATTGAAACAGCTTGAGGAGACGGCCAAGGTCAAAAAGCAGGAAGCTCACGTTCGGGTTCAGCAGCAATTGCAGACTCTACGCGAAACCTTCGAGATGAATCAGCGCCAAAATCAAGAGCGCATGCAAATGGCTCAACAAGAGGCGATGCAAAAGCAGCAGAATCTTCAGAACCAGCTAGGTCAAGCTCAACAACAATCCGCGCAAGCCGCACAGGCCGGTAACGCTCGGGCGCGCGCTCAGCGCTGCGCGGGTCGCGGGGGCCGCATGTCGGAATCGGAGGGACAACGTCGCTCCGAGGCTTCGGCCTCAGTCCCATCGCTCTTCTTGGCCCTGCAGAATCGATGCAATCAAACTCCCCCCGCGGGCTGTACTCTGAATCAAGCTTGCACTCAGTTCCGAGGCGCGGGCGGAACTCCAACCGGCGGAGCACGCGTCACTCGCTAAACCGCCATTGCCGCGGCGCGCCCGATTGTGCGCGCGCCGCGCTCCGCGATACTCTCCCGAGGTTACACTAACGTTGAATTCTGAAACGTTCCGGTGACCTAAGGAGAGTTGCTTCATGCGTCGGCTTTTCCCTCGAATTCTTGCTCTCGGCATTGCTTCGGTCTTGATCGTCATCGGCGCCGGTGCCGTCATGTTTTTGTCGGCGACCTCGGCGCTACCCGAGATCTTCAAAGTCGACGACTACAAGCCCCTGCTGGTGACCGAAGTCTACGCCAAAGGCGGCGAACGCATGGGCGAATTCATGCGCGAGAATCGCACGCTGGTGCCAATTGATAAGGTGCCCAAAAAACTGATTGAGGCCTTTCTCGCCACCGAAGATCGCAAGTTTTACGAGCACAAGGGCATCAACTACTTGGCCATCGCACGCGCCGTGTTTGAGGGTTTTCGCGGCGAACGTGTGCGCGGAGCCTCGACCATCACCCAACAGTTGGCCAAGCAACTCTTCCTCACGCCTGAACGAACCATCACACGTAAATTGCGCGAGGCCGTTTTGGCCAAGCAGCTTGAAGAGAACCTCACCAAAGACGAAATTCTCTATCTCTACTTGAACCAGATCTATTTCGGCTCGGGCGCCCATGGGGTGGCGGCTGCTGCCGAAACTTATTTCCGTAAAGAGCTTAAGGATCTGACGCTTGCTGAGATCGCGATGATCGCGGGACTTCCGCAGCGCCCGACCGATTGGTCGCCCATCGCCAATCCCAAAAACGCCAAGCGACGTCAGCGAGAGGTTTTGAACAACATGGCAGAGGTCGGCTACATCTCCCCCGAGGAAGCTGACGCGGCGGCGAAAGAGGTGGTCAAGGTCTACATCGATCGCAGCTATCGTGATGTCGCGCCCTTTGTGATGGAGACCATTCGACAAATGCTCGTCGCTAAGATTGGCGAAGGCAAAGTTCTCGATGAGGGGCTTAAGGTCTATACTTCCATCGACTTCAAGGCTCAACAAGCCGCTCAAGAGCAAGTGCGAGAGGGACTTCGCGCTGTCGACAAACGCCAAGGCTATCGTGGGGCTCTGCGACGACTCGAAAAGCCCGAGGAACTTGACAACTTTTTTGTCCGTGGAAAAAAAGCGCTCGAAGACAAGATTGCTCCAGTGCGCTTCATTGAACCCGAAATGACGGCGGACACCGACGCCCCGAAGAACTCAGAAAAGCCCGCCGCTTTGCCCATCTTTCAAAAATTGGATGCGCAGAAGCGTGTCGTGAGTAATCTCCCGCCTTATGCGGCCAAAGGCCAAATCGTCGAAGCCGTCATCACGCGCATCGAAGATGGTCTGGGCTTGGTCGAAGTTCGCTTTGCCGACGTGCAGGCCCTCATGGACTCGAAGGATTTCGAATGGGCTCGAAAACCGGATCCCAATTCCAATCCTGATTATGCGCCGAAACTCGCGAAGCCCTCCTTGGCCTTTAAGGTCGGCGATGTGGTTCTGGTGAAGATCACCGGTGATAAATTTGTGTCGCCGCGAAATAAAGACCTGCAAACCAAACTCGCTGCTGCTCGCAAAGCCGGCGGCAAGCTCGATCAATTCAATTTCGAAAACTTCGCTCAGGTCGCTCTGGAACAAGAGCCGGCCGTTGAAGGCTCTTTGATTTCCTTTGACCTGAAAACAGGACAAGTCGCCGCCATGGTGGGTGGATATGATTTTGCGCGCAACCAGTTCAATCGCGCCCTGCAGGCCAAACGACAGACAGGATCGAGTTTCAAATCCATCGTCTACGCGGCGGCCCTCGATAAGGGTTACACGCCGGCAACTTTGGTTCAGGACACGCCGCTCGTTTTTGAAGGACGCGATGCCTCGAATGTCGAAGGACAAGACAGCGACATGCAGAAGTGGAAGCCGTCGAACCACGGAGAAAAGTTCTCGGGCGACATCCTGTTTCGCACAGCTTTGTCGAAGTCTTTGAATATTCCGACCGTTAAGATTCTTGAGAGCATCGGCGTGAGCTGGGCTTTGGAGTACGCTCGACGCCTGGGAATTTTCTCGCCACTCAATCCGGATTTGTCGCTGGGTTTGGGCTCGAGTTCAGTGACGCTCTACGAAATGACCAAAGCGTTTTCGCACTTTGCGCGACTGGGTCAGCGCATTCGACCGAGAATCGTCGAGAAGGTGATAGATCGACAAGGAAATGTGATTCTCGATGGCTTGAGTCTCGACGAGTATTTTGCGAAAGATCTAGCGCCCCTCGAGGAAGAGTTCGAGCAGAAACGCCAAGCCGTGTTGGCGAAGCGAGCCGGCGAATCTGCGCCTGAGCCAACCGCCGCGCCGACGGCGGCTCCCGAGGATCCCGAGATTGCCGATCCTTCGGCGACTCCAGCCGAAGAGACAAACCCGGCGATCGCCACCTCACCGCGACTCTTTTTTGAAGATGCCGATCAACTCATCTCACCCCAGACGGCCTACGTCGCGACAACTCTCCTGCAATCGACCGTGAATGACGAAGGCGGCACAGCGGCTCGAGCACGTGCGCTCGGTCGACCTGTGGCCGGAAAGACAGGTTCAACGAACGGTTACTTCGACGGTTGGTTCGTTGGCTATACCACTCAGTATGCGACAGGGGTATGGGTCGGCTTCGATGAAGAGAGAAGCTTGGGCTTGGGCGAAGTCGGAGGACGCACGGCTCTGCCAATCTGGTTGGAGTACATGAAGACCGCACATGGCGATGATCCGGCTCAGAACTTCTCTCAGCCAGGAGGCATTGTGATCGCGAATATCGATGCGGAAACGGGAAAGCTCGCGTCGGTGAGCTCCCGTAAAGTTCTGACCCAGGCGTTCATCCGGGGCACTGAGCCTCGCGAGTTGAGCGGAGCTCCATCGGGCGGCTCGAAAGATGACAGCGATTTCCTCAAAGAGGATTTGGCCAACTAAGTTTCGTTTTTTCTAGGCCAATTGTCATTGGCAATTGAAGGACATCATGAAGGCACCCGAAAGTTCTGCCGACAAGCCTCAAGATCGAAACATCGAGCTGTGGGGCGTGAAGCAAAACAATCTGAAGAACATCGACGTGAAGATCCCGCTGGGGTCTTTCACGGTCGTTTGCGGACCGAGCGGCTCGGGTAAGTCATCATTAGCTTTTCAAACCTTGTACGCCGAGGGTCAACGTCGCTACATCGAATCTCTTTCAAGCTATGCCCGACAGTTTTTGGGTAAAGCTCCCAAACCCGATGTGGAGGGGGTGCGCAATATCCCGCCCGCAATCGCGATCGAACAAAAAAATACGGTGAAGACTTCGCGCTCGACAGTAGGAACTTCTACGGAAGTGATCGATTATCTTCGACTGCTCTTTGAGAAAGTGGGACTGCCCCACTGCCCGTCTTACAATTTCAGGATTCAAAAAGAGTCGCCGACAGAGGCCACGCGACAAGTACTTGAAAAACTACAAGGCCAACGCGGCTACATCCTCTCGCCGATCCTCGCCCATGAAGATCGAGCGGATGCCCAAGTCTTACTTCATGCCTTACTTCAAGACGGATACTCAAGACTGCTGGTACCGAACAAGAAGGCTCCGAAGTCCGCGGCCCTTTCCAAAAGCTCCAGGAAGTCGGCCACCAAGACCACCTCCAAAAAGGTCGCCAGTCGCAAGTCTACAGCTGCGGAAGATTCGGAGCCCAACTCCGAACTCGAGGGCACGGATGGAATGGGTCATTCACTTTCGCAGTTGGTGGCCACAGCCTCGGTTGGACTTCCCATGTGCCAACCCGAGGTGGCTCCGCCGGACTTTGAAATTGTCGAACTCAAACCGACGGACACTCCGAAAGTTATTCCATCTCAAGATTTCTATATCGTTGTCGATCGCGTCGCATTTCGCGAAGAAGACGCTGGACGCATCGCCGATTCGGTTCAACAGGCCTACGCCGCTTCTCTGAAATACAATCCCGGTTTGTCGGCAGGCCAGGTGGAGTTCCGCGACACGACGGGAAAGCGTTTGGTCTTGAGTGAGGATCTCCGCTGCCAGCAATGCGGATTCACCTTCCCCACTCCCAGCACGGCGCTCTTTAGTTTCAATTCGCCGATCGGGGCCTGTGCGGCCTGCAACGGATTTGGAAACCGGCTGGAGCTCGATGAAGCGAAGATCATTCCCAACCCTCAACTGACCCTCAAAGAAGGCGCCTTGAGCCCTTTCTCAATGCCCTCAGCCGCCTACGATCGGCGACAACTTTTTGATTACTGCAAGAAGACCGGCATCGACGTGAATGTACCCTGGCTAAGACTGCCTCAGCTTCAACGCGAAAAAATTTGGAATGGCGACGGCAAGTGGTACGGCGTCCAGGGTTTCTTTGAGTATCTTGAGACCAAAAAATACAAGATGCACGTGCGCGTGTTTCTTTCGCGCTTTAAGTCGCCGCTTCCTTGTCACACGTGTCGCGGCTCGCGCCTCAAGCCCGAAGTGGCCCTGTTTCGCGTCGGGGGCAAGTCGCTGGATGAATTGTCACGACTTACGCTCGGCGAACTGAACAACTTCATCAGCCAGCTGAAGCTGAGTAAGATGGAAACTGAATTGGCGGGAGAAGTCTTCCGTCAGCTGTCATCGCGGTTGCAATTTCTCGTCGAAGTCGGCGTCGAATACCTGACTCTAGACCGTCCGACCAAGACTCTAAGTGGCGGCGAATACCAGCGTCTGAATTTGGCAAAACAGTTGGGCATGGGTCTGTCGCAGACTCTCTATGTCCTGGATGAACCGACGGTTGGTCTTCATCCCCGTGACAACGATCGACTCATCGGCATCCTCAAGAAGCTCAATGCCCTCGGCAACACTCTCGTGGTGGTCGAACACGATCACGATGTCATTCAAAATTCAGATCGCGTCATTGAGATGGGTCCCGGATCAGGTCATCTCGGTGGCGAAGTCGTATTTGCGGGCGATCGATCGGCCTTTCTCCAATCTGATCTGTCGATCACGGCGGCTTACCTCGGAAACAAGAAGCCCAACACGAATCCCCGACCGCGCAAGACACTCATTGAGGATCATCGCTACGCCCTGACACTCAAGGGCGCCCGAGGACACAATCTCAAAAAGATCGACGTGAAGTTCCCCCTCAATCGTCTTGTCACCGTCACCGGTGTCAGCGGGTCGGGCAAGTCTACGCTGGTCGCACAGACTCTCTACCCCGCCATCGCTCAAGCTCTGCGAATCGAGTACTTGCCGGGCCAGGCCTATGATGAGCTGGAGGGCCTCGAACACGTGCATGGCGTGATGTTCTTGGATCAGTCTCCGATCGGCAAAACGGCTCGTTCGAGCCCGGTGACTTACCTGAAGATTTTCGATGGAGTCCGAAATGTCATGGCTGCCACACCGGATGCGAAGCTGCGTGGCTATACGCCGGGTACCTTCTCCTTGAACGTCGACGGCGGACGCTGTCCGGTCTGTAAGGGTTTGGGAGTCGAAGTCATCGATATGATGTTTATGGATGACGTGACCTTGGTTTGCGATGCTTGCGACGGAAAAAAATATCGTCGGGAGATTCTCGAGGTCACGTACAAGAATAAAAACATCCATCAGATTCTCGAAATGACGGTGGATGAGGCCATGGAGTTTTTCGTCGCCCATCCACCCATTCGCAAGCCGCTCAGCTTTTTGCGCGAAGTGGGTTTGGGCTACTTACGCCTAGGGCAGAGCGCGAGCACACTTTCCGGCGGCGAATCACAGCGCCTGAAGATTGCGCGTGAGTTCATCGGCGCACAACAACGTCACACGCTTTACATCCTTGATGAGCCGACGACGGGATTGCACTTTCGAGAAATTGAACTGCTGATGTCCGTATTGCACAGACTGGTTGAATCGGGCGGCAGCGTGATTCTCATCGAGCACAACCTCGACGTCATTCGCGCCAGTGATTGGATCATCGATCTCGGGCCTGAGGCTGGAAGCGGCGGCGGGCAGATCGTCGCTCAAGGACCTCCGGAGGCCTTACTGAAGTCGCCGAAGAGCCTGACGGGTCAGTACCTTCGCCGATATCTCAAAGGAGACGCACAACTGTGAATCGAGTTCTCGCCACCTTGGGAAAGATTTGGCCTTACGTTCGCCCTTACAGATCGAAGCTGCTCCTCGCTTTCTTCTTTGGCGGCATCATCAGTCTCTGCAATGCCGCGCTTCCCGTTCTGGGTAAGTTACTCTTTCAGAATGTTTTCGAGGAAAAAAACTCAATCATCGCCCTTGGGCCTTGGCAGTTTTCTGTTTGGATTTTGCCTCTCGCCTTCCCTGTTCTTTATCTCGTTTGGGGTGCTGCTCGATACGTCCACTACCGAACACTGATCATGATCAACGAACGCGTGGTGGGCGATGTTCGTCGATCGTGCGTTGAACAGGCTTTAAGGCTGAACCTCTCTTTTCATGCCAAGTTTGATTCGGGATCCGGTGGACTCATGAGCCGCATCCTCAACGACACACAGGTTCTGCAAACTGGCCTGAACTTTTTCGGCGATGTCTTGCGAGAGCCGTTGATTGCTCTGGCACTGCTGGGCTGGATGCTGTGGCTGGATTGGAAGCTCACACTTGGTCTTCTAGCTTTTCTGCCGATTTTTGTGGTGATTACAAAGCAAGTCTCGAGATCCCTGCGCAAATATGGGCACGCTTCACGAGAGGCGATGGAATCCGTAACCGCCGATATTAAAGAGAACTTGGACGGCGTTCGGGTGATCCAATCTTTCGGCCTTGAAGAGTCCATGGCGGCACGTTTGCGACGCTCGATGGACAACTATCTCGCGCAGCGAAAGCAGATTGTCGCACGCGAAGAGGCCGTCAGTCCGATCAACGAGTTTTTGGCGTCGATCTTGGTGATGGGCCTGTTGATCTGGGTCATTCAACAAGTCTTTGGAGGACAAAGCTCTGGATCCGATTTTATTTCTTTTCTGATCGCGGCCGGACAAATTCAGAACCCCATCAAGCGCCTGCAAGAATCCTTTGTGCGCGTCCAACAAACCCTCGTCGTGAGCGAACGCATTTTTGGTTTGATCGACAGCACGGATCGAGTTCGTCAGTCGCCTTCGCCGCGCTCGTTTCCGACGGATTGGCAGAGGATCAAGTTTGACCGGGTGAGTTTCAGTTACGGCAACGAGCCGGTACTTCGGGACGTGAGCCTCGAAGTGAAGCGTGGTGAAGTGGTTGCCCTGGTCGGGTCCAGCGGTTCCGGTAAGTCGACGCTCGTGAATCTTCTGGAGCGTTTCTACGATCCGACCTCAGGCACAATCTCGATTGATGACGTGCCCCTCAATGAACTCAAACTTCATGAGCTTCGCTCGCGGATCGCTCTCGTCACCCAAGACGTCTTCTTGTTCCGCGATAGCATTGAGGCCAACATCCGCGCCGGCAAAGGCAATCCCGATTTGGGCGATCGAGACGCGGTCCTCCGGGCCGCGCAACATGCCCACGCTCATGATTTCGTCTCGCGAATCCCGCAAGACTATAGTGCTCAGGTTGGCGAACGCGGCGGACTGCTCTCCGGAGGTGAAAAGCAGCGCATCAGCATTGCGCGTGCATTTTTTAAAGATGCTCCCATTTTGATTCTCGATGAAGCGACCAGCGCCCTCGACAGCGTCAGCGAAATGGAAGTGCAAAAGGGACTCAATGAGCTGATGGAGGGACGCACGGTCTTTGTGATCGCCCATCGCCTCTCCACGATTCGCGGCGCGGATCGAATCGTGGTGCTCAAACAAGGACAGGTTGTGGAAGTGGGTCGACACGAGGACTTACTGGCTCGCCAAGGCGAGTATTTTCGATTCCATCAGATTCAAGCGAGTGCCGAGTAGGCTCGGCTCAAAACGAGACAGCATCAGCTTGCAAGCCGACGAGGTGGCCCCAGACGCTCGACCTAGGTCGCAACAATTTCGACATCCCCTCAAGCCCGTCCAAACTTTAGCCGACAAGATTTTGGACACGTCTGCTTGAAATCTCGACATTCAGATCGAGTTTTCGATGGATGTTGTCGGAACGGGCCGCAAAGCCGGGGAGTCGTCTGATGATTAATTGGGATGAGTTTGACCATATTCACGTCATTCGCAAGCTCAAGCATATTCTCGCCTCATGGTGGAATGTCGACACCGTATTCACCGACGAGCGCGGCTATTTGAAGGGCTTCGATAAAGCGAAGCTCAACTTCGTCAATCCAGGCGTTGCTCATCTTCTGCAGAAGGATGCAGCTCTGGATGATTTAGCTGAAACAGTTTCGAAGACGCTCGAGGACCTTCGCCTCTCCGAGAACCGCTACTCGGTTCGCAAGTGGGACTTGGCGGGCTTCGACGTCGGCGTGTTTCCGATCTGGATCGACAATGATCTTGTCGGCGCCGTGGTGAGTCTCGGATTTTTCAAAGAAGGCGGCCCCCAACGCGTGGCTGAAGTTCGCGAGCGTCTCGCAGCCTTTGGTACGAGCAACGATGTGATCGAAGTGTCGCTTGCCAAGATGCGCGTACTCGACGAAGAGGATCGCTCAAAGTTCGTCTCACTCGTCGAGCTGACTTCGCAAGAGATCGTCACCTTGCATCTGGAAATCACACAGCGCGAAGACCGCATTCGCGAACTCAACAAAGAGTTGGGCAGCCGGTACAAGTACGACTCGATGATCGGTAAGTCCAAGCCAATGCAGGCCCTCTACTCGCTGCTCGATAAGATTCAAAACGCCGACTCCACAGTTCTGGTTCAAGGGGAAAACGGTACAGGTAAGGAATTGATCGCGAAGGCGATCCACTTCAACTCGGCTCGAAAAGACAAGCCGTTTATGATCGCCAACTGCGGTGCCATTCCTGAAGGTCTTCTTGAGTCCGAGCTCTTTGGTCACATGAAAGGATCGTTCACCGGCGCGATCGCCAATAAAAAGGGCTTGTTCGAGGCCGCACATAGCGGAACTTTCTTCCTCGATGAAATCGGGGAGATGCCGGCGACCATGCAGGTGCGACTCTTGCGAGTTCTTCAAGAGGGGACCTTCACGCCAGTGGGTTCGACGGAGCAACGCAAAGTCGATGTGCGAGTGATCGCAGCGACAAACCGCAACCTCCGCGAGATGGTCGATGCGGGAACATTCCGCGAAGACTTGTACTATCGATTGAACGTCATCAACATCCGCGTGCCGCCGCTTCGCGAGCGCAAAGAAGATATTCCGTTGCTCGCTGAACACTTCCTGGTTAAGGAGTCAGAAAAAGGCGGACCTAAGAAGATGCTGACCAAGCGTGCTCTCGAGAAGCTGTATGACTATGTTTGGCCGGGTAACGTCCGCGAATTGCAAAACGAAATTGAGCGAATCGTGGTGTTGTCAGGAACCGAAACCAAACTGACCGCCGATATGCTCTCCCCGAAGATTCTGGAGATCGGCGAGAAGTCGAAGGTGCAAGGCGCGCGCGTGCACGGAAAGCTCAAGGACGCTCTCGAGGAACTCGAGCGCGAGATGATCAAAGAAGGTTTACGCCGAACCGGCTGGAATAAATCCAAACTCGCCAAAGAGTTGGGAATCAGCCGCGCTGGTCTGATTATGAAAGTTGAAAAGTACGGACTCGATAAGCGCCGCTTGGCGAAGTAAGAGTCGGGCTGAGAGAATTAAAGCCCAGGTCGCGGCCCACGGCGATGCAGATGCATCGCCGTTGGTCGTTGAGGCGAGGCCCTCATGGCGTCTCGACACCCAAGAGACGAACTCGCCCGCAACGCAACACTCTGTAATTCCTGCGGATTCGCCTTCAATTCAGACAGCTGCGCCCGGCCATGTAAAGGCATCAAAGCCTTGTAACTCCACGTGTTTTGAGAACGCAGCGATCGAACTTCCCGTGGCACAGGCATTGTAGGTCGGTTGGCTACGACAGTGAGCCTTCAGTCGAAAGAGACTGAATCGACACCGTGTTGGGCTTTTTCCGACCGGCTTCGCAAACGGCCGCCGCGAGGGAGAAGTTCAAATGGATCGCACACCCTGGAGTCCGGACAGCTCCGACCTTGTGCTGAGGGTGACTCGCCTCACTGAGAGGCTCTTCGCTTGCCATTTGACCTTCATGTCTCTTGAGCAGTTTCAAGCCTCAGCCGCGGAGCTTGGCTATCACACTCAGGATTTGATTTTTCTATCGGCTCAAAACTTTGATGCTCCTCGATTCTTGCGATCCTCGGTCAGTGGTCGCATAGCGTTTCCGCTTGTTCCGGGCGGACTCAACACACAGCCCGTTGAAACATCGATCGTGGCATCGCCACTGACCCACTTTCCGACACTTCCAACGGTTTACGCCGTCGCCCAAATTGAAGGACTCGCGGCCTCCGACGATCAACGACTTGCGCTGATCTCTGATTTTCTGCACTTTGCGACCGAGGCGCATCGGGAAACTCTCCGTCAGACGATGACCAGCGAAGGCCCCACTTCATCAACGAGCTACACCGCCGTCTCGGCGCCTCTTCCATCCAAGGTGATTCGACTGTTTCCACGCCTCGAGGAACGGACCAACTGGATCGCTGTCGATGAGCCGCGCACCGACCTGCCCACACTCGAAAACAAGCTCAGTTTGGACCGACCGATTTTGTTTGTCAGTCCTCCTCAGTTCCCTGTTGAGCGAGCCGCCGTCGAGATCTTCAACCGCTCCAGATTGTGGTTTTTTGTAAGTATCGGCGACTTGCAACCCGACGCGCTTCAATCCACGCGCAGTCTTCGCGAACTGGGACGCATGTGTATTTATGTTCCTGATGTCCGTCGCCTCAGCCTTGATCAGCAGCGTGTGTTGATCGAATCCCTCAATGATCCCAGTGACGATGGACCGCGTTTGATCGCATGTGCGCCGGAAGAGGTCACCGATCTGGTTGACCAGGGCACACTGCTCGCCGAGTTGGCTGATCTTTGCCTGCAAGTCGAAGTGAATCCCACTCTGCGAGCACTTGGGCCAGACCACAGTCCAGTGATTCGATCATTGATCAACTCGATCGAAGCCGCCGAAGAACGCCGCACAGCCTCTGCGGACTCCGAAGAGCTGGAGGGCGGAAGGCTCATTCGACTCTTCAAGAGCTTCGATTCAGACGAAGACAATCCGACGCTTCACTGAGCCACACTCCCCCGTTGATTCTTGACCCACAAAGCGATCAAAATCAGCTATGGCCAACACCACTCCACGGATCGCATCCGAACTCGATATTTCTGCCTTCCTGGCTAGCGCCCTCGGCGCTGGCCAGTTTCAACTCCATCCCCTGGCCGGCGATGCATCGGCGCGACGATACTTCCGCGTCGTGGCGCATGATGAATCCTTCGTCTTGATGCAGTGGGAGCCTTTCGTCGATGATGGTCGCTACCCCTTCTTGAACGTCCGACAACACTTTGAGCGTCACGGTGTTCAGGTCCCCAGCGTGATCGCTCTCAAGCCCGAATTCGGCTTGGTGCTGCTCGAGGATTTGGGCGACCTAACCTTGGAGAGGAAGTTCTGGGAAAGTCAGAGTACTTCACATTCTCTCATTTACTACGAAGCTACCATCGACGAGCTTCTGAAAATTCACTATGACTGCACGCTCGATCGCGGGAATTGCGTCGCCTTCGGAGTCGAGTTCGACGTGGCCAAGCTGCTCTGGGAGATGAATTACGGCCGCCAGCATCTGCTGCACGGGCTCGCTCATCTAACCCTGTCCGAACAGGAGGAGAGCTGTCTCTCGGAGAATTTCCAGAAAATCTGCGAGCGCATTGCCGCTGAGCCAAAATTTATTGCCCATCGAGATTACCACTCTCGCAACGTCATGATTAAACTGGGCAAAGTTCGGGTGATCGATTTTCAAGATGCGCGCCTCGGCGCCATTCAATATGATCTCGTTAGCCTGTTGCGCGACTCCTACGTCAATCTCGACGAAGAAACTGCACGACGCCTGATCGATCGCTACATCGATGGCCGAGATCAAAAAGCGAGATCTTACGATGGGCGTTTACTTGACCTTTCGTTGGAAAAATTCGATTTGATCTACGAGGTGCAAACCGTGCAGCGATGCTTCAAAGCCTGCGGGAGCTTCGCGAGCTTCTATATGCTCCGCAAAGATACTCGCTATCTGAAGTACTTGCCGCAAACCTTGCGTACAGTTCGCTCAGCTCTACAAAAGCTTCCTGAGTATTCCGGATTCCTTAGTGTGCTGGAAGATCGCGGAGTATTTGACCGAGATTTTGCCAAAGAGATCGCGCAGTCGCAGGAGACGCCTTGACTGCGTTTCTGTTGGCCGCAGGCCTTGGGACCCGATTGCGACCACTGACCTTGCATTGGCCAAAACCAGCGATTCCCTTTCTCAACGTTCCACTCATCGAATGGAGCTGGGCTTTACTGCAGCAGCAGAATCCAGAGCGACTCATTGTCAATCGGCACTACCTGCCCGAGGGATTGAATCCCTGCCTCGCACGACTGGGCCAGGATGTTGAAGTCCACGTCAGCGACGAAGTCGCCGCTCCTCTGGGAAGCGGTGGTGCAATTTGGAATGCCCAACATCTCATCGATGCCGATCAGACTCTGCTCATCGCGAATGCGGACGAGGTGATTTTGCCTCTGCGGAGCGGGGCGCTGGATCGGCTCATTCAGCGCCATGAAGCCAGCGACGCTTTGGCCACTTTACTGGTGATGCGACACCCTCTTGCCGGCACACACTTCGGCGGCGTTTGGGTCGAGCCGGGAAGCTTCGCGATTGAAGGATTTGGACGACAAAAGCTCGAGGGTTGCGAGCCTTGGCACTACGTAGGCGTGATCGCCGTGAACTCGCACATCTTTAACTATCTCCCCGACGGGGAGAGCAATTTACTCTACGACGCCGTGATGCGTGGACTGCATGCTGATGAACATGCGCTCATTCACCCCGAAGCTTTGTTCTGGAGAGAAACCGGTGATCCCGAATCCTTTCTCAACGCGAGCATCGACACACTCGATCTCATTTGTGCATCGGAAAATTCAGAGGCTCACACGACAGACGCCTGTGCATGGGGCCGAGAAGTACTTCGTCGACACAGTCAGAGCTATCTTTGGCAGTTCGGCGAAAGTCGATGCCTGATCCACGAAAGCGTCGGGGATGTCGTGAGACCGCAGATTCTCACGGCCATCGACTCAGGAAGGAGTCTCGGCCTGCAGGTGATTGGTGCGCACGTCAAATACGACGAGCCCGTTCGCGATCTGATCGCGTTACCGGGCTCGCATGTGACGAACCTCACTTCGCCGAGATCGATTACGGTTCCTTGATGAAGTTGTTTTGCGCATCTCGATCGCGATAACGTCGCGTCACCATTTCCCAGATGTTGTCAGCCGCGACACCAATTTGGTCTTCACCGACCCGCTTCGAGAGACCGCTGAGCTTATTCTTGCTGTCGGCTCCGCCGCCTTTGCCAAGTCTGTTTCCGCCGCCAGCGAACATGCTGGAGTAGTCCACTGCACCCGAAGCGCCGCCGGCTACTCCCGCGCCGCCGCTGGTCTCACCCATTTGGCCAATCTTGCTCCCAAATTGGTCGTTAAGCTTCTTGCCGATGGCGGCAGATCCCCCAAGGGCATTCTTAATATCTTCCTCTCCATACCCGAGCGCAGCCAAACCCTCCGCGCTGAATGAATCGGGACCAAACGCCTTTCCATCTGGAGTTATGATTTTGCCATTCTCGAACTTCACACCTGCACCCTGGAGTTGACTGCGGATTTTGTTGAACTCGTCGCGGACTTTTTGCGATTGATCGGGGGTCAAACCGGGAATCACAGTGTTCGTTCCATTTGTGCCATCCGTTCCGTTTGTACCGCCTGGAGTTAGAGTTCCTCCGCCGTTGTTTGTGTTCGGAATCGTCCAATCCCAAGCCGCCATATTGGCGCCGGCATTATTGGATCTGCCCGAAGATCCGCCCATATTCGCAGCGGCGGCTGCCGACATCGCGGCAAAGGCATAGTGAATGCAAGCGGAGGGCGGCTTAGGGCAAGGGTTAGCGAACTTCAGATTCATTCCCGCCGAGGCTAAATTGGCGAGCATTCCCGCCATCTGGTTCGATCCTGTGTTGCGACCACTTTCGGAGGCGTTACCACCAGATCCAGGCATCACATAGCCCGCGCCTGGAGTCGGCGTCGCTACCACAACAGTGTTTGCGGAACTTAGGTCAGAGATGCCTACGGCGATCGAGATGGCGAGACCGAGCGCACATCGCACGTAAGGCGACATTTTCATTGGAGTCATTTTCCCCCCTGACAGCTCACACCTAATCACTTATCCAAGATCACATTCTGCTTTTGGACCTGCTCCTGATACTGTCGCGTTGCCTTTTCCCAGAGCGATGGTCCCATCGGACCTGTCACTCCATCCTTGGCAGGAACACTCATCCCCGCCAAACCGCGGTTCTTATATTTATCTCCTGGCAAGAAGCGCTTCAGATTCAATTTGCTGAGGAAACCGTCGTCCCCCGCGTCTCCACCTGTGGCCCGTCCACCGCCTCCACCACCAAATCCCCCGCCTCCACCACCGCTCGGATTCCCGCCGGAAACTCCCGTGATGGCCGAAGCACCTTCGCGACCACCGGCAGGTCCGCCTCCACCATCACCACCCAGTGAGCTCAGACCACCGCCACCGGGAGCGCCGCCACCGCCGCTACCTTGAGAGTCACCGCCACCGGCGGCATTGTTTCCACCCAGTGCGCCAAAGGGATTGGCCGCACCTGGGTTGTTCGGATCGTCGGGCGAGTAGGGAACATTGCCACCATTTCCTCCACCGCCGGGAGGAGCCTGTACGCCGCCCGGAACGACTCCGGGACTTCCTCCGCCGCACATCTGCTTCTCCGCGTTTTCAGGACGCGCACAAAAACACGTGAGCGACTGATTGTTGGGATCCGAACAGTCACTCGGTGTGGGGAAGCTAAAGGGCGTCGGACTTGTCGACGCGGCAGCCGTCTGATTCGCACAGTTCTGGTTCTGCATCATATTGGCGCCATGTCGCAGAGCTGAGTTCATGTTCATCACGCCGTTCATAGTGTAGTCTCGGCATTTGCGACGCGCCCTCTCGGCCCTACGCTTCC
Source organism: Pseudobdellovibrionaceae bacterium (assembly GCA_947462815.1). Taxonomy (GTDB): domain Bacteria; phylum Bdellovibrionota; class Bdellovibrionia; order Bdellovibrionales; family JAMPXM01; genus UBA2339. Next base: position 47,040 of record CANHQR010000008.1, read on the forward strand.
TTTCGGGATCCGCCGCCAGAGTCTCAATCTCTTCGTCACAGGTCGACTTACAAGCCGATACTGCGGCCATACAAGCCGCAGCCTTAGCTGCGTTCAACAATCCCATCAGTTTAGAAAGGTCAGCTTGGTTTTGACATTGAGCCTGCATGTTTTGACCCTGACTCTGCATCTGGCCCGCCATGCCGATCGCCTGATTGAGCATCATCTCAAACATCATGCCTTCTTGGGGACTCATACCCGCAGCGCCCAAGGTATTGCAGGCCAGTTGTGCCGTTTCGTGTTCCGCTTCGCAGCGCGTTTGCGAGGGCGAAGCGCCCGGAGCCGGAGCAGCGCCAGCTGGGGGAGCCGAAGCGGCACCCACCATGGCTTCGCAATCTGCATTTGGGAAAGCGGCCTGACACGAACCCATTCGCACTTCACGAGACATACTAGGATCGCGAGCATATCGCGACAAATCTTCGCGGGTAACCTCACCCCTCTGCAAATCTTGCGACAGTTGTTGGCGATACCAATCCGCAGAGTTCGCCAAGGCTTTCGTGGAGAAAAGCATAACTACACAAAACATCACGGCAGGATCGAACTTGGATCTAATATACCCGAACCTAAGGAAGTGCATGAGGACCCCCAGAGTTCTTGTCGGAGGTCGACGCGAGCCACTTTAGGACATAAGTCGAGATTCTCTGGAGAATACGAGGGCTTGGCGAAATTTCCGCGTCGATCTTTTCGACGTCAAAAGATTCGGCGTCTCAAAGCGACACAGCCGCCCTGAACATCACGAGATTATCGATCCGTGATGACATTCTGTTTCTGAATTTGCTCTTGATACTGGCGGGTGGCTTTTTCCCAAAGCGACGGACCCATGGGACCTGTGATCCCGTCTTTTGCCGTGCCATTCATTCCCGCGAGTCCACGATTCCTATACTTATCGCCAGGTAACAGCTTTTTGAGATTTAACTTCGACAAGAAGCCACCATCATCACCGCGACCACCACCACCACCACCACTGCCTCCGCCACCGGCGTGTCCTCCAGCGCCCGAGGTATTACCGCTAGAAACGCCACCAATTGCACTACCGCGATCTCCATTCGAGCCGAAGGAACCCGTACTCTCTCCACCCAAACCACTCAATCCACCACCACCTGGCGCGCCACCACCACCGCTCCCTTGACTATCACCTCCACCGGCTCCGCTCTTGCCGTTCAAGCCTTCGAGCGGATTTGCCGCACCGGGATTCGTCGGATCGACAGGACTGTAAGGAACGTTTCCACCATTGCTTCCGCCAGGCGGCGACTGCACGCCGCCCCCGGGTGTCACACCAGGGTTACCGCCACCGCACATTGCTTTCGTGGAGTTTTCGGGCCGCGCACAAAAACAAGTGAGCGACTGATTGTTCGGATCTGTGCAATCACTCGGTGTCGGAAACCTGAAGGGAGTCGGGCTTGTGCTCGTCGCAGCTGTCGCATTCGCACAATTCTGATTTTGCATCATGTTGGCTGCGTGCTGAAGTGCTGAAGCCATGTTCGCCACTGTATTGATGCGGTAAGAAGCGCATCGTTCCGCCGTAGTTCGAATCTGCGAATTACGAATACCATCGAGGCGTGTAGCTTCTGTCGTCGCCGCATTAGCTCGAGCCGTTTCGGCCGCGGCGAGGTTGGCCGTCGCATCGGCTTCGCACGAAGACTTGCACTTCATGATGGCCGCCGTACAGGCCGCGGCCTTTGCCGCATTTAATAGCCCCATCAGCTTCGATAGATCCGCCTGGTTTTGACACTGCTTGTTCATATTTTGGCCGGAATTCGCCATTTGACCCGCAAGCTGTACGGCTTGGTTCAGCATCATTTCGAACATCGCGCCCTGAGCGGCGTCCATTCCAGCAGCACCCAAAGTGTTGCAGGCCATCTGTGCCGTTTGCGCGGCCGCTTTACACGCGTTGCCCTCTTTATCGCCGCCACCACCGCCCTCTGCGAGGGCCAACTCCAACGAACTCAAGCAGGCGCAGGCAAGAACCAGGCGAAATCCGATCGAGAGCAGTTTGAATTGAAGGTCAAGTCCTGAAACGGACGGCATCGAGTCCCCCACCTGAAACAGTATCGGCGGAAGCCGTGAAAAGCTCAGAGAGAATTCGCGAACATTGAATCTCCATGTCTCAAGTTGAAACAAGGCTCACCATTCACCGAGCTGCGAAGGCGGATTTTTGAGATCGGCTTCGGTGTTATCCGCACCACCCACTTTCCATTTGCCGTTGAGGTGCTCGCGCGAAATCAACCGGACGGAGTAACCGCTGCGACCGCCAATAGCGCACTTCCCCGGAATCGGTGAATCCGGAAGGGCCGCCTGGGCGCATTGTCCGAATCTCTCGGTTGGAAAAGCGAAGTTGGTCGCACGATGTGGGGCCCACATCGTCAAAAGATTTCGCCAATCGCGAATCATCCAGTGAACTTGCGGCTGAAGTTGTTGATCAATAGCCGGCGAACCGCCAAAGGCTGCTTCAATTTGCCCCTCCAAATTCACATTGGCAAAACCCGTTCCTACGTGCGACCCCAAATCCCCAGCTGGGACAGCACCGCTGGGCGCGAGTGTGACTCGACCAGAGTTTTGTCGAAGCGGGTTGATGAAAGTCGTCGTGCCTTGTGGATCGATGGAATAATAAGCGACATCAAACAAATTAGGAGCCACCATCGCCATTTCGAGGTTACGCAGTCGCGATAAAACCGCGTTGCTCATCATCGCGGGATTCACATAGTCATAAGCGAGCGCGTCACCTGTTTGCGCTACGCTGTAGAAACCCGTGAACCAGTTGTACATCAAACGATTGGCGGGAGGTGGCTGGCCGGAAGTTGAGTTCAACGAAAGGGCTCGCAGGAATTCGCGCCCTAAGCCCTGAGTCAAGTTCGATTGCATTCCCAGAGTGTCGCCAGGGAATCTCGAAAAATTAGGAATGTAAGTTGAATTCGCTGTGGGCAAACCGGCTCCGGGAAGTTGGCGAGGTGAGGTCAGGCGATCGGTTCTCGAGGACGGGTCCGCGGATGAAATTGGGTCGCTGGAGCTCCACCGATTGCCGTACCATGGTCCGATTCGCCCGCCGAAGGGTTGCGCGAAGGCTCTCGCTTCTATTGCAATCGGCTGACCAAATGGCGCAAAGGGCTTTCTCGGATTGGCGCGAGCCTTCACCCCAATCCAAGCCATGCACCAAGGATTCTTTTCGAAGCCTAAAGATGAATGAAAGGGATCTTGCTGGTTGGGCTCACCGGCCACGACAGCTCGCAAGACGCCCGTGGGATCTAATTGTTGAACCTGATTTTGTTCTTGAATTTGCCCATGATCGACTTGCGATCTCACGGTGAAGGTACAACCTGACTGACCCGAAAGGTCTCCCGTCGTATTGAAAAAATAGAGTGCGGTCGTCGTCAAAATCTCCGGGATGGTTGTTTCGCCGGGACGGGCGCCGCCTGCGCAATCACCAAGTGATAAGCCGTTGATAAAGTCGACGCTCGGCTGCGAATTGCGGCTCGCCTCTGTGAGATTCTTCAAAACAGTCTTTCGTACACCATCGCGAATCGGCTGATTGTCTCGATCGCGCGGATCGCCATTCACTAAGTTTGCTCGCAAACTCCAAATGGTTTGCTTTCGAGTCGAGGCCGAGAATTTATACATGCCAAGAATGCTAGCCAAAAAGGACCAGTTGAGCGGCGCCGCACTTCTGCAGCTCGCTCCAAACTGCGCCGAGGCTGCGATCGCATTCGCTTGGATGGCCGCATTGAGTCCAGCTGTATCCGGTGCGCCCCCTGTCGCGTTGATTGCAACAGGAGGTGCGGTAAAGCCTGACGTGTCTTGCCAACAATAGTTTTCGTTGGGGTCGTTGGTCCGTCGAGCAAATTCGTACCAAAGAGGATTGGCAATACAAGATACCGGCACGGGACCATCTGCGGTCGCCGAGTGATTCTGCAACACATCTTGAAGCGCGCCCTGCGAACGCGCCGGTACCTGAGGGTCTGTTCGGCGACGGCCCAAAGTTCCTAACACATGATAGCGAAACGCCAACAATTTGTAGTCTTGCCGAATCTGAAAATTGATGTGAGCGATCTCGTTCATCAACTCCGCTTGCTTACCGGCAGCGTAGAAGGCCCCCAGATCAACCGCGTTTTGCAAGTTGATCTTGTCGTGAACAAACAGGCCCATGTTGATCACCATGGCGAAGAACACGAAGAGAATCTGGAAAATGAGGGCGAGGAAAATTGAAACTTGGCCGAGCTCGCTGCGCAGAGGCCGACGGCGGCCGGTGCTTCTCCAGACGCCTTCGAACATCTCGCGCCAACTCATGACGTCGCAGGACTCCGCTGATGGAATCAGCTTTGGCTCGCGTTTCAAATGCGTCGAATTGGACCCCTCATGGATCAACACGGCTACCCCACCCTTCGTCTCAAAATCATAGCACGGTTGTCTCGAAATGATCCCATTGCTAACCTTAACTATCTACATTTGTGACACTCGCCAGACGGAGGCTTCCCACATGTTCATCCGCGAATCGCATCCTGACTCCAGCCGACGATCTCTTCGCCGAATCGCGCGCTTCGCTTCGCAAATCGCGACGGTTGCCTCGCTGATCTGTCTCCTAGTTTTGTTCGATATTGTCGCTGTCGCGACCGCTACTGGCCAAGTCAACTCCGCTGCGAAATCCAACTTCCTCTACGAGGGCTGGTCAAAAGTCCTGATGCAAGGTCAGCATGTTGGCTACATCGTTCAGCGCTATGAGTTCGACAGCAAAAAGAAGCAATACAAGAGCACATCATTTCTCAAAACCGAAGCCGACGGTCACAAATTCACCGAAAGCCTGATTTCGATTGCCGATGCTGCGCTGAAACCCGTTTCCTATCAATACACCAGCATCGTAGGACCCAAGACGATCACCATCGACGCGTCTTTCACGTCGAGCGGAGCGAGTGGCAAGCCTCAGACGATGACGGCAGTCGTCAATGAGAATGGCAAGAAGACCACGGTTCGAAACACGCTGCCCAAAGGCGCCTTTCTTTCAAGCTTCCTCGGCTACGTTATGCTGATGGGCGAACAAGGCATCAAGAAAGGCGTGAAGTACGCCTACGAGGCGGTCGCCGAAGAGGATGCGGGAATTTACAAAGGCGAAGCCTTCATCGCGTCTGAAGAAAGTGTGGAAGGCATCGCGACCTTCAAAGTCTTGAACACTTTTAAAGGTGCACGCTTCGTGAGTTTGATCACACACAAGGCAGAGGTTCTCGGAACTGAATCGCCCGCACAAGGCATCTCAACAGCCTTGGTGGGTAACATGTCCGAGGCCATCGGCTCTCACTCTCTGAACACGGCGACCTTGAACTCCTTGTTCGGCTCCGTACCCAAAGGTGAAAGCCTCAGCCTGATTCGCATGGCCTCCGGGAGCAAGGCCGTGACGCCTACAGCAAGTGCCCCACCTACTTCTGGAACTTCCACCAACTCAAAATCCGAAACACCTCAGATCGCGCCGGCTCCTCGCCCTTCTGCGAACTCCACCAAGAGCCCCTGATGATCATCTATACGCTTCGCCGACTTCTGTCCGCTTTGCCGGTACTCTTAGGAGTCTCCGCACTCAGCTTTAGTTTGCTGGCTTTCGTTCCTGGCGATCCCGTCGACATCATGCTGGGTGATCAAGCGGCGACGGCGGACAAGGATGCTTTACGACGCGAGCTCGGCTTGGATCGACCCTTCACCGAACGACTCGCGGGCTTTTACTCCGGTCTCGCTCGACTCGATCTGGGAAGATCTCTGCAGTCGCGACGTCCGGTGAGCGAAGAAATTCTCGAGCGCGTTCCCGCGACCATCGAACTCACGATGGGCGCCATGTTCCTTGCCCTGAGTATCGGCATTCCCTTTGGTGTATTGGCCGCGGTTCGCCGCAACACTTGGGTCGAAAAGTTAGCGCTCGGATACGGACTTGTTGGGATGTCGACGCCGGGGTTCTGGTTGGGACCCATGTTGATATTGGGTTTCGCGATCCAGCTGGATTGGTTGCCCGTAAGTGAACGCGGCGGACTCGAACATCTCGTACTACCCAGTCTGACTTTGGCGCTTGGGCTTTCCGCCATTCTCACACAAGTCACACGGGCTTCGATGATTGAAGTCGTGCGCGAAGATTACGTGAACGTCGCTCGCGCCAAAGGCCTGCGACCTTTCAAGATTTGGTTTAAGCACGCGCTGGCCAACGCGATGATGCCGATCATCACGATCATAGGTCTGCAGTTTGGCGCCTTGCTGACGGGAACGGTCATCGTCGAGACCATCTTCGACTGGCCGGGCGTGGGAACCTTGTTGTTCCAGGCCATTCAGCAACGCAACTATCCTCTCGTCCAAGGTTGCGTATTGTTGATTGCGACCACCTACGTCGTCGTCAATTTGATCACGGATCTCGCCTACGCCGCCGCTAACCCCAAAGTGAGGCTGGGATGAAGAAGCTTAAGCCAAAGTTTTATTTAGGCTGCTTGCTGATTGCCCTCACGACCTTTTTGGCAGTGTTTGCACCGCAGATTGCGCAACAAGATCCGACGGCCATGGATCTTTCCAAGCGTCATGAAGCTCCTTCCAGCGAAAACTGGATGGGTCGCGACCAAAACGGCGCAGATGTTTTTGCCCAAGTCGCACACGGTGCTCGCGTCAGTTTGCGGGTGGCCTTCACCGTCGTGCTCTTGAGTGCGGCGATCGGTCTGCTCATCGGCAGCGTGGCCGGCTACATGGGCGGCTGGACGGATAACCTCATCATGCGTTTTCTCGACATGTTCTATGCGTTTCCCGGTTTTCTTTTGGCGCTTTCGCTGGTGGCGGTACTCGGTCCCTCGATCGGCAACCTCATCTTCGCTATGTGCATCACCGGCTGGACGGGCTACGCTCGACTGGTCCGCGGCGAAGTTCTGCATCTTAAGAATCGAGAGTATGTCACGGGCGCGTTCGCGGCGGGAGCAGGTCCACTGCGAATTCTCACTCGCCATATTTGGCCGAACCTACTCGGGATTCTCGTCGTTCAGATGACTTTCGGCATGTCGGGAACCATCATCACCGAGTCCGGACTCTCCTTCCTGGGTCTCGGAGCGCCGCCAACTGTACCGACCTGGGGACAATTGCTGAACTCTGGACGACGTATTCTCGTCGAGGCTCCACATGTGAGTTTGTTCCCGGGCCTCGCGATCCTTGTGCTTGTATTGGGATTCAATCTTGTCGGCGACGGCCTGCGAGACTGGCTCAACCCCCGCTCCGCCAATTGAAAAGCTACGACTGAGGTGATGCGTGAGAGAAAAAATCGGCCAGTGTATGATCATCGGTATCAACGGCAGCTCGTTGACCGCCGAAGAGACGGACTTCATCGCGCGCGAAAATATTGGCGGTGTTATCCTGATGAAGCGCAACTTCAGCACCCCGGAAGAACTCCACGAACTGACACGCGAGATCCAGAGTATCCATCGCCGCCAAGCCGATCGAGCGCCTCTCTTTATTGGTGTGGACCAAGAGGGGGGACGCGTCGCTCGTTTTCGTTCGCCTTTCACCGAGTGGCCGCCGCTCGCGGCACTTGGCAAACTGCAATCTCCCACACTGGCCTTTAATGCGAGCTATCGCTTGGGTCTGGAACTTGTCGCGTTTGGAGTGAATCTGGATTTTGCTCCCTGCTTGGATATTCTCACCAATCCAGCCAATACCGTCATCGGCGATCGGGCGCTGAGTTCGGATATGGAAACCGTTAGCAAATTGGGGAGCGCCTGCGTGCGCGGATTTATGAAGTCCGGGGTTGTGCCCGTCGGCAAGCACTTCCCTGGCCATGGCAATACCTTGCTCGATAGCCACGAGGACTTACCTGTCGAGACTCGCGTCTGGGCGGATCTCGAAGCGCGAGAGCTGGAGCCTTTCAAACGCGCGATCAAAGCGCGGCTACCCATGATTCTCTCCGCTCATGTGAAATTCACTGATGTCGATGCGGAACTCCCCGCCTCACTGTCGTCAAAATGGCTCAAGGATATTCTCCGCGGTAAACTTCGCTGGCGCGGAGTAACCGTCAGCGACGATCTCGACATGAAGGCTCTTACGAAGCATTTCACCAAAGCTGAGATCGCCGAAAGGGCTTTTGCTGCGGGCAACGACATACTCTTGTATTGCAATGAACCAGACTCGCATCAGATCGCTCTCGATGCTGTGGAAAAAGCTGTGCGCGACAAGCGAATCCCGCTGGCCGATTTGATGGCCGCGCATCAGCGCATCCTTGAGCTTAAGCGCGATCATGAGATCGTGGCCTCCCCAAAGTCCCTCGCCGAGGCGACCGAGCTCATGGGGCACGAGCTTCACCAGAGGCTCTCGCAAGCCATCCGCGCAGGCCAAGTCCCCGCCGACTTGCTGGAGGCCGCTGGCCCGCCGAAGTCAGAACCACCGTCGGCTTGAGGCCTCCTTCATCGAGACGACCTGGACTCAAGAGCCTGAGATGCCAATTCTCGCCTCTCTTGGGGGCGCCACGTGAAATTTTCACGCGATGGAGTCGCCCAGGGCTCCGGCGTGCGGTGCGCGCGAGGGAACGCAAATTGCCCCTCGTTCTGCGTTTGGGCCGAGAGCCCGTCGTGAAACGAGGTAGGGACTATGTCTTCAAAATCAGATCAGTCTCATCGAATCGAAAATCGAGCGAACTCCGGGCGACAGGACGCTTCGCCGTCTGCTTGGCGCCGACGAGAGAAAGATCGCCGTGCTGGATTTATCGGTCTGAGTATTCTCGTGCACGGCATGATGGCCACGTTGATTCTGATTTACGGCCAAAAGATACTGCAGATTGGTGGCGGAGGCCAAGACGGCTCGAGCCATGAAGAGTTCGGTCAAAGTGGAGTGAGCGCAGGACTCGTTTCACCCTCAAGTACACCGAGTACAATTGCAGATTCGGGCGCAGATTCGGGCGCAGATTCGGGCGCAGATTCGGGCGCAGATTCGGGCGCAGATTCGGGACTCGAAATCGTACAGCTCGCGGATGCATCGTCTTCCGTCGCGCCAGCATCCGAGCTCCGAAATTCAGCGACTTCAACCCTAACGGCATCGACAAGTCCGAATGAACCTCAAGATGGTGTTGTTGTTCCACAGACTCCGATCTCGGAATCGCCACCTGCGCCCACCGAAACCAAAGCCGCACCCCTCATCAAATCTCCCATCGCCGCCGCGGTGAACCCCAAGATCCCAAAGTCAGCGCCTCAGGAATCGGCGAAGCCCAAAGCTCCAGTTCAAACTCAAGCCCAGGCCCAGCCTGCACCAAAGCCGATTGAGCTCAACACTTCCGAGAGTGATGTGCCCACTGAGATGGTCACCGAAGAGCCACCTCAGCTGATGGCCAGTCCTCCTGATGTGACCGACGAAACCGAGCCGGAGTCGCGGTCCGAAGCGGAATCGAAACCGAACCTCGTCGCCGCGGCCATAGCTGCAGATCCAGAGGTCGCTGAAGAGAGGCCCGTCGACAGACCCGTCGACGACGAAGACGAGCGCGAGGCGCCCCGCGCCCAGCTCCTCCCGCCACAAGAGCCGCCACAAGAGATCGAAAAGCAAATCGAACCTGAAACCGAAAGTTCGCAGGCGCAGATCCGTGCAGCTCCCGTGACCAGCGAAACGACGGAGGCTTCGAGCGAAACCTCTGACGCGAGCTCCACCCAGGCTTCATCCACTTCGAGTGAAACGAAAAGCTCGACAACTCCAGGAATCGGCCTCGGCAATGAAACCGCATCCCAAGGACAAGGCGGCGGCGGTGATCCCCGCGGGCTCAAAGGTCCCGTCACAGGAGCCGTTGGTGTGCAAATTCGCGATGCGAGTGAGCTCGCCGCGCTTCCCGGCAATCCCAAACCGAGTTACCCCGCACAAGATCGACTGCGAAAATACGAGGGCAAAGCCGTCCTCGTTGGTCGCGTTGGTGCGGATGGAAGAATGTCGCAGGTTTTAGTCGAGCGCAGCTCGGGATCAGCCGCGATGGATGCCTCGGCCATGGAGGCCTTCAGGCGCTGGCGCTATCGCCCAGGTCAGCAAAGTTGGGCGAGACAGCCCTTCCAATTCCGATTGATTGGCGATGCCACCGAGATTCCGGCGCGACTCGGTCAAAACTCTTCGCACCGCTGATCCCCCCCCATGACTTCGCCAACTCGGAACATCTCCGGAGACTGATTTCAGAAATGAAAAACGCCACTCGACCGGAGTGGCGTTTCGTGAGTCAGTAGTTTTTTGCGCCCGTTTCTTGCGCCCGTTTTTTGCGCCCGTTTTTTGGGCCCGTTTTTTGGGCCCGCTTTTCTACGCCAGGCGCTTTTTCAGCTATGGATCAAAGCGATCGACGTCTCGAGGATCAGTCGCCGAACAACTTCTTGGCCGACTTCGTCGAACCTTTAGTTCGTCGAGCCGCTTTGGCTTTTTTGCCTTGAGTGACTTTTTTGCGACGACGACGCTTCTCAGTACGCATTGTTTTGGATGCCATGCTTCAACTCCCTGATTCGCAGATGCTTTTCGCCCTTGGGGGTATCAAAGCGGTAACCACAAGTCAAATGTGTGCCGCGAAGATGCCCCAGACCGCGTATCTTGCTCATAAGCGTAACCAAAGCTCAAGCGTGGACCGATAAAACCGAGCCCCACCGTGACCCAATTCTCGTCCATGGACTCGATTCGAGCCGTTCCCAGGCGGAAAGCGAACTCTTTGCGAAAGAAGCTTTCCATGCCCAAACGGAAATCCAATTTCTGATTGGGGTTCCACTTTTGAGCCTTCAAAACGTCGGCGCGAACTCGCAAGAGCTCATGCAACTGACCCTGAAGACCGAAGCCCAGCACGGGACGCAGGCGGGCCTCGGTCGCTACGCTATCGGCCGAGGCCGCGAGATCTCGCGCGACAAAACCCACACCCCAATTCTCATTAAAGGGGAGGATCAAACCGAAGCTTCCCGTATCTTGAGTCAAAGTCCCCTGCGCGTCCCGATGGATGAGGCGACGTCCTGTCAGACCAATTCCCAACATCACGCGACCTTGCGGACCGAAGGGCGGCAAAAAACCCGCGAGCGAGAACTGGATGTCGTCTTGAGTGCTCGAGATCGCACCAGGCCCTGCGCGCAAAGCCTCACGTCGAACATAGCTGAGAGCTCCGGCCGCGAGATGATCGGGTCCGCCGTCTGAGAGCACCAAACTGAAATCTCGATGTGACCCGCGGCTAGCGTGGGAGATCTGCTGGTGGCCGATCCCGACGTAGTAAGCCTGAATATGAGAAAGCGTTGCAGGATTCAGAAACGAGCTCTCTGAGCCATCCACTGCAGCAATCCCGGCACCACCCATCGCGGCGGCGACCGGACCCATGCGATAGGGCTCGGAGGCTTCGGCGCGATCGCCAAGGTCGGCAAGTTGCAACCCGCTCCAGAAACCCATCAGCATCAGAATTTTCGCCGTGATTCGCATGCGCTTCAGGCTAATGCGACTGCAGCCCCGAATGCAATGGCCGGCCGAGGAAGTCTTGTGGGCCTTTGGAGATTACGGCACGTAGCAAATCGTCGCAAACTCGACGCAACGATTCGTTTGCCCCGCCACGGCACACTCGGTGGTGATGTTGTAGTTCACGCCGCCGCCCTCTGAGTTCGCGCCGGCGTAACAGGACTCACCCTTCTTTGACACAATACACTTGTTGACCATGTCCACGTACCAATCCTCGACACGGAGAATGTGTCGCACGCGAGAAAGCTCGTCGGTTGGATTCTCGGGATCGCCGGCCATGGCACAGGTGATGCGCCCCGCCTTCACATCCGAAGCGCGAACGATTTTGAATCGCAAGGCCGAGGGGCAGGTCCACGACTGTGTCGCCGTCTGCCCTTGGCGAAGGCTGCGCTCGGAAACGCTGTTGAGAATGGCTGAGGGACGCGATGTGTGAGGCGAGCCCCCATCAGTGGGTTGCGAGAAGGTCAGATTAAAACCCCGTCCAAAGACCGACTGCTCGGGCTTTTCCAAAGACTTGTTGTCGACATCTTTGGGACTGCGAGCCAGCGTATCAGTCGAGCCACCCGTGCCACCGACATTTCCTTGGCTGTTAAACTTTTGCGAGTAAGTGATCGTCAGCATGGCGTTGCGATTCATCTGCTCGCGTCGCATTGAATCCGTCGTTCCGTAAGCGTCACTGAAGTGCAACGAGCCTTCGAAACGGGAACCAAACACCGAGCCATTGCGAAGGTAACGGAGCGAGGTGCTCGGATCTGCCTTCACCATCAACTCGGCGAGATCGACCGTGCCGAGCTGCTCGAAGATATTGACGTAGTCTTCACCGTGCGTCGGTGTCGCACTTCTCGCATACATCGACTGCAGGTTCGCAGTTCGTCGAAACCCGAACTGCACATGCGTTTCGTTGTTGGCTCGACTAGCGACCATCAACGAAGCCAACTTCTCCACCGTCTTCGCCCGGTTGGCATTACGGAACTCATCCGTCAAACGCAGACCGCCTTTTCGGTAAGCACCGAGGCGGTAGCTGAAAAAGGCACTGGTGTCGAAGCTCCCTGGCGACATTCCCGAACACGACATGTAACCAATGTGATCCACGGTCGCATCGTAGGCAAAATCGAGCTTGGCGGCTTCGAGAGAGAGCTGATCACCCGACTCAGGGGGAACGGGGCTTGTACAGCCGCCGAGGGGGAGTACCGAAAGACTCGCACCTAGCGCCAAAGCGCTCGACTTCGTCAAAGCCCTTGCGACGACGCCTTTCGACGCACGCATGACGTCTCTCAAATCGAAGCGCATAGGCCCCCCATGAAGCTCTATCTTAGCATGTGCTCAAGGAAAAAATCGAAACCCACCTCGATCATCGTATCGCTTTGAGACGAAACTCCACCGAGGACGCGGCCGTTGAGGCCCTGGATCATGCCGAGGCCGCGCTCCCAGGTCACGGGCGACCTCGACCTCACCAGAAGCGCCGTCCCAACTTCGCGGCGAGGCTCCCCTTTTTTTACGAGCTTTGCTTCACTGCTGGTCATGACGCCGAAGCCTCGTACTACAGTCGCAAAATCTCCTGTTCGCAAAGCCGTGATTCCAGCTGCTGGCCTCGGCACGCGCTTCTTACCGGCGACCAAGACGATCCCCAAAGAGATGCTGCCCATCGTCGATAAGCCGACTTTACTTCTCGTGGTCGAAGAAGTCGCTCGGGCCGGATTCGAAGACGTGGTCTTGATTCAAGGCCGAGGCAAAACCGCTATCGAAGACTTCTTCGACGTCAGTTACGAGCTTGAGGAGAAACTCGAGCGCGAAGGTAAAACCGATTGGCTGAGTTCGCTAAAAAACATTCGCAACTCCATCAACGTGATCTCCATTCGGCAAAAACGCGCCCTCGGACTCGGACATGCGATTTGGACAGCTCGTCCGGTCATCGGCGATGAACCCTTCGCTGTTCTGCTGGGCGACGAGATTATGATAAACAAAGAAAATGAAACTCCCGTGATTGGCCAGCTCGCTGAGCGATTTGCCAGCACAGGACTCTCGAGCGTGGCCATGATGAAGGTGCCGGACTCCGAAACCCACAAGTACGGAATCGTGGCCGGTGATTCTTTGCCACCGGACGCGAGTGGATCGGGATCTGGAATCGAAGTTCTTCGTGTGCGCGATGTTGTGGAAAAGCCCGCGCCCGGAACGGCCCCGTCCAACTGGGCGCTACCGGGTCGCTACGTATTTGACGCCGAGATTCTTCGCGAGCTCGCCGATGCCAAGCCTGGAAAGAACGGCGAGATTCAACTGACCGACGCCATGCAGACCATCGCCAAACAGCGCGGCATGCTCGCATCCTCATTTGTGGGTCGGCGCTATGATGCCGGCGACAAGCTCGGCTATCTTCAGGCCAACATTGAGTTAGCTCTTGAACGCGAAGATCTGCGCACGGATCTCACTCGCTACTTGAAGACACTCGCAGGGAGACTCTGATGCCTAGGCCGAAGACCTTCACGACATTGGCCAAGCGTTTGAGCTTGGCTCTTTACCTGGGCTGTTCACTCACCAGCGTGGGCGGGCTGTCGATCGGTCTAACGGGGGCGACTGCGGTTGGCTTCTCGCAGGACGCGCAAGCTGCAATCCCCTCAACCCGCACCATCTTGGGTCGCATGGCTCGCCACAATGGGCAGGGCGCCTTCATTGTTGAACAAGAAGTTCGCCTCAACACAGGCCGCGAGCCCCTGATCTTCAAAGAGCGTTGGCTCGTCGAGAATGGCGACACCATGCGTTTGGTGGTCACGGGACTCAAAGCGACGGATTGGCGTTGGGATGCGATCTATCGCGACGGCAAGCGCATCGCGAGCCCCGCTTTCGAAGGCGGGAGCCGTGATCTGAAAACAACGGAGGCATCTAAAGAGTTCTTGGAACCCTTCCTGCACCATCGCGCGGCTTCGAAATTCATCGATCTGTTGATTCGCAACAAAATGTTACCTTCGGCCGCGGCGAAAGAGCGACCCAGGGTCACCGTCTCGCAAGGCAAGGTGCTCACGGAAGTGGGAGTGCGACTCGCACGCAGTGGCGGCGTGGTGACTTGGGCCTTCGGTGAACCCACACCCATCGGTGCTGCGCGCGAGTTCCCCGGGGCTTGGATCGAACAAGACGCCTTCCTGCTTCGGAAACTCCGCCTTCCCACCCAGGCGCAAATGACTCTCCAAAATCACAAACGCTTTCCCGGGGGCATTCATCTTCCTCAAGAGCGAACCATCACTTGGCCCAATCCTCAGGACCCGCAAGCCGCACCCTTCAGCGCCAACATTCGCCTTCTCTCCGTTCGCTCCCAGGGCGAGGGTAAACTTGCAAGCTCCATGCAACCCAGTTCGATTGGAGCTTCGGAGCTCAAGGCCGCGCGACTTCCGGATGAAGCTCGTGATTTCTACATGAGGTTCAGGTGATCTGGACGGTCGCGGTCGACGCGCCCCTGCCACCTTTATCGTACGAGATCCCCGAGGCGTGGAATCCCCAGCGCGGACAGTCGGTCATTGTGCCTCTGGGCTCGCGTCGCGTGCATGGCTTACTTCTCCACCCCGCAAGAGAAGAAGCTTCGCCGCAACAAAGGACCGCGAGCTTCACGATCAAGCGCGCCGTCTCGCCCGCCGCCGATCGTCCTCAGTTGACGGAAGCTCGACTGCAGTGGCTGGAGTGGCTGGCCAAATACTACGTGCATTCATTGGGCGAGACCGCGGAACTCAGTTTTCCGCCGCTTGCCAAGAGTGGTGGCCGTCGAAAATCCAAAAAGTCAGCCTTGATCCACGAAACTTCGCTCGATGCGCACAAGGCGGGATCTTCGCTCGAATTGAATGCAGCTCAGCGTGCAGCGTCGGACGCCATCTGCAAGGCAGAAGGCTTTCACGCGCATCTGCTGTTTGGTGTCACCGGGTCGGGAAAGACCGAGGTTTATCTCGAGTGCATTCAAAGAGCTCTCGCACAAGGCCGTCAGGCCCTGGTGCTCGTTCCCGAAATTGCACTGACGCCTCAGCTGATTGATCGCTTCGCCGCCCGCTTGGGAGAGCGCATCGCCGTGATCCACTCGCATCTCACGCCTCGGGAAAAAACCGACAATTGGTGGCGAGCACAAAGCGGCGAGGCCGACGTCTTGATCGGTGCTCGCTCAGCTCTTTTTTGTCCCATGCCGAAATTGGGTCTCATGATCATCGACGAGGAGCACGAGACCTCCTTCAAGCAAGATGAGTCGCTTCGCTATCACGCTCGGGACGCTGGGATCGTATTAGCGCAAAAACTCAAAGTTCCTGTTGTGCTCGGCTCCGCAACTCCAAGCCTCGAAACCTGGCACAACGCCATGATTGGCAAATATCAGCGCCATGATTTACCGGCGAGAGCCACGAAGGCCTCCATGCCCGAGATTCACGTCGTTGACCTCCGCAGTCAGCGCGAAAAGGAGAAGGCCGCGGGTCGCCGTGATTCAGATCGGCCCTTTTGGATCTCCAAGGAGCTGCAATTCGCTTTAGCCGACACCTTAGAGCGCGGGGAGCAGGCGGCGTTGTTTCTCAATCGTCGCGGCATCGCGCAATCCGTGTTTTGTCCCTCTTGCGGCACCAAGGCAGAGTGTCCTAACTGCGCCGTATCCCTGACTCTGCACGGCCGTAGCCATCTCGTCTGTCACTACTGCGACTACCACGAAACCAAGAAGGAAGTGTGCGGCGAGTGCAAAGAGGGCGAACCTCAGCCGCTGGGCCTCGGCACGGAATTGATCGAGAACGATTTGCGCACGCTATTTCCCGCGGCCCGACTCGCCCGCATGGATCGCGATGAGATCCGCACGCGCGAAGATCTAGAAGCGGCCATTCGAGGCGTCGAGAGTCGTGAAGTCGATGTGCTGATCGGCACACAAATGATCGCCAAGGGCCTCGACTTCCCCGGACTCACGCTCGTCGGTTTGGTCATGGCTGATGTCGCTTTTAACTTGCCAGACTTTCGCGCCAGCGAGCGGGCCTTCCAGCTTCTCACGCAGGTTGCGGGCCGGTCAGGTCGACATCTCGAGGATCGCCGCGGGCAAGTGTTCATTCAAACTTATAATCCCACGCATTCGGCCATTCGTTTCACTCTCGCTCACGACTATGAAGGCTTCGCGCGCGAGGAACTTTCGTTTCGCAATGAGCTGAATTATCCGCCCGCGCAGCGCCTCGTCGCGATTCGCTTTGCTGGACCCGATCAAGATGAAACTCTGGGAACCGCGTCGCGCGTGGGGTCGCTCGCACGAAAGCTGATCGAAATCGCGCCTTTCGTAGGTCGCGAACTCGATGTCCTAGGCCCAGCCCCCTCGCCTCTCGCGAAACTTCGCAATCAGTTTCGATTCCAAATGTTCATCAAAGGCCAAGATGCTCCGGCTCTCGCCAGGACCTTGAGCGAGGCGATCGACAAGAACCGTAAGAAGCTCCCGCCCAAGGTCAAGATTCACATCGATGTTGATGCTCACCATCTGCTCTGACCATCGTGCTTTCAACTCGCATCTCGGGGCTTTCCTAACGTAAACTAAAAGCTGTGAGCGCCGATCAAGTCTCTTCATCAGCCGAAGATCGCATTTCCGATAGCATCAACGCGGAAGGCATCATCACGTGTCCTTACTGTGGCGACACCGTACCCTCACTCAAAGTCGTCGATACAGGCATGCGTCTCGCTCTCAAGGAGACGGCGCAGTTTGAAGAGATTCCGCCCGCGGTTTGTGCCGGTTGCCACACGCTGTTGGCTCGCATGGTCTCCAAGGGCGCCGCACTCCGTGCGCAGGCTCAAGCGAAGGAACAAAATCGCATGATGCTCTGGCGCTCGCGCGTGACCTTGGTAAAGAGGGCCAAAGATTGCCTCGCGAGAAAGAACTTTTCCGACGCCGCGATCAACTACGAAAAGTATATTCGCGTTCTCGAGGTGGTCTTTGACAAGCCACCTGGCGAACTCACGCCCAACCTCTTTGACAAGGGTAAGGGCCAAGAGCTGACGGTACTCGCCTCAGTTTATTGGGATCTGATGCGGATCTACGATACCTCACCTCGATACCGCGACCGTCAGATCAAGGCCGCAGCCAAGCTCGCCGAATTCGTTCGTTTTACGCCCATCTTTTCTCATGTGATTCGCAAGGCCGAGTCCCAAGCGCGAACAGCCAAAAACCCCGAAGCCTTCCGACAATTCCTCGCCATCTCCAACAAGAATCGTCCGCGTTGTTTCATCGCAACTGCGGCCTTTGATGACGATCAAGATCCCAGCATTCAGACGTTGCGACTGTTTCGCGATCGCGTGTTGCGCCGCCACCCTTACGGCCGACGTTTTGTTCGACTCTATTATCGATTCTCCCCGGCTCTCGCGAGCCGAATTGCCGCATGGCCTTCGGTTTGCCGTGCACCACTTCGCGCGGTCTTGCGAATGCTCGCTCAAGCCAGCCGAAGCTTGTTTCCTGTCACCCCTCGCCCGCAAACCCGCGTCGATCGCCCGAAAGAAGCGTCGATGACGCAGGTCAAGCCGTGATTTGGCGTTAAAGCGCACAATTCTTGGGCCAACTGCGAAAAGACCTTGAATCCCCAGACCCGCCTGTGGATTGATTTTCCTCATGGCACAAACAAAATCAGCGAAGTTGACCGAAGTGGATGTTCTCATCGTCGGAGCCGGATTGGCCGGCCTGAGCGCCCTTCAAGCCCTCCGAGCCCGCGCCCCGCAATTGCGAGTCGCCGTGTTGGAGGCAGCTGATTTTCTGGGCGGCACTTCGCGCCCCGCACAAACCGCCATCGGTGAAATCGATTACGGACTCAAGATTTTCAACGACGATGCCCGAACGCACGCGACTCTTGATTTTATGGAGTCACTTCTGGGCCAACGCATTGACCGTCAACGCATTGAAGCCGCCCCCGTCACCTACGATGACGGCAGGTTCAAGCCCTATGTGGGTTTCGGTGACTCGACGGTCGAGACCGCTTCTGAAGTCGAGGCCTATGCGCAAACCGCCCGACTTCTGCTGAGCTCCACGCCGCGAGATTGGATTCGCCAGCTGATTCAAAATGCTGGGGAACTCGTGCAAACCCAAAGCGTGGTGACGCGATTACAGATCGACGACGGCCGCGTCGCTGAGGTCACTTTAAACGGCGCGAAGGTTTTGCGCGCTGAGAACATCATCTACACAGCGGCGCCAGCCGCCTTGCCGGTGCTATTCGGCGAAGGGCATTTAGCGCCTCGCACGCGTCAGAAGCTGATCAAGGGCGAGTTTTGGACCAGCGTGAATTTGGACCTGATTCATGCGCAACCGATCACCGACTCACTGGCCATGCACGTGCTCAAAGGTGCCAACGAAGAACCTTGCGTCGGATTCTTCGCCCCCCCCCGTGCGATGGAAGACGGCCGCACCCTGCAGCTCTCGCAGTGGATGACGCTGATTCATCGCGATCAAGTCGACGAGGAAGAATTAGTGGCGGGTGCTCTGAAGCAGATCAAACGCCAGATCAAACGCGCTTACGAAAGCGCGATTGAAAATCTTGTCCAGGAACGAATCCTGGTGCTCCCGGGTAGCCATGGAAATTTGGTCGGCGCCTTCGATGAACCCGCCCGTCTGCCAAAAATTTCGAACCTCTGGCTGACATCGGCGCTCTTCGCCCCTGAGAAGAACACGGTCGGCTGCCTCGCTCAGGTCGAGCGAATCACGCAAGACCTCCTCGGGCAAAGTCCTAGAGGCTCCTCACTCGAGGCCGAGGCCATAGCGACGGAAGTGCAACTCGCGACCGAACCAGCCTAATTTAAATATCTGAAATCGCAAGGGAATTTGGCCATGTGGCTCAACTCCAGGGCCGCCAGGTGAGGCACCCCCGCTTGGGCGCTCAACCGGACGAGTCCGGACTTGCCCTTCTGCTACGCGCAAGTTAAACCCTTTCGACACTGATTTTCTAAAGAAGCTCAGTGAATTCGCACACCCCGGACTCCGCTGGTGAACTGTGAATTCGGCCCACGAGTTTTCCTCATGAGCCGATTCTCTCAGTTGGACGAGAGTCCGAAACCGGGGTGGAGGTTTAACCAGTCGTCGTCGCGTGAAGTTCGCCGCGATTGAAGTTTTCAGATGCTCCTTCAACTCGGAAGGGCGCTCTGAAAACAGAAGTCGAAGGTACGCCGAGGCATCCAGCGCCTCACACGCCGATGCCGAAAGACTTAGGAGGTTGCGCCATGGCGCAAGTCACAATGAAATCCCTGCTCGATGCAGGCGTCCACTTCGGTCACCAGACTCAGCGCTGGAACCCCAAAATGAAGCCCTTCGTATTCACGGATCGCGGCGGCATTCACATCATCGATCTGCATAAGACAGTCGATTATGCGAAGCGCGCAGCTGAGTTCGTGAAGTCGGCGGCAGCCAACGGCGAACGCATGATCTTTGTCGGAACAAAGAAGCAAGCGGTCGAGCCGATTCAGGAATGCGCCAAGGCCTGCGGCCAGTTCTTCGTCACGAAGCGCTGGTTGGGCGGCATGCTCACCAACTTCGAAACCATTAAGCAGTCGATCGATCGTTTGAAACGCATCGATCAAATGCGGGAAAAGGGCGAGCTCGAGTACTTCTCCAAGAAAGAGCGCGCTGGAATCGAGAAGGAATACCTCCGTCTCGTCGAGTATCTCGAAGGCATTCGTGAAATGACGAACATGCCGACCGTGATGTTCGTTGTGGACCTCAACAAAGAACACATTGCAGTCGCTGAGGCTCGTCGCTTGGGCATGAAAGTCGTCGGCATCGCCGACACCAACGTGGATCCCGAGTTGATCGATTTCCCGATTCCCGGCAACGACGATGCGATTCGCTCGATCAAGTTGTTCTCGCAGCTGATGGCTGATTCGTACAACGAAGGCGCCAAAGAGTATGAGCACAAGCTCCGTTCGTCGACCGACAAGCGCTCGGATCAAGAGAAGCCGCAGCCCGTAGCGAAAGAAGAAGTTCAAACGAAGCGCCGTGGAGCTCGACCCACCGAAAAGTCCGAAGACAAAAAGTCGGGACCAACGGTTGTCAAAGCTGCAAAAACTCGCAAACTCGTGGCGGCAGGAACTGCCGACGACGTCGAGATCCAGCAGGAACTCGAACAGGGCGAACCGAAAGAAGATTCGGCCGCTGAGTAATCTTCAATCCAGAGAAGCGGCGCCCGCCGCTTCTCTTTTATTTTGTTCTGAGAATTTGTTCCGTGAAACCTGCGCGCGGCAGGGTCGATGAGTCTGCCAGCGCAGTTTGACACAGCCCAACCCATCACAAAGGCGACGCCCGACGAGGACTCGCCTTTCTGAATCAGAGAGGTTCTCAATATGGCAATCACAGCAGGAATGGTTTCTGAACTTCGCGCAAAAACAAATGCTGGCATGATGGACTGCAAAAAGGCACTCGAGGCCACCTCGGGCGACTTCGAGAAAGCCATCGACTGGCTTCGGCAAAAAGGTCTGGCGTCAGCTGGGAAAAAGGCAGGCCGTGTTGCCGCCGAAGGCATGGTGGAATCCTACATTCACGGCGAAGGCCGCATCGGCGTGCTCCTCGAGGTCAACTCCGAGACGGACTTCGTTGCCCGTAATGATGGCTTCCGCACTTTTGTGAAGGATATCGCACTTCACATCGCGGCCACGGCGCCGATCGCCGTGCGGACCGAAGAGCTCGACCAAACCTTGATCAACCGCGAGCGCGAAGTTTTGATCGCAAAGGCCCGCGAGCAGGGCAAGAAGGAAGAGATGATCGCGAAGATCGTCGACGGCCAAATCAATAAGTGGATGGCGGAAGTTTGCTTGCTCGAGCAGCCCTTCGTAAAAAATCCGGACATCAAAGTCGCCGATTTACTCAAGGAAACCATTGCCAAGATCGGCGAGAACATCGTGATCCGTCGCTTTGTTCGCTTCGAATTGGGCGAAGGTATCGAAAAGAAAAAAGATGATTTCGCGGCCGAAGTCGCAGCCCAAGTGAAAGGCTGAGACTGTGCCGAGGAAAGCCTATAAACGCGTTCTCCTGAAGCTCTCCGGCGAGGCACTTGCCGGAGACCAAGGCTTTGGCATTAACGCTAACGTCATTCAAAGCATCGCCAACGGCGTTTCGGCGGCCCTCGAAACAGGTTGCGAAATTGGTATCGTCATCGGCGGCGGCAACATCTTTCGGGGGGTCGCCGCTTCAGCCAACGGTATGGATCGAGCGAGCTCGGACTACATGGGTATGCTCGCCACTTGCATTAACGCGTTGGCGCTTCAGGACGCGCTCGAAAAAGCGAATGTCTTCACGCGCGTGCAAAGCGCCATTGAGATG
Organism: Pseudobdellovibrionaceae bacterium; assembly: GCA_947462815.1. Classification (GTDB taxonomy): domain Bacteria; phylum Bdellovibrionota; class Bdellovibrionia; order Bdellovibrionales; family JAMPXM01; genus UBA2339. Next base: position 68,776 of record CANHQR010000008.1, read on the forward strand.
GCCGAGATCGCCGAACCCTACATTCGCCGGAGAGCGATTCGCCACCTTGAGAAAAAGCGCGTGGTGATTTTTGCGGCCGGGACAGGCAACCCCTACTTCACGACGGATACAGCCGCCGCTCTGCGCGCGATGGAGATCGACGCAGAAGTGTTGATGAAGGCCACCAAGGTTGATGGTGTTTACGACAAGGATCCCAAGAAGCATGCGGATGCGGTGAAGTTCGAAGAGCTTTCTTACATCGAGGTCTTGAATCGACGACTTAACGTCATGGATTCGACAGCGATTAGTCTCTGCATGGACAATGAAATGCCGATCTTGTGTTTCAACCTGCAGGATCCGGAGAACATTCTTCGCGCCATTCGCGGAGATAAGATCGGCACGCTCGTGCGCGCCGCTAAAGATTAATTCGATTCGAGGGGGATATCATGATTGAGCCAGTCAAAAAGTCTGCGAAAGACGCCATGGACAAAGCTGTGAACGCGCTCTTGGATCAACTTAAAAAAGTCCGCACCGGCCGTGCGCAAATTTCTATGCTAGATAATGTGCGCGTCAATTACTACGGCAACATGACGCCTCTCAATCAAGTCTCGGCGATTTCAACACCCGATGCGAAGAGCTTCTTGATCGCCCCTTGGGAAGCGCAAATGCTCAAAGAGATCGAGCAATCGATCATCAAGAGCGATTTGGGCATGAGCCCCATTAACGATGGCAAGGTCATTCGCCTTAAGGTTCCAGATCTGACCGAGGAACGTCGAAAAGAGATGGTCAAGAATATCAAGAAGGTCGTCGAGGACGCGAAGGTCGCTGTTCGCATGGCCCGCCGCGATGCCAATGAGGCGCTGAAGAAGGGCTTGAAAGATAAGGCGATCTCCGAAGACGACAATAAACGCGCCGAGGCGGAGATTCAAAAGACCACCGACCAGTACATCGAAAAGATCGACAAGCTCGCTGCCGAAAAAGAAAAAGAGATCATGACGATCTAAACTCGAGAAAAATACGTGGTTTCAAGCTCATCTCATCCTCGACATGTCGCGATCATTATGGACGGCAACGGCCGCTGGGCCGAACTACGCCGTCGACCGCGCACGTTTGGTCATTTGCGAGGAGCTCGGATCGCACGAGAGGTCATCGAGGCCTGTGCCGAGTTGGGTATTGAAAATCTCACGCTGTATGCATTCAGCACGGAAAACTGGTTGCGACCTCTCGAAGAGGTTTCGTTCTTGATGGCACTTCTATCGCGACATTTGCGACGCGAGCGCGAGACGCTTATCAAGAACAACATTCGATTCCGAGCGATCGGCGAATTGGATCGCCTTCCAGCGAGTGTGCGCGCTGAAGTGGATAAAACCATTGCTGACACCTCACACTGCACGGGTCTTTTATTGACCTTCGCTTTGAGCTACGGGGGACGACAAGATCTGGTCGAGGCCAACCGGCAAATCGCACGCAAGGTGGCGCAGGGTGAACTTGATCCCGAAAGCATCTCCGAGGAAACCGTCGCCGCTCACTTAGCCACGGCTGGGCAGCCCGATCCCGACCTCGTGATACGGACGAGCGGCGAATCGAGACTCTCGAACTTCTTACTGTGGCAAAATGCTTACGCCGAGTTTCTCGTACTGCCCACACTTTGGCCGGACTTCTCTCGCGAAAAATTGGATGAAGCGCTCGCTTGGTACAGTCAACGCGAGCGTCGATTTGGCAAAGTCTCCTCGCAAGTCGAGAGTCCGGCGACCGTATGAGAATTCGCACCCTGTCCGCTGTGATCGCAGTTCTTGCCTTCATTGCGATCTACTGGATGTTCGATGTCCTGGGCCTGATGTTTCTCAGTTTTGGCGTCGCGTTTGTTTGCGTCTACGAGTATTCCAAACTCGCCTTCAAAGCCTCACAGACACCACCGCCTATGAAATGGTCTTTTCAAGCACTTTGCGGCCTACTCGTGGTGGCCTCGGTCTACATGGAAGTACCGACGGCTGCGATCGCTCAGGCGGCGGTTTACTTCTTGGCCATCGTGCTCCTCACCGTTTCGCGAAAGGGCGACCTGCAACCCGCCTTTCACTATCAAGGTGCGGGTCTCATGGGTCTGCTCTACGTCGGTGTTTTTCCATCCTTAGCAATTCGACTGTTGCGCCTCGAGGACGGCGACATTTGGTTTTTTGGATTACTCGCCATTGTCTTTGCGGGCGACACCTTGGCCTACATCACGGGTCGGTTTTTAGGTCGACGCAAACTGCTTGAGGCCGTGTCGCCGAAAAAGACGATCGAAGGATCTATCGGAGGCCTCGTGGGCTCGGCTCTCGCGGGCGCCGTGATCGCCCAGTTTGCTCCTATTGAACTGGAATCCGTTTTATCGACACCCGCCATGGTGGCCGTGGCGATTGTCTCAGGTGCATTTGCCCAAATCGGCGACTTGGTCGAGTCCATGCTCAAACGTGTCGCCGAGGTCAAAGATTCAGGACACATTATGCCCGGGCATGGGGGCATGCTCGATCGTCTGGATGGTGTGCTTTTCGCCGCACCTGTCTACTTTAGTCTGGTGCATTTGCTCCTTCATCTCAGTGCAAACTGACGAGCTTTCCGGTTTGCAGCCCTTTGTTCTTGGGTCCCACGCCCGCGATTTTTCGGCACCACCTCGAGCTTATTGAAGCCTGAACTTTCAGCAAAATAACTGGCTCGACCCATTTGGAAAGCCTATGATGGGTCTATGCCAGATCTATTTTCAGTCATCGTTCCGACCATCATTCTTCTTGGTTTGTTGATCTTCGTGCATGAGCTCGGTCACTTCCTCGTGGCCAAGTACTACAAGGTCCGCGTCGAGGTCTTCAGCTTGGGCTTCGGCAAAAAGCTTTTCAGCTTCCGTCGCGGCGACACGGAGTATTGCATTTCTGCTATTCCCCTCGGCGGTTACGTCAAAATGTTTGGTGATGATCCGTCGGCGGAGCTCTCCGATGAAGATCGCGCCGGTTCCTTTCTCCACAAACCCGTCGGCCAGCGCATTGCGATTGTCTTGGCGGGACCGCTGATGAATTTGTTCTTTGCCGTCATTCTCTATGCGGCCATCGCACTGATGGGTGAGAGGTCACTCGTTCCGGTGATCGGCGACCTCGACCCCAAGAGCCCTGCAGCAGCTGCGGGCTTTATGCCAGGAGATACGATCACTGCCGTCGATACGAAGCGTGTGGAGACTTGGTCGGACTTGGAGCGAAGTATCGCGGAGCGTGGAGGTCAAGCCCTGAAGTTCGAAGTCTTGCGCGAGGACGGAACGCCGCAGACTCTCGAAGTGAAGGCGACTGTTGGCCCCAATCCCAATCCCCTATCCTGGGATCGCGAGGCCGGTCAGATTGAAGGACTCACGCCTTATTCTTCAAGCTCAGTCATCGCCGTGCAATCCAGTGAATCGGCCGCAGGCCGAGCCGGTCTACGCACGGGCGACCAGATCATTAAGCTCAACAGCACGACGATTCATAGGAAACGCGAACTTTTGAATGTGATCGGCAGCTTCGCAGCGAACGAAAAGTTCGAGATCGAAGTGAAGCGCGGCCTGCTCGAGGCTCTGGAACAGGGATCGCTCGACGATATTCGTTATGAAACCTTGAAGTTTACGATCGAAGTTCCGGCGGCAGCTCGCGGTGAGTCGGGACTTGCGGCCCTCCGGTCACTCGGTTTGGATTCTTCCGAGATGTACGTGGCGCGCGTGGTGAAAGATACACCCGCGGCAAAAGCCGGACTGCAAAGGGGCGACAAGATTGTCAGCGTCAATGGCGAATCCGTCGCAAGCTTCACTGAAGTACAGAAACTGATCCAAGCGAGCAAGGGCGAAGCTCCCGTCGCATTTGGTCTGCTCCGCAATGGCGCGACGACGCCCCTTGAAATCAAACCCGACGTGAAGAAGCGCATGAATTCGCGCGGGCAAGAAGAAGTGCGATTCGAAATTGGCTTCATGCCCTTGATCGATTTCGAAGAGCCGAAAGTATTTGAAAAACGCACCGGCAATCCCATCGCCGCACTCGAGCGCGGCGTCGAACGCAGTTGGGAAATGTCGAATGCTGTCATCGTCGGATTTGTCAGACTCTTCCAAGGCGAGGTTTCGTCGAAGAATATTGGCGGCATTTTGTCGATCGGCGCGATGGCAAAGCGATCTTGGAGCTCAGGGATCGACCAGTTCTTTTTGGCGATGGCCGTGATCTCGATCAACCTCTTCGTCTTGAATCTCTTGCCCGTGCCGGTTCTCGACGGCGGCCACTTGATTTTCTACTCGCTCGAGGCCATTCGTGGCGCGCCCCTGAGCATGAAGAAACTTGAACTGGCGCAAAAAGTCGGAGCAGCATTGCTCGTCGGCTTGATGGTGTTCGCACTCTACAACGACATCACGCGCTTGATTTTCCGCTAAGCGGCGGGATGTGCATTGACGATACTCGCGATCGAAACTTGCACCACGCACGGAAGCCTCTCGCTCGTAGAATCTGCGAGCGAGATCGGCGAGCGTGTACTTGCGACTTCCTCATGGACCCGGTCGAGTAGCCACGCCGAACATCTGAGTTTGGCGCTCGAGAAATCCCGCGACTTGCTCGGCGGCTGGAGCGAGATCCAAGCGCTCGCATGTGGCATTGGCCCAGGTTCATTCACCGGCATTCGGGTCGGCATCAACACTCTCCGTGCTGTCGCTTGGGCTCTGGAAAATTCGCCGCTCGGTGCGATTCCATTTGTCGGAGTACGCACCACCGACACGCTCCTTGCAGCGGGACGGGCCGCGCTACCGCATGCGCGGGTGACGGCTCTCATTCCTGCGCAGATGAATTTGTGTTTTGCGAGTTTCGATGGAACTGAGCCTGAAGCGCTAAGTTTGGAGCAGATCGTTGCGCGACTGACGGAAATCGACTCCAGAAACCCAAAAGAGAATCTCGTCCTTGGTCCAGCTCGCCTGGATTTCGAAGAATTTGTACGCCCTCTCCAGCTCGGGTTTCGGCGCACTTCGGTGGCTACGGAGTTCGATTGGCCTCAAGCGGTCTATGTTGCGAGAAGAGCGGCTGAGCAGTTGCGCCTTGAGCCCATCAAAACGCGCGAGGCTTTAGTCCAAAAGTTTCATTGGCAGCTGGTCCAGCCTCTTTATCTTCGCGGCAGTGGAGCCGAAGAGAAGATGTCAGAACGCGCCTGAAATCGCGCCTTTCGACATCGAGGGATATGAGCAACTCAACTTGGAATCAATTTAGCTCTGCACCGCAAGGCTTCTCGCCGGGCATGCCCAACGTTGTTTGGGCCATCGGTGGCGGCAAGGGCGGCATCGGCAAAAGTTTCATCAGTTCTTCGCTCGCCATCTGCCTCACGAGGATGGGTAAACCTGTGACGCTGGTGGATCTCGATTTGGGAAGTGCGAACTTGCACACTTGCCTCGGCATAAAGATTCCAAACCAAACGCTGTCGGACTTCGTGTCGGGTCGCGTGACGGATTTGAATCAAATTGCGGCCAACACCGAGATCACTGGCTTAAAGTTCATCTCGGGTTTCAATGATGCTCTCAATATTGCGGATATGAATCGCAATTCAAAGGGTCGGCTGATCAGCGCTCTAAGAGATCTGACGACGCCCTATGTGATATTGGATCTCGGTGCCGGAACGAGCGAGACCACGCTCGACTTTTTTCTCGCCGCTGATCAGAAGATTGTCGCCGTAACACCCGAGCCCACCTCGATTGAGAATGCCTACCGATTTATGAAGTCGAGCTTTTACAGAAAGCTGCGACAAGCCGAATCCGAATTGGGAATTCAGTCCTTGATTGAAGCGGCGATGGACTCACGCAATCAACACGGCATCCGCTCACCCGCGGATCTCCTGCGTTTCATCGCAAAATCGAATCCGGAAGCTGGTATGCGCTTGGCGCAGAAAATCTCAGACTTCCAGATTCAGATTCTGCTCAATCAAGTTCGAACTCGTCAGGATATAGACTTGGGACACTCAATGAAGAGCGTGTGCAAAAAGTATTTCGGGATCGAGGCCGACTACCTTGGCTATATCGACCACGATAACGCTGTGTGGCAGTCGCTGCGTAAGCGTCGCCCCTTGGTGGTGGAGTATCCGTACTCCAGCATTGTTGTTCAGTTCATGCAGACGACGAAGAACCTGTTGAATCCCACTGCGCTTCGTGCCGTCATATAAGATGACATGGTTGGCATGAGAGACGGCATGAATTATTACGAAGTTCTGGAGGTCGCACCCGATGCTCCTCAGAACGAAATTCATCGCGCTTACCAGCGCGCGAAGACCACTTACTCACAAGATAATCCGGCTTTATATTCGATGTTTTCTCGAGATGAAGCGCGCGAGCTCTTGCGCATGGTGGAAGAAGCCTACGCGATTCTCGGTAATCACGCGCTCCGCAAGTCTTACGACGATACGCTGCTGAAGGCCGGCCTTCATAGCATGGCGATGTCGGCACCTCTCGGCAAAGCCGCCGCAACTCCAGTGGCGATCGCCTCATCGATGTCAGCGTCGGAACCTGATCATGCTGCCCTTCCCGATTTCATGGTTCCGGATCCGTCGATCCCTGGCTCGACCGACCATCGCCAATTCGAAGCCCCACCTCTCTCTGTCGTCCCCGCTATGACCTCACCGTCTCATCAGCCGTCGGTGAGTGGCCAAAGTTTTTCGGCCCTCGAAGACCGAGGCTCGGCCATGGACGCAGCTTTTCGCCAAGATCAAAAATTCTCGGCGCCGCATGAGAGTTCAACTGAGACTCCTCGCTCTGAAAGTGTCATGGTCGCTGGAGAAGACTTCACCGTACGACGTCGCGAGAGTGCTACGCCATCGGCAATACCGGCCGGGCACGCTAAATTGCCCTTGGCGACTTACAAAATCGACCCGGAGATCGAAGCGCGAATCGCCGCGCAAACAGTTTACGATGGTCCGTTTTTGAAAATGGTTCGCGAGTACCGCGGCATTCCCATGGACAAACTGAGCGAAACTTCGCGGATCGGAAAGACTTACCTTTTGGCGATCGAGGGTAATGATATGCGCTCGCTACCGGCACCCGTGTTCTTGCGAGGCTTTCTCGTGCAAATTGCCAAGCACTTGGGATTGGACGGAAAGCTCGTCGTCGAGTCCTACCTGAATATGGTCAAGGACCAGTCTAAGAAATGAGCTCTCAAGTCCCGAGACCGGGAGAGAGCTTTCAAACTCTCGAATTTCCTGCCACAGGTGAGATGCTCGGATTACGCATCGACAAGGCGCTGTCTCTTCACCCCCAAATTGCGAGTCGGTCACAAGCTTCGCGCCTCTTGCAGCGACAACTTGTGCTGATCAACGGCCTCGAACCCAAAGCATCGCATGTGGTGCGAGAGGGTGATCTCTTGCGGGTGAGTATTCCTGAGACGCCGAAGCTTGTTTTAGTTCCCTACGATTTCCCAATTCAAATCGTCTTTGAAGACGATGATGTGTTGGTGGTTGAGAAGCCGGCCGGCCTTGTGGTTCACCCTGCCTATGGACATGCCCAAGATACTCTGGTGAATGCGCTCCTGCATGCTCTCGCAGATCGACCCGTCGGCTTATCACAAGGATTTCATGAATTGCGCCCTGGTCTCGTCCATCGCTTGGATAAAGACACCTCGGGCCTGCTTGTGATCGCACGAAATGAACACGCGCAGAGGCATCTGTCGCTGCAGTTCCAGCGCCGGCAAACTCACCGCATCTATCGCGCCATCGTGTTTGGAACTCCAAAGCAATCGACGGGAACCTGGACATCGTTTCTCAGGCGACACCCGGAAGATCGCCGGCGCTCCGTCTCGGATCCAACACAGGGAAAGTGGGCCATCACCCATTATCGCGTGCTCGCCACGCATCCAGCGGGTTTATCACTTCTTGAGCTCAAACTCGAAACCGGAAGAACGCATCAGATACGGGTGCACGTGACCGAAGCCGGCCATCCGATCATTGGCGACACGCTGTATGGTGGTGATCGACGCGTGAAGGGCATCAAGTCGGTGAAACTGCGTCAGCTGGTGAGCGAGTTGCCTCGTTTTGCTTTGCATGCGTTTGAACTCGGCTTTCAACATCCGCGACAGGTGGGCGAATCTGCGGAACATTCCCTTCGGCAGTTCATTCGTCTCAAGTCTCCGTGGTCGGCAGATCTCTTGCCGTTGATCGAGCATCTCGATTGGCCGCGATTTGACCCTCATCATGTGATCGATCGCTGGACGAGCCAAGATGACCCCATCCTTGACTCGCACTCGCTGGCCTCGAGGCTCTCGGATTACAATTGGCCGAAGCTCCAAGACCTCCGCACGCCCTTGGAGGAGGACGATGATGAAACTGACGAATGACGGTTGGCTACATCGCGATGAGCAGTTGGTGGTCTTCTTTGGTCATCGACAAATCGATCGCGCACAGCTTCAGGAACTTTTTCCCGAGCTCCAGTGGGCAACTCTCGAGCAGGTTCATTCGCCCACCGTAATTGTCGCCGACCCAACTCAGGAGCGACGAGGTGACGCTCACTTCACCAATTCTTCACGCCTTGGTTTGATCATTAAGACAGCCGACTGTTTGCCCGTGATGTTGGCGAGCGACCGCGGTCAGGTGGCTGCGATCCACGCCGGATGGCGAGGCGTGACGACAGATATCGTAACCAACGCAGTTCGCCACCTTCTCCGTCTTACCGAAAAAGCCCCGCTTCGTGCTTGGATCGGGCCACACATACAATGGGAAAGTTTCGAAGTCGGCGAAGATGTTCTCGATTTGCTTCGACACGCGTTTCTGAGAGCCTCCCCTCAGGGTCAATTTGAGACAATCTGCAAGCTTCATCCTCGTGATCCTAAAAAGCGATTTGTGAATCTCACTGCGATCGTGCGCGCTCAGCTGCAAGCACATGATGTGATGATCGTCGACGAAGTCACCGCCGACACAAAGACCACACCGACACTCGCCTCCTATCGTCGGGATGGTCAAAGTGCCGGTCGCAATCTGAGCTTCATTGCGCGACTCTAACGAATTGAGATTCCAAAATTCAATTCAAGAAAAACTTTCGAATTTTTTCTCACTCCTCGAACGCGAGTTCGACACTTTATTTTGCTTACTCAATCGAGACATTTGAAACGAGCCAAACATCGAGAATGATTGTGAGCTTTCACAAACAGGCCTCAACATGGGAAGCATGCAGGAGGTCGAAAGCATGCAACGCCAAATTCGAATCACCACACGGATCGTCGGTGTCTTCGGACTCGTACTGCTCGTCGGCTGCCAAGGAGCTTCAAACTCGCCTCAAATGACAGATGAAGCTTTTGGCATGCAGGATAATCCCTCCGCCTCGAGCGCGTCGGCACCTCAATTCTCCATTGAAATGGGCGCATACGACGACGAAGTCAGCGATCTGCAAAGCAAAGGTCGCCCTTTATCAGCGATCGACCAAGTTCGACAGGTATGGGTCAATGTCACACGCGTGGAAGTGACGGCCGGCGGAAGCACTCGAGTAGGCCGCCTCATTGTCCGTGAGAACATCGGTCCCATTGACCTCATGGCCTTGAAGTCCAAGGGACTGGTGCTTCCGATTTCGAATCTGAGCTTGCCGCACGGAGTTCGTGTGCATCAAATTCGCCTCGTGCTCGCACCAAATGGAAACGAACTGCGATACGCCGATGGCAACAGGTGTATTCTACAAACGCCGAGTCAGCAACAAAGTGGACTGAAGATTGTGTTTCAGGGTGGAGGCGTGAGCCTCGAGAGGAATCATGACTACAGCGTCGCGGTCGATTTCGACCTGAAAAAGAGCCTCGTCTTCCAAGGCAATGGCAAATGTTTGCTCAAGCCCGTGATTCACACGCGATGCTTGCGTTGTCATCGCTCCGGCGATAGGCCAAACTGCGGCTTGGTTCCTGTGCCAGATGGAACAGAGAATCCAGATCCCGTTGTCAATCCAACTCCCGCGCCGGCGCCGATGCCGGATCCCGATATCATCCTGGATCCAATCTATGATCCTGATCTGTTGATCGACTTGATCAACGGCTAAACCACACGGCGAACTCGGCCAACCCCCAGCCGAGTTCGCCGATCCTTTTTCCATCACGGCCAAATTGGTGCGGGCCAATCCGTCGACTCAATTTGACGAATTCATCCATTCCACGCGGCCCTCAGAAAGCCGGGGCGCTTTCGGCGGATCGTGATCTGGCCACCCCAAGACAATTCCGCATAGAAGTTCCATTTCTCCCGCTCGGTACTCGGGTCGCTGATCCACTTTCAAAAACTTGTCGACATCTTCGCGGATCTCAAGCGGCGCGCCCATCGTGCAGCAACCCAATCCCTCCGCCACGCAGGCCAAGTTCAGGTTCTCCACCGCCATGTACACAGAACCTATGGACGTGTGGTAGCGCTCTTCTTTATCGTTGATGGAGTAGCAGAGAATAACCACGGGTGCCTCTCCCAAGGTGAAGAAGAATCGCTCCGTGAATTGGTAGAGTGATGGCTTTAAGCGTTTCTCCAAAACGTCCTTGATTCCCAACCAACTTTTTTGCGAGAGCGTGACATACTGATCACGTGCTTCGCCTTGTAAGACGAAGAAACGCCAGTTCTGTCGGTTCTTACCACTCGGTGCCTGCATGGCAGCGTCGAGCACACGTTGCACCACTTCTCGAGGTACCGGATCCGGCTTGAACTTTCGAATCGACCTTCGCGCCTCGAGAAGTCGATAGAACTCATCTCGAAATTTTGTATCGAATTCTTCAAATCGCCTCTTCTCTGTCATCATAGCGAACCTCGTCACTGGCTAACTTTTGTCATCTCGTCAAAAGGGCGTCGGCGCCCGACTTCCGAAAGATCATCAAGTTATCGGGGACTTAACTCAACTTCTCAACCTGAGTCGACACCCTCCCGACAGCTGTCCAAAACATCGACACGGGCAGTATGATCTAAATATTTGATTTCTCTGGTTTATTTTAAAGCCACTCGTCTCAATCAAGGACGCAAATTGGCACCGCGCTTGAATGTCATAAGCAGTGTCTGGAATCGAAGCTTAACGCCAGGATGGGCCATGAGGGCCCGAATATGGACGGAGTGAATATGATCAACCCCCTGAGCCAGGTAAAGATCAAGCGCAACCTCGAAATTCGTCAGGAGACTTGGTTATCTCTCGCTCGCTTCGTGATGGGCGGCATGGCCCTCACGGCGATGATCACGGTCCTACAGCCCGAACTTCGCCAGACGGCTCGCAGCTATCTCGTCCAAGACTATCGCAAAATCGTCTCCACAGCTGAGGCCGACTTGCTAGGTGACGGTTCCCACTTCACCGTTGCGAAAGTGAAAACTCGCGACAATATCTACCTCGAGATCTTTCAAACTTTGGCTTCCGGCGCTCCTCGGCTCGTGGAGCGCATTGAAATTCCGGAAGCTCGCGACGCCTACTTCAACTTTAACGGACAAGCCTCGAATCTTGCGATCCAAGATCTCAACGGCGACGGACGACCTGAAATCTTGTCGCCCTCTTTTGACCGCAACCTTGTGGGTCGTCTCGACGCCTTCGAGTATCAGCAAGGACTCAACGAGTTCCGCAAAGTGGTTCGATAATCTCGATCAAGCTACTCTTGGTGTGGTGGCATCGCTTTATCGGGTTTCACATCACGGGCCGCGATAGGACAATTCAGCTTCTCCATTCGACGACGCAAAGTGTTCAGCGGCAACAGGCCTGCATCGAGGATGGCGTCGTGAAAGCAGCGCTCCTGAAACTGGTCGCCCCGACGTTTCATGACTTCCTCGCGAATGCTCAAGAGCTCCATGAGCCCATAGTAATAACTCGGTGCCTGACCGGGCATTTCGAACAGGTAGCGACGTAACTCGAGATCCGCCCAGACGCCGGTCATGCCGACCTCTCGAACAATCACTCGCTTGGCTTGGTCGGGAGTGATTCGACCGAGATGCAGTTCAGGATCCAAGAACATGCGCGCGTTTCGCATCATGCGCATCATCATCGACGCCAATTTTTCTTCGTCACTCATCGACGGCATCATCAGCCACTCAGCGTAAAGCCCCCAGCCCTCGACGTTGACATTGTTGAAGGCATAATTCGCACGAATCATCGAAACGCCGCGATCCAACATGGAGCTAAACTGAAGATCATGTCCGGGCCGTCCCTCATGAGCCGTCAGTGATTTCGCTGCGGCCGCGAAAGCGAAGTCATCAAAGGCAAGCGCGCTGGCGTCGGCGACCGGCACTACGAACTCGGGGCGTTCACCTGTGTTGCCGACAAAAGATGGTGAGTTCAAATGGGGAACGGGTTGCGCCAAGCTCTCCGCCTTGCTGGCCAAGCGTATGCGAAGGGGCGACGACGGAAGAGTCATCAGATCTCTTTGGCGGATCGCATCCGATAATTCTTGATCCGCCCGACGGTAAGCCGCCAGAACCTTCTCAGGATCCGATTCAATCTGCTTTTTGAGATACTGAATCACAGCTGCAGGTGAAACGTCCTTGAGATTGTACTTTTTCGCGACGACGGCCGCGAGACGTTTATACTCGGGAAGATTCTTCGCCCACTCTTTACGGGCCATAGCGGCCAACTTCGTTGCCGAAAGGTCCATGCCTCGGGCCTTCAAGGAATACTCGTAGAGCTTCATCGGCACGCGATCATCACGTCGCGACTTCGGCAAAATTTCCTTCTTCACCCACGCATCATAAACATGAACTTGATCGGAGAAGGCTTTGTAGTCGTTTTCCCAATCCTTTCGCCCTGACTTCTTGAGTAAATCTCCCACCCCGATCAAGAGACCCGGGGAGTCTTTCAAGTATTGTTCGATTTCGCGACGATTCGGCCAAAGCGTACGTCCTTTCGATGGGCCCTTTGAGGAAGTGTACTCCTTGATCTTCGCTTCGGTGATTTGCATGAGAGCTTGCGAACGTGGCTTCGAGCGCTGTCCCGCCGACCACTCCACACCAAAAACATACTTTTGAAATCGATCCACAGCCGCCGCTTTGCGATCCGCCGTATTTTGATCGTTCACAAGCCCCAAGAGCGAGTAAAAAACTGACTTCGTCAACGGCTCAAACGGGATCACTCCTAGCTCATCTTCGAGCCGACGGCTACCGATGGAGAGTTCGACTTTCTCCAGCAGCACCTCAAGATCTGTGCGCAATTCCTCGTCGGTGGTGCGAGCGATCTCGGCCGCCAGCCAGGCCTTCCACTCCTGATTCTTTTTTTGACTCAACTCATCGAGCTCTGGGCGAACCGCCGTCGCCAGCTGATCGTATTCACGATAGCCCATACCCGATCCCATTTCGGGATAAAGCTCTGACCACGAATGCGTATATCGAGCGGCAATCGCATCCGACTCCGTCACCCAATTCGGCCGCGAAAGTTTATCGGAATTCGTCGCGGTCCCCTTTTTCCCAATCGGCGACTTCTGCGGACTTCCCGAATCCGCATTTTCAATCGACACGCAAGACGCCAAAAGCGAAACAGAAGTGACGGCCAAAATGAATTTCAGGCCTTGAGGTAAGAACGGCATGGATACGCCTCCGTGTTAAGGTCTCGAGTTAGGCTCGGGGGGTCGATTTCTGCGTTGCGGATTTCGGCTTTGATGGCGTGGGCGACTTTCGCTTCGGAGTCGTCGCGGGCTTCGATCTATTGTTCGCCTTTGGCGTGGGCTTCGCTTCACGCACAGCCGAGGGTGCCGCCTCGCGCTTTTGCAAATCGCGCCAAGATTTTCCCTCGCGTGCTTTGGCATTGAGTTGATACTCCGCTACGGCGGCATTGTGCTGGGCATAGTTCTTCGAAAAAACATGCGTGCCATCGTTTCGCGACACGAAAAACAGAAACTCAGACTCCGCCGGCCGTGCGGCCGCTTGTAGGGCGTGAAAGCCCGGATTGGCGATCGGCCCTGGGGGCAGAGCCGGAATCACATAAGTATTGTACGGCGTGGGTCTCTGCAGATCCGCACGCGAAATCTTGCCATTCCACACGCCTGTCTCTCGCCACATGCCATAGATGACGGTCGGATCTGTTTGCAGTCGCATCTTGATGCGGAGTCGATTGTGAAAAACCGAGCTGATCACGGGCCGCTCCTCCGGAGCACCGGTTTCCTTTTCGACAATACTCGCCAGCGTTACCAATTGATGACGGTTCAAGCCGAGCTCCTCCGCGCCTTCGACGCGAGAGAACTCTTCTTTGAACTTCCCAACCATTTGACGAATGAGGCCCCACTGCCCGGCCGCTCGCGTAACAAAGTAGGTCTCTGGGAAAAGATAGCCTTCAAAACTTTCCAGAGGCTGTCCCAGTAGCTCTTTGACCTTCGCGCGATCTCGAGCCAAACGCAGAAATTCCTGTGCTGTTCCGAGGCCCGCGCGTTCGACGATGGACGCAATTTCAAACAGATTCAGGCCTTCGGAAACCCGCACGATGTACTCAATACTCCGACCGCTGGCCAACACATCGAGGATCTCGCTGGGGCGCATGTTCTTGCGAAGCGCATACTCACCCGCACGGATCGAACCACTCAAATTACGAACTCTGGCCAGAGCGCGAAAGTTGCGCTCACTGGTGATGAGGCCCTGGGACTCCAAATTGGCCGCGACAGCCCGTAGGCTTTGACCGGGCCGCACCTCAAACACTTGAACACTCGCATCGTCACCGGCAGGATGCGCCGCAAACTGCCAAGCCTGCCAAAGCACGGCGCCGCCAAAACCTAGGCCCAGCAAAACGATCGCGCCAATAATTAACAGAGCTTTCTTCACGCTGGTTCGAACTCCCGTGAGCGAATCATGAATTCAGCCGACAATATTGTGAGCTTTCAATTGATCGGTTGGAAGTTCAACCCCGGAGGTGAAGTTTTTAGATCCAAAGGCGTCGGATCCTCGAGGCTCGCAACCGGCATCGTACAATACAGGACTGCGAAATCCGCCGACGGCCGATCGTTGCCTGATTTGCCAAAGCCTCCAAAAGGCAAGCGCGAGCTCGCACCGTTCGTCGTGCGATTCCAATTCACAAGACCAGTGCGCGCGCCCATCAATACGTCTTCATAAACCTGGTGGGACTTTGAGAAAATC
>CANHQR010000009.1 GCA_947462815.1 Pseudobdellovibrionaceae bacterium
CGCCGAGATTGAGTCGAACGCGACCCGCTTCGACTCGCGTGACAAAGCCTCGGTAAGGGAAGAGGGCGACGAGGCGGTCTACCATCGGCTCACTTAACTTTTGTATTTGAGATTCAGCGACGCCGCTCAGTTTTTCTTGCAATCCCAAAGTGCCACTCAACAGCACATGCCCGCGCGAGGAGAAGAGCGTCCAACGCAGCGACAAATCCACCTCTTGGAGGAGCAAGAAAGCATCGACTCGATACTGCGAGCTCCAGGTCTTGAAGTTCCCCCGCTGTACGGGCGAACCGTCGGCGGCGTCCAAGCGTGGGAAGTCGGCAATCTCAACCGTCTGCGCCAGGAGATAAGTTTTGGCACTGAGCTGTTTTGCCATTTCCGTAGCGAGACTTTGCCCCTGCGCGACGGATCGGCCACGGAAGAGAACTCCCACGCGTCGAACGGAAAACTCCGCTTCCACAGAGACCGAACCCGGTAGATCCTCGGGTTGCGCCGCATTGAGATCTGCACGCTCCGCGAGAACTTCGCGACGATCTTGGGACTCTTCTAATAACACCGTCTCCTGATCAGCTTCGCTATTTTCCGTGGAGGCCACGGGCTCGGCGTTGCTGTTGGTCTCTTCGACCACGGCTTCGACGGGCGCGACTTCAGAAGCGCGAGGGCGCTTGACCGCGGGCGGGGTCGCCTTCTTTCGCGACGCAGTTTGACTGCGCTTGGTTTGAACCCGTCGAGATGCTGAGGACTTTTGTTGGGTGGCCTCGGTCTGCGACGGGCTCGGTCTCACCCAGCCTCCGTCTTCATCGCGAAGGCCGCGAATTCGTCGGCGCTTAGGGGGAGGCGTTGCGCGCGCAGCATCTTCGCTCATCTCTTGATCGACTTCGACATCGATCTGCGCGTGGGCGGTAGGTCGGCGCACTGGATGAAGGTCGAGTGCGAATGCGACGAGCGCCAGACACATCAAGTTGCTGATGCTCCTACGCCGCACGAGTCGTGCAAAGCTCGAGTCGAAATTTCTGAAGTTGATCTGCCAAGATCGGAGACTGCTCATGGGGCCTTACTCATAGCGGATGGCTCATTTGAGTTTGGATCTGTTTCACGCTGATGGCCTGCGCTCCGAGGTGATAAAGCGCATGATCTTCATGGTAGAGGGACTCGATCCTAGGGTCGACAAAAATTCGCCAAGGACCTGCATCCCGATCTTGGTTTCCCGTCGCTCAAAGTCTTGGCGTAGACTCGGCAGAATGTCTGCAGAGTCTCGACAAATAGCCGGTCCACACGACGGCCCACATGCCGGCCAACGTCCGATCTGACGGCCATGCTAATGGCCGAGATGACGGCGATGCTGAGTGCCAATCACGTGCCAGCAAGACTGCACCAACGTCATTGTGTCCTGAACACGGCCCAACTCGCTGCGAAGTTGACCAGCAAGCGCTGCACCCAGAAACTAAATTGGTGACGAACTTCTCGACCAAGCTTTTTCGGTCCTTGCTGTTGGCCCTTGGCCTGGTGAGCTTTTGCTCGTGGACAACTCCAGCCCAAGCCGCTGTGACTCTCACCGTCTTGGAAGATGACGTCGTGGCCTATTCGGGGCCTGGGGAAAAGTATCGACCTCTCGCTGTGCTCAAGGCCAACACGGAACTTCGCGCGAGCTCCAAAGTTTTTGAGTCCGCACAGGGACGGTTTTACAAAGTGATTGTCAGCACAGGCGAAAAGCAGCGGGCCGTGGGGTTCATCTCTGTGAGCGCCGTTGTGAAAATGAGCGGTGCCGAAGATAACGTCGATCTGGAAAAGTTTGGCGTGGTCGCCCTCGTCGATTCCGCCGTGCAGTTTAGCTACGCCAGTCTTAAAGATCGGCAATCCATTTGGACCGTCGGCTACATGAGCTATCTGAGCCCGGGCTTTTATGTAAAAGGCTTTGGCGGTCAGTGGCTGGCCCCATCAACGCAAGGCTCTTTGGCGGGCGGAGAAATCGGCAACGACGCTCTGTTATTTGGGGCGGTTTCGGGCTTTGTGCAGTATCAGGTCGCCGCACTCAGCACGGGTGCAAAAGACGGCTTCTTTGCGGGCAGCACACCGCTGAATGTGTTCATGGGTGCAGGCGCCGGTCTCCGCTACAACTTAGGTGGCGTGGCTTCCATCGCGATCGGCATCAATCAGGTTGCCATCTACAATGCAAACAACAGTCTGGTTTCCAACGGCCTGCTGATGAGCTTGGAGGCCGGCTTATGAGCACGCGTCATTTTTCTCGCTGCGCCTGGGCGTCTCGCTTCTGTTGGATGTCCTGCTTCGCCTGGGCGTCTCGATCGCGCCTGATTCAAACGGCATGGCTCTGTCTCGTGATGGAAGTCCTGATGCTGGTGGCCCCGCGGGCCTATGCCGCGACAGAGGCCTCAACTGTTCTTCGCCGTTACGACGACAGCAAAACGCAGGTGCTCTCCCCTTCCGTCGAAGTCACATCGACTTTCAACGAAGATCGAATGACTCTTTCCTTCGAACACACACAAGATTTGCTCACCAGTGCATCCAGCGAAGTGAAAACCTACGCCTCACAAGGCAAAATTACGGATCACCGCAAGGAATTTGGCCTGAACTTTTCCTCGCTGATTCCGGACGGGAATATCTCTTTTGGTGTAATCACTTCAGACGAAGAGGACTACAACTCGCGCATCGTTGTCGCAGGCGGCACGCGCGAATTCTTCCAAAAGAATACGACGGTGGGCTTTGGCTTCGCCACAGGTGCGGACGTGATCCGCGCCAACGGCAACCCGACCTTCATTGAGGGGATGAGCCATCAGATCTACTCAATTTCGTTGGCGCAGATCCTGAGCAAACAAGCGATCTTTCAAATACTCTACGATTTTCGCGTCGAGAACGGCTATATCGCCAGTGCCTATCGCCGCGCCAAGGTTATTTCTGGAAGCTCCATCGTTGCCCTTTCTGAGAATCATCCCCGAACCCGCAATCGGCATGCGGTCGGTTTCAAGTACAACTACTTTTCCAATGCTCTCAAGACGTCTTTCGCAACGGCGTATCGAATCTATCAAGATAGCTGGGGTGTAATGTCGCATACGCTTGAAGAGCGAATCTCTTACGAGTTCAGCCGAAAGTTCGAGATTGCCACCACGCTCCGCTTCTACACGCAGAACAAGGCGAAGTTTCATAAAGACTACTACGTGGGCGATCCCGGTCCTTTCTACACCGGCAACAACACGTTGGGGACCTACAACTCCATCAATCTCGGCGTGAGGCCCTCTTGGAACATCACCGATAAGTTCAACCTCTCGGCTAAGTTTGAAGCCTACCAGCAACGCTTTCAGGACGTGACCGCCGCCAACCGCCTGGAAACTCTCGACGATGACGAGCGCCTCAAGATCGATGCCTTCGTGGTCGGTTTAGGCATGTCGGCAAAGTTCTGAACTCCTCCACAATCCGCAGCGCCCGTATCAAAGCGAGACCACCTTGCCTCATTTCGAGAATCCCTCGAGTCCAAGATTGGGATGCCGATAAAGATCAAGCAAGATGAAGAGGCCATCGGTGGGTTTCCTTGCGCGTCTCGCGGCAAGCGGCGGCGCCTGTGGAGACAAGTCGAGGAACTCTTTGGAAACATCAACAAGTCGATTCGACCGCAAAATCTCAAAAGGTCTTCGGTTGACGACGAATGCGCGGGCAATCAATTTGCCACCGACAGAAACTGAGGAGCGTTGGAATGTCTCTGCGAGTAAGCCGAAATGATCAAAGATCTCACCGCAACACGCATATCGAAAACGAAAATCGATCGTCGCATGGACTCCGCACCGTAGCCCGAGTTGGCTTCTTTGCGTCCCTCTTTGCGTTCACTTGCTGGCTCAGTCTCTATCCCATCTCCGCCGAAGCGAAAGCCAAAGCTGGGCAAAGCTTTCCGGCCCTCAAGGTAGCGCCTTTTCCAGGCAAAGCGCCTTTGAATGCAAAGTCGCTTCAGGGCAAAGTTGTGATCTATGACTTCTGGGCGGCTTGGTGTGAGCCCTGCAAAGTCGAGCTTCCCGCTCTCGAAAAGCTCTACCAAAAGTATAAAGGTCAGGGTCTTGTCGTGGTCGGCGTCAATGTCGATGATGACGCCAATGACGGCAAAGCCTTTCTCCAAGATCACCCCGTCAGCTTCCCCGTCGTGTACGACAAAAACAAAGGCATGGTGGAGGGCCTGGGTGTGGAGACAATGCCCACCTCCTTCATCGTGGATCGAAGCGGGAAAATTCATCGCGTCCATGCAGGATTCAAATCCGGCGACGAAAAGAAGCTCGAGAAAGAGATTGTTGAATTGCTGAAGTGATCAAGAGAGTGCGGTCTTTGAGGAGAACGACATGAGAGCCCAAGCCACACAGATCCTGCGACACACCTCTGGCCAGAGCTGGACCATGGATAGGACTTGGCATTTGCTCTCACGCGCACTGCTTTTAGCTCTCGTAGGTCTCGGCTTGAGTGGCTGCGGGATCTTAGGAAAGCGTGTGAGCGCCTTTGAGAAGGCGAATCTGGCAAAGCCCGGAATGGCGCTCGTTGCGGCTCCCAAAGAACAGGCGCACATGAATCACATGTTCAACGCGCGCGAGGGCTCAGTCGGAGGCTTTGGCGGCGCAGGGGGCGGCTGTGGCTGCAACTGATCTTTCAGCATCATCATCGACGACGACTCGTCGAGCATCGCGATCCTCGGGGCCAGGCTGGGGTTTGCGCTTGCTGGGAACTCTCGGCGCCATCTTGATGCTAGTGTCTTATCAGAACTGCAGCGTGGAGATGAGTCGCGAGACGCCAGGGGCATCGGTATCAGGCTTCTGTACAACTCTCTCCGCTGGCGACCTCGCGACACTCACGCCCGCACTCACCGCCATGAAGACTCACTGCGCGAGTTGTCACTCGACCGACGGGGGAAGCCCTTCAGCAGGATTCAAAGTTCCCGCCGCAGCTGATGACGTGAACTCCACAACGGTTCAAAATGAGGCGCACCTCAATATGTGCGCACGCGGTTACTCGAAGGTTCTTTCGACAATCGATCCAACTTCGGCCAAGCAACACGCGGGCGGCAAGTTCCTCCGCTCCACCTCAAGCGTGACGCCGATCTACTCGTGGCTGGAAACCCAGCTCTAACATCAACGACTGTCATCGTCCTATGACCAACTCTTGATTCGGCTTTCGCAAGTGGCCGTGAGCCATTAGCCGCTTGAACTCGCACCAAGCTCAGCCCTGAGCTGCTCTCTCAGGAAGTGACTGATGTGTCGACACCTGTCTAAGCCCTGGTGGGTTGGACTGACATTTGACGTGGATAAACGAAGCTGACACGGCATGGGTTCTGCTCCCTCTCTACTCGGTGACCGCGAATCGAGTGGCGACTTTCGCTAATCGACTAAGGTCGGGGTGAGACTTAGCCGACAAGGGGTTGTTGGCAGGGGGGTTCAGAGATGACGTCTTATTTTGAGACGACTTCGGGGACGACGACGTTCATCCGCATCGGTGGCGGCGTTTTACTTGGTGTCGCAGCGTTGTGGAGTCGACCGGCGCAAGCCCAAGCTCCCGTCACCCCCATCGTGCAATCGGTTCCGGACCCCACGGCCCCGATCTCGGCTCAGCGAGCTCGTGCGCAGCGCTTATTTCAGGCCCTTACGGCCGTGCGTGTGCCGATCGATGATCCCCGGCTGGGCCAGATGGAACTTTTGTTGCGGGCGAACCGATTTCAAGACGCGGCGGCCATCGCAACAGCCGATCCGCTTTTCTACGACGTTCGCGTTCGCGACATCGCCCGCGCGATGTCCACACGCGATGCCTCGGTTCGCGCCTCGCTCAATGATTTTGTAACGACCTTCGTCGGCGTGGTTCGCGACTCCGATACGACGAGCGCCAAGGAACTCCTCACAGGAAACTTCTTTTATCAGGTCGATCCTACGATCGCGGGCACCGCGACACCGGCGATTCGCAGTACCGATAACGATATTTTTTCGGTAGCCGGCAACAATGCTGCTCCGAACCACTACTTGGATCTTGAGGCACGAGGCCTCTCCCTCCACAACGTACTTCGTCGGCGCTCACCTCAGCGAGCCTTCGTAAACGGCGCTTTGGCGGACCATCCCGATCCGGCGGGACTGATCACTTCAACAGCCTTCATGCAAGCCCACGCCGTGGCCGGCACGAATCGCCGTTTAGTTGAATACACCTTCAAGATGTTTATGTGCGTGACGATGCCGGAGTGGGCCGACGGTTCGGCCTCAGATAACCGCGTTGGTCGCGACGTGGATCGTCAGCCTGGCGGCTCACTCAATACTTACCTGACAAGCTGTAAGACCTGCCACGCGCAGATGGATGGATTCCGCGGTGCCTTTGCCCACGTCGACTTTGTCAACGGTCAATCTCGACTGACACCTGCGACAGTCAATGCGAAAATGAATCGCAACGCGAACGAATTCCCAGCGGGGTTTCAAACTGCGAACAACTCGTGGGTAAACCACGCGACCAACGGCAAGAACGCTCAGCTCTTCGGGTGGCGCACGCCCCTGCAGGGCAACGGCGTGGCCCAGTTCGGCCGGGCCATCGCCGAAAGCCGCGGCTTCTCTCGTTGTATGGTGAAGCGCGTGTTTGAAGGCGTCTGCGGCCGTAGCCCAATGCCCACTGAAGAGGGCCGGATCCTTGATCATGCCAACCAATTTGAGGTCGACAACTACCACCTTCGCCGTCTGTTTGAGCGAGTCGCGCTCGACAACGCTTGTGTGCAGTAATGGAAGGAGGACAAATGAAATTTTTAAAGAGCCTCCGCGAAATGTCCCTCTCGAAACGCCGAAAGATCACCGCATCGATCAGTCTGCCCGCGATGGCGGCCGTGATGATCGTCGGCTTTCAAAACTGTAGTCCGGGAATGATGGAGACGAAGGGTTCAAGTGTGGCGGATCCCAATGACAATCCCGCCCCACTCGACATCACTCAGGACACGAAACCCATCACCATCGTGTATTCGGAAAACCTGTTGATTTCGATGCAGCAAATGGCGGGTGTTACAAGCATTCCCGCAGCCAAAATCACGCGCTTTCAGTCAGCTAAGACCAAGATCACTGAGACGGGTAAGGTCGATAGCGTGAACGCTCCGATGATGTCCGCGATCGCGAATACAGCGGCCGACGTCTGCGACGAATTGATCATGCGTGAGCGCACTCTCGCTGCGGGCGATCGACGCTTTTTTGGCCAGATCGACTTCGCCAATATTCAGGGAAGTGCCGCAATTACCGAAGTCGCCAAAGATGATGTCATTCGTCGCATGGCTCGCTCCTTCTGGGGACGCAATGAATCCTCGGCCGAACGCATGCTGATCAAGCGTTTGCTCGATGAAGCGATGGCCGAAGGTCGACCCGCGAGCTTCACGGCCACAACGGCGGCGACGGACACGGCCAATGCGATGCTCTTTACCTGCACGTCGATGATGTCCTCACTGGATGCCATCAAGATGTGAGGAACTTAGAGTCCGGGGCGATTGAGCAGCTAAGCTTCTTGGGCGTAGGGGGAAAAATGGGACGCAATCAGAAGACCGAGATCATCGAAAAGCAGGTGCGTGACCGAGTCACCGGCGAAGTCCGCACGGCTCGCTTTCACGCCGATCACGGTCGCCCGACCTCACGGCGGGACTTTCTGGCCAGCGGCGCACTCGGCTTTGTCGGCTACATGATGACACCCTCTGTGCTCAGCTTGCTCACGCGCTCGAAAGCCTATGCGCAGACCTCTGACACCTGCGTGGTCCCCGATGCCGGTCTGCCTCTCTTCTGCACGGTGAACTTGTCGGGTGGCGCTTCGCTCTCGAGCAACTACATTCCCCTCGGTGCCGCGGGCTCTTCAGGTCGAGATCCGATCTCGACCTACACGGCCTTGGGCCTTGGCGCCGGCAACGCCTTCTTTCAAGACGCCACTCGATCGCAGAGCTTATTTCAAGGTGTGAGAATGGCGGGTGTTCTCAACGCTGCAGGTGGAACACCTGGCGCGACCGCAGGTTTCTTCTGGCGAGGCGTGATGGAGCGCGCGACAGCCGCAACGATCGATCGCACCTCGATGATCGCGATTTGCGTCACCACCAACGATGACACCAGCCAAAACCAACTCGATGCCTCAGGCCTCGTCATTGCCGCGGGTCGTTCGGGCGAATTGCTCCCCAATTTGGGAACCAACGGAGGCACAGGTACGGGCGTGAACCAGCAAGCGGCACGCATTGATCCACCTGCGCCTCTAATCGTAGGCGGCATCGCGGACATCGTGAACTCACTCCGCCCTGTGGGCGTGCTGGGAACGAATCTCTCGGAGCCTCGGCGCCGCAAACTCTTTGAGCTCGTCAACTCGCTGTCCGGCACACAGGCTCGCAGCATCGCCTCTCCGAATTCGGCAACAGGACAGGTTCTCTCTAAACTCGTCGAATGTGCCACGGGCAAAAACGTAGAGCTCGCATCGCGATCTCCCGTGGTCGACCCCAACGGCGATACGGTCAACGGTGGCTCCGGGGTGATGACGGCTTTCGCGGCAACCGCCAACAGCACAGCACACGCTCAAGCCGCGATGGTTTACAACGGCTTGCTGGGCAATGCCTCGACGATCGGTTACGACCTCGGCGGATACGACTATCACGGTTCAGGTCGAGCCAATCAAAACAACCAAGACCAAGCCGCAGGCCGCATCGTGGGTTCCGTTTTGGAGTCGGCTCGAGTGATGAATCGACCTGTCTTCATATATGTGACCACAGATGGCTCGGTCGGTTCGGCATCCGACACATTTGGCGCTGACTTCAACTCGGATCGCGGTCTAGGCGGTATGTCGTATTGCATCGCCTACGATCCCAATGCACGCCCCCGAGTGAAGAGCGACCGCTTCGGCTATCAGGTTGGCCACTACACCGCCGGCCAAGGCGCTTCGACGGACTCCACCACACCCGTACCCAACGCGGAACGCGCATCGGCCGCCGCCTTTGCGAACTACCTTGCGTTTGCCAAACAGCGCACCATCTTGGATCGCGTCTTACCGGGCTATTTTGAGACACGCCAGCTCGATGAAGTGATCCGATTCGAGTAAGTCGACTGATTTTGAGATAGACTGTTCGGAGAGGGACGTTGGATTCGATGGGGGATCGATGAACGGCACTTGGGGCATAAAGCACCGTCGTAAAGGTTGGGCAACTCGCCTGACTCTCGGTCTCGCAGCCGCCTGCTGTATTATGCTCTACCAAAATTGCGGAGCCGATTTTGTGCCGATGAATCTCGACTCGGCTTCCGGAGCCTTCTTTGTTTGCAATAACGATCAGAGATCCAACTTCGAGCGCACTGCCTACAACCGCGTTCTCCGCACCCTCGCCTGCAAAGAATGTCATCGCACCGGTGGAATCGGAACCGGTGTGTTTGCCGATGCGGATCTGTCTCTCGCCTATGCGGACTTCACCACACGTGGCGCCGCAAAAATTCAACAGTATGCTACCACAGACCATCAAGGCGCTGGCTCGCCCGCCAACAAAACTTGGGTTGATGCCGAGTTCAGCAAATTTACATCCTGCCAAGAAGGTGGCGGTGCGACTTTCCAAGCTTTGACTCGAGAGAAGCTCATCTCGGCCGGAACCACCGACGCCATTATGACGTTTGACTTGGACACGGAGCTCACTCAAGGCCCCAGCCCAACCGGAGCTCGATTGCACTTCCTCATCCGGCGCTCAACGGCGGCTGATGCCAGCACCATTTATCATCTCTCGCGACCTAGCCTGCAGACCACGTCGCGAGGCGTTCGAATTCGCTCGATTAAAATTCGCATCAATGGGCAGCTGGTCACGACCTTCTCGACGTTTTCCAACGTGGATCGCAGCATCAACCCGAACACGAGCCATCTGACCGGCACCCAGCTCAACGGAAACCTCGAAACTGCAACAGGTCTCACACCGGCGTCGAGCACGGCCTCAGAGGACCGAATTCAGCTTGAGATCGGTACGCTCGAAACCTTCTAAGCGCCATGGTCATTCTCAGAAGCTCGAGCCCCGCGCTCGATCGCCTCATGACGTCGATGCCCTAGAATTGGACTTGTGAGTCTGACACTCGCCTTCGCATAATCGAGGGATGGCCCAACCCACACCCGCCCTGCAAGCGCTTTGGACAGATCCACTCTATCCTGACTCCGCATCTCTGGATCGCTCGGCGAAGACCATATGGAAATCGACAGTTCAGCCCGAGCGTCAGTTTCTCGTCCTCGATGGCGTGCCCTGGCTTTTTCCTGAGCCCACGCGCGCCTTGGTGGAATGGCGTGAGCGAAGTCTTCAGCTGCTTCAATTCCTAGAGTCCGAAGTCGCTGACCTCAAGATACAAGCGAACGAAACCTCATCAAAGCTGACGCGAATTCGCCTCAGCGAACTTCGCCGCCTCAAAATCCTGCATCTCGAATACGTCCGCCGCACTCTCGAACCGCTCAAGGTCCATGACTGCAAGCGACTTATCCCCGGTCCTGAATTCTATCGCTTACCGCTGCGCCAAGGTCTGCTCGGCTACGCGCCCAACGCCGTTCGCGACTGGTCCCCAACAGCCTTTGCCGGTGAGAATGAACGTCTGCTCGAACTCGTGACGCAGCAAATGTCGCCCGAGTTTTCCGGCTCACAGCGAATCGCTGTGCTCGGTTGCGGCGCCGGTCGGCTCGCTTACGATCTCGCACAAATGGGCCACCGTGTGCTCGGCCTCGATCTCAATCCCCTTTTGTTATTGGCCGCAAAGGAGTTCGCATTTGGTGGCGCCCCCCGCACCAGCGCGGACTTCCCTGTTCAGGCGATCGATCCGGATCGCCCGGGTCGTGAGGTCAAACTGGGCGGTTTCGCCCCCGCCTCTGAAGAAAAACTCAGCTTCGCCCTCGCTGACGTTTACCAAATCCCGCTGGCTCCAGCGAGCGTGGATCTTGTGATCACTCCCTGGCTCATCGACATCCTTCCGCGCCGTTTCTCCGAGCTCGCAACGGAGATCGCTCGCGTGCTTCGCCCCGAAGGCGGCTGGATTAATGCAGGCTCTTGGCGTTTTGACTTTCGCTCAGAGAGCGAGAACCTCTCTTTGCCCGAGGCCGAAGAAGTCGCAGTGGGCTACTTTAGACCCCTTCGCACGCAGCGCGCTTCAATGCCCTATTTGCAGTCTTCCCTCGATGCCCATCGTCGAGAAGAAGTGCTGACTTGTTTCAGCTGGCAACGCAATAGCAGTCCGTCACCTCACACTCGACCGCGAGCCGATGATCGAATTGAGTGGCTTCGAGATCCACAAATGAGTATCCCCGCTCTCCCTGTTTTCTCGGCCGCTGCTGCCACTCACCGCGCGATGAGTGAGCTCCTCAAGGAAGTCGATGGCCGTCGCTCCATTCAAGATCTCGCGGCGACGTTGAGATCGCGCCACGGTATCGCCGAAGCCGAGGCCCTCGTGGCCGTATCCGCGTTTTTCGACCGATTCCTGCAGGATCGGCGGTTTAGGGACTTCTCGTAACTGGCTCCGCTTATTGTTGAAATACGCATTCATCTCATGATTTGAGCTAGGAGCTATCCGAACAGTCACGCGCAAGTCGATCTGAGCTCGAAATTATTCCGAGTTCTTGTAACACTTTTGGTCTCGAACTGTAGTTTGAGCCTGGCCAATCTCATGTTTGAAACCTCGGGCGCCAGAAATCGATCAAGAGCAAATTTATCAGCTCACTCGAATCAAATAACGATTGTGGTAGTACGCATACAGCGTAAGAACGTCGCGCAGGCCACCCATTTTCTTGGCCGTGCACCAGGTTTTTCGAGACAAAGACTTGACGTTGTCTCTAAGCATCGCTGCGGTGTGATTGATCGTGAACAAAGGGTCAAAGCCGCCTTGCCTCAATTCTCCGTAGTCACCGTAGCGAGGTCGCATAGCCTTAAACCGAAAGTGCTCGGCATGAGGGAAGTAAGCTTTCACGAGCTTGGGGTAAGCTCGATGTTCGTCTGTCTTCAAGATGCAAGTTGGCTCGACCAAGCCCTGCAGTCGCACAAAAAAGTTGCACCGCTCAGCCGGCCGACGATCCGGTCTCGGACCATATTTTTTTCGACCTTTCCTCCCGAGCTTTCCGACGGCAGGGAACTCAGCAAAATCAAATGCGACAATCCGGCGACGATCGCTCACCGCGAGCATGATTGAAACTCGATTTGCACGCGCGTGAATGAAGGTTTCCATTTCATCAAAATAAACGCTCACCTCAGGGGCACGCATCTGTCGCTCACTCAATTCGACGATCCTAATGAATTCCGCCACACGTCGAATTACGCGTGCCACCGTGTTGCGTGAAGCCTGATATTGCAAGGCAATACGTCTTTGTGTCTTTGCGGAACTCACTTCGTGAACAACGACACTACACAAATCAAGACGTCGCATGCGCCAAATCGGTGTTCCTGTACTTCGCGAATAGGTCCTACGACATCGCGTGCAGCGATACCTCTGTTGAACCGATCCATCATTAGCTCGGTTAAATCGACCAAAGCGATGAACTCGCGTTGGTCGATCACAAAAGGGACATTCAGCTTGAATCGCTCGAGTTGATGGCATCGAGACACCTCGCAAGCAAGTGTCTTGACCTTCTCAAATCGTCACTCTCGATCGTCCAAAGAGATCACGGGCCGAGACGCGGACGGAGTCTTCAACAATCACCGGGGCCATCTTGGGAGGTGGTGCGTCCCCCACTCCGTCTCGACTCTCTGCAACCCTTTGGTCAGCCAAACTCGGCCCTGATCATCAACGATCACCGCGTGCAAACCGCGTTTTTCTAAGATCGGAATCGCCTTCTCAGCTCCCATCACGAAGGCGGCCGTATCCCAAGCATCCGCATCGAAACCTCGACGGGCGATCACGGTGACTTGTCGAGACTTCGTCGCCGGGCGACCCGTGCGCGGATCGATAATATGGTGAACTCGCTGTCCGTTTCGCCAGAAGAATTTTTCGTCGTCACCAGCCGTCGTGATCGCCAAATCGGTACCGTAAATTCGCAGAATGATTTTCGAGTGATCCCGCGGATCCCGAATGGCCGTCGTCCAAAGCGTTTTCTTGGGCGTCTGCCCCCAAAAAATCGTATCGCCACTTCCATCCACGTAGCCGCCCGGATAGCCAAGCAGCCGAAGCTCATCCGCGACAATTTGCGCGGCGTAGCCTTGCCCAACGGCCCCAAGGCCGAGCTTCATTCCCTCACGCTTCAAATACACACGCTGGGGCGAGCCCGGGCGCAGCTCGATATCCTGCCAACGAATGAGTGGCCGTCGTTGCGCGATTTCGGCGCTCGACGGTTCTCGCTCCTGGCCAGGCTTGAAGTTATAGAGTCCAAAAAAGACATTGAAGCTCGGGTCGAACGCACCTTGGCTCACTCGTGCCACCTCCAAGGTTTGCTTAAGCAGTTGCCAAAGTTCAGGCCGCACGGCGACCGCCTCCTGTCCGGCTCGCGCGTTCACTTGCGAGAGCTCGGATGAGGGCAACCAATCGCTCATCCAGAGATTCATCTGGGCGATTTTCGCAAAAGCCGCCTCGAGGTCGCGCGTCGCTCGCTGAACTCGCTCGGCCTGCTCTGCACCCAACAGCGGAACATTGAGGCAAATCTTGAAGGGCGTGCCCATCTCGACTTTTTGGCCACAAATCAGCTCTTGTCCCTCAGGCGGCGTCAGCGTCGGCGGCGGCTCAGCGCGGAGCGACCCAGCGAGCTTCGGCTGGGCGCCCTCACTCACCTGGCGACCGTCGGAGCCTTGACGAATCACTCCTTCCATTTCACGCGTGGTGTTCGTGCTCGAGCAGCCCAGCGAAGAGAGAAGCCAAACCGCCCAGGATAGAACAACCCGCACGCGAACGCCCCACTGGCCATCGCGAATCCCTCTCCAGCATGAATTGAAGGGCAAAGACACCTGTCCGGACTTTGAGGCAAACAAACTCTTGATCTCTAACACACTAGCTCCTGCACTCGATCATCGAGTAAGATCCGGGCATGGCCAAACTCACTGTCTCACTGAAAAAGAAATCGAAGCAAACGCTTGCTGACGTAAGTTTAGAATCGTTTGCGCACGGATCCCCTTCACCGACCAAAGAGAACCGAGTCATTTACGAAGTGCAGCTGTTGACGCCGACAAAGATTCAAGAGCCGTTCGAGGCTTGGCTGCGGCAACATCTCGAGGATATGTTACAAAGTCCGGGTTTTCTTTCGGCCGAGGCCAAGCGTCTTGAACTCTATCAGGACGAGGCGCATTCACTCTATCGCTGCACCTATTGGGTTTGCGACGAGGCCCACCTGCAGCGCTACTTTGCCGAGCGGGCGCCGAAAATGCGGGTGGATGGCCCCTCGCGATTTGGACAAGACCTCAGAATTCTCTCACGTCGAAACTGGAGTCCTGGATCGACAATCGATTCAGCCACCAGCATCGCGACTTTGACAAAGAGTCTATCGAACTCACTGAGTACTTCGAACAAAACGCAAGGCTCACTCTCGACCTCGATGCAAAAGTCTGTTAATCCAGCGCACGCAAGAGGTGGGTCGACAGCCTGGCCCACACACTCAGCGACGGCCTCGAACTTCAACCTCATTCCCCCTGGAGATGAAATGCCGAACGGAATTTCGACCCGACTCAAAAAAATTCGCACGGAACTGCAGCGTCTGACCGCTTCGGCCACGGCCTCAGCACAAATCGACAAGCTTCGGTCTGAGTTGCAGCGACTCACCAATGAGATCGTGAAGCGCGGTGAAGTCGAAGTCGCCCATGTCGAAAAGACCGTGAAGCAAGTCAAACGACGCGTAACGAAGCTTCAGTCGCAAATCGAAGCCGAGGTCGGCAAGCTGAGCAAAATGGTCTCGCGTCTGCCTCGTCAAACGGGCTTCGCACCGGCCGCGCGCAAGTCGCGTCGCAATCCGAAGTCGGCCAGCAAGTCGGCGTCGAAGTCGGGCGTTCAGGCGACTCGCAAGTCGGTAAAGTCCTCACCGAAGCGCCGCGCCTCATCCACGCGATCAAAGTAAACTCCATTAATTTTGCGCCCGAAATGAAGATCGGCTCTAGGTCGGCTCTCTCGGCACATCGCCACGGCCAGAGTCGTTCAGATTTCCGTGTCCACTTTGACCTTGACCTTCCTAGGTCGAGGCCGGACGTGTTTGAACTGGTCGTGCCCCGCCGTGGCTCGGTAGAATCACCCCATGGCAGACCAAAGTGGCGAGATCGGCACCGTGAGCTTTCGACAGGGCGACATGCTGTTTGTCGAAAATGAAAGCAGTTTTCACTTTTACATCATCCAAGAGGGTGAAGTGGAAGTGTTCAAGAACGGACCCGATGGAAATCCGCTCCATCTCGCAAAACTCGGCCCGGGAAATTCTCTCGGCGAGTTTGCCATGCTCGACCGTTTGCCTCGCTCGGCCTCCGCGCGCGCCATCACGACGGTCGTCGCCGCGCGCATTTCGGCAGAGGCCTATCAACAGCTCCTCAATGACCTTCCGGACTGGGCGATGGCCGTCATGAAGACCCTGGTTGAACGACTGCGTCACACCAATGAAATTCTGCGAAAAGCCAAGGGTGGCCGGGACTTGAGCAATGGGGCGGAATCGGCCGAGTTCTCTGACACCTCGACAATCAGCTATCATCCGGGATTCTTTCGAGATGAGAACACCGGTTCTTTTTCCAAAGCCGTCGACCTCAACGAGCCCCCCCCCCGACCCGGTAAAAAAAGCTAAGCCGAGACCGCCAGCGCCCAGCCCGCAAAGGCCATCCGCAACACTCAGGAACGCGGCGACGCCAATTCAAACTCGCTCAGGAAAGATGTTTTGGGGGACATGGTTTGCGGCAACTTGGAATGCCGACTTCGCCGCTCTCTCAACTCGCCATCAAGCCTCGGCCGTGCTACTCCAAAGGGGTCCACTCTAGAACGTGACGGAAACACGCTCTCGAAGCTGGTCCTTGGCGCTCGCTCAAGGAACCGGCATGAGACGCTCGCTTCTGGCCCCCAATGAACGGACCTTACGCGGAGGATGGTATGACGGCATATCCAACTCAATTCGCTTCGCCAACAAAAGGAAATCGCTCGGCAGATCAAGCCCCGTCGGGCCCTCCATCTGCAGCTTCGTTGGCTGAACTCGAGAACTCGCAAGAGTTTATCGCTCGCCACATCGGACCTCGTCCCGCAGATCAACAAGCCATGCTCAAAGCGCTTGGTGCTCAGAGTCTCGAACAGCTCATCGAGCAGACCGTACC
The DNA here is from genome assembly GCA_947462815.1 of Pseudobdellovibrionaceae bacterium. Taxonomy (GTDB): domain Bacteria; phylum Bdellovibrionota; class Bdellovibrionia; order Bdellovibrionales; family JAMPXM01; genus UBA2339. The sequence continues at coordinate 16,208 of CANHQR010000009.1, forward strand.
GCGAGCTATTCGCAGCCCGAAGGCTCTCGATCTTCCCTCGGCAAGGGGCGAAGGCGAAACGCTCGCACGAGCATGGGAGATCGCTTCGAAGAACCAAGTTTATCGCAGCTTCATCGGTCAGGGTTACCACGGCACCGTCACGCCTCCCGTTGTACTTCGAAACATTTTGGAAAACCCCGCTTGGTACACGGCTTACACACCCTATCAGGCGGAGATCTCTCAAGGCCGACTCGAGGCTATTTTGAATTTTCAAACCATGGTGATGGACCTCACGGCGATGCCGATCGCCAACGCGTCCTTGCTCGATGAAGGCACGGCGGCGGCTGAAGCCATGACCATGGCTCACAACGTCTCGGATCTCGTGAAGGCTGATGGTTCAGGAGCGCGCGTATTTTTAGTTTCGGACACTTGCCACCCGCAGACGATCGAGGTGGTCACTCGCCGGGCTGAGCCGCTCGGGCTCGAGGTGCGCGTCTTACCCGTCGATCAATTCGAGTTCTCTTCGGAAACCTTTGCCGCCCTCGTGCAAGATCCCGATACGCAAGGGCGAGTTCGCGACTTGCGGGCGTTGGCTGAGAAGGCCCACGCCGCAAAGAATCTGGTCATCTGCGCGACGGATTTGCTGGCGCTCACGCTTCTCACGCCACCTGGAGAGTGGGGAGCCGATATTGTCATCGGCAATTCACAGCGCTTTGGTGTGCCGATGGGCTACGGCGGTCCTCATGCGGCATTCCTCGCCACGCGTGACGAGTACAAACGCTCGATCCCCGGTCGGATCATCGGTGTGTCCATCGATTCAGCGGGGCAGCCCGCTCTGCGCCTCGCCCTGCAGACTCGCGAACAACACATTCGCCGCGAAAAGGCGACCTCGAACATTTGCACCGCGCAGGTGCTCTTGGCGGTCATGGCCTCGATGTACGCGGTCTATCATGGCCCGCAAGGTCTGCGCCGGATCGCTGAGCGCGTCCATCGCTTAGCTTGCGCTCTTCGCGAAGGGTTGCGTTCCGCTACGGCTGTCAAAGTCGTCCACGAGAATTTCTTTGATACTCTATGGGTCGATTGCGGTAGCCGAGATCAAGCACTTCGCGTTCTGCAAGCCGCCCGTGCGGAGCGAATCAATCTGCGCGACTCGGGCCAGACGTCGTTGGGCGTCAGCTTCGATGAGGTCAGCACACGTCAAGATGTCTTGAGCCTCATGAAAGTCTTCGGTGTCCCCACTGCAGGTGTGGAAGTCGCAGCACTCGATCAAAAGGCCTTGGCGCAGAATGCGACGGCGGGTTCGCCGGCTTGGCCGAAGGCACTTCGTCGAACTTCGGGCTTTTTGCAGCAGCGGGTTTTCAACTCCTATCACTCTGAAACCGAAATGCTCCGCTATATGATGCGCCTGCAGCAAAAAGATCTCTCGCTGGCACACGCGATGATTCCGCTTGGCTCTTGCACGATGAAGTTGAACGCCACAGCGGAAATGATTCCCGTGACTTGGCCTGAGATGGGTCAAATTCATCCCTTCGCCCCCATCGAGCAGGCCCAAGGCTACCAGCAGTTCATCCGCGAGCTCGACGGCTGGCTCTGTGAAATCACCGGTTTTGCAGGCGTGAGCTTGCAGCCCAACGCGGGCTCCGCCGGCGAATACGCTGGCCTACTTTGCATTCGCGACTTCCATCGGGCACGAGGCCACTCACATCGCAATGTATGCCTCATCCCATCCAGTGCCCACGGTACGAATCCCGCTTCGGCGGTGATGGCGGGCATGAAGGTCGTCGTCGTGGCCTGCGACCGCGAAGGCAACGTGGATCTTGCCGACTTACGGGTGAAAGCCGAGCAGCACAAAGACAATCTCGCAGCCCTGATGGTCACTTACCCCTCGACCCACGGTGTGTTCGAAGAAGCGATTCAAGAGATCTGTAAAGTCATTCACGATCGTGGCGGGCAGGTTTACATGGACGGCGCCAACTTCACCGCGATGGTCGGACTCTGCCGGCCCGGCGAGTTCGGCCCCGATGTCATGCATATGAATTTGCACAAGACCTTCTGCATTCCTCACGGCGGCGGTGGCCCTGGTGTGGGCCCCATTGGGGTTCGCGAACATCTCAAGGCCTTCCTACCCGGACACAATCTCGCCGACACAACGACAGGACTTCGGCGCGACAACTCCGCCGTCGCCTCGGCGCCCTTTGGAAGCGCGTCGATTCTGCCGATCTCATGGGCCTACATTCACATGATGGGTGAGGCAGGCCTCAAGCAAGCCACTGAGGTCGCAATTCTCAATGCGAACTACATGGCACAACGGCTCGAACCTCACTTCCCCGTGCTTTACAAAGGCAAAAACGGACGTGTGGCTCATGAGTGCATCTTGGATCTACGAGGCTTCAAGTCGGTCACAGTCGAAGATGTCGCCAAACGACTGATCGACTACGGCTTTCATGCACCGACGATGTCGTGGCCAGTTGTCGGGACATTGATGGTCGAACCTACAGAGTCGGAGTCGAAGGAAGAACTCGATCGCTTTTGCGACGCGATGATTGCGATCCGCAAAGAAATCGACAAAGTGGAAAGCGGTGCGTGGCCCAAAGAGGACAATCCGCTGAAGAACGCGCCCCATACTTTGCGCGCCGTCACGGCGAGCGAGTGGTCGCACGCCTACTCTCGCGAGGAAGCCGCTTATCCGTTGCCGATTGTACGCGAGAGAAAGTTTTGGCCAGCGGTGGGACGCGTGAATAACGCTCACGGCGATAAAAACCTTGTCTGCTCGTGCGCGCCTTTGGAGTCCTACGCTCAGAATTAAGGCGGCCGAGGGTCGCCTGAGCTGGCTCAAGGTGATGTAGCTTAATCCCATCGAGGTCATCGCCCGCTGAGGCTACTCGCCACAGAGCGAGCTGACCCGCTCCATCCGCGATGCCGTCGGCCCGCTCGGGCCGCGGCGTTGTCGGCTCACTCGGGCCGCACCGTCGTTATAAATCGCCGCGCAAGTCATCCTTGAGGTGATCGATGTGACCATCTTGATCGATCGTCCAAATATCGAGTTGGGCGTCGTCGTCGAGATTCGCGGCCGCGATAACTTTGTAACCCGTCTCCGTCGCTGTGCAGTTCGGGCAAACAAGAGCGAGATCTGCCCAGGAGATCTCGCGCACCTTAGTCATCGGCGAGTAACCGAAGTCCAACTTCAGCGCCTCACCCAGCTTCACCACATTGTCGATCTGCGGCTCAGCGCCGGCGCGCGCCAGTTCCTTAGGAAAGTCCGCCGGCTTGGTAAAGCCGAACGCGAACATGACTTTCTTGGGAAACACGCGTAACGCCTTCATGTCCGTCGTGTAATGACCATGTTGATTGAAGAATTGGCGCTCAGCTTCGTACATTAAAAGCAAATCTGCGCGCGCCACTCTTTGAATCGCGAAGACCTGACGATTCGCCAACCACGTCGAGCCGCCTGAGAGCAAAAACAGCAAGCCCCCAACAAACAAGAGCCCGATCCCGGCCATCACGACATGAATCACACGCCGCCAGCGGGCTTCGGACTCCGTCTCAAACTGCGAGCCACCCGCTGGAGTGCCGGAACCAGGACCAGACGATAACTTCGATTCATCGGAATTATGAGATGAAGACATGTCACAGCTTTATCAGGCTTCGCCTCCTCGACCAAGGCCAAGTCGCGACTTGGTCGAGGCAAGCTGAACACTTAAGCTATTGGAATGACCACGCAGAGCCCGTCCTCCGGACGACCTCCAAGCAAGCTGGGCCTCGTTCTCTCAGGTGGCGGAGCCCGTGGCGCCTATCAGGCGGGAGTGCTGCGCGGCATTGCCGAAATCGCCGGCGAGCTCGGCATCGATCGCCCGTTTCGTGTGGTCGCAGGAGTCAGCGCGGGTGCGGTGAATGCCGGGTACATCGCAGCAGCAGCTGACAATTTTCAGGCCGCCACCGATCAGCTCACTAAGAATTGGCAAGAGATTGAGGCCGATCGCGTGTTTAAGACGGATGCTCTCACCGCGGGCCGCTTGGGCGTCAAGTTCGCCCTCGATGCGGCGATCGGCGCACTCTATCAAAAGAAGCTCGCGCGCTCCTTGCTCGACACTTCCCCCCTGTGGGACTACCTCACCGAGAAAATCGACTTTGGAAAAATCTCGCGCCATCTCCATGATGGGCATCTCGACGCCGTGGCCCTTACGGCGATGAACTACACGAGTTCGCACTCGATCACCTTTGTCGAGAGCGCTCATCCATTCACCGCTTGGGATCGCAGTCGCCGACGGAGCGAGTCCACCAAGCTTGGGGTCGAACACATCATGGCCTCCAGTGCGATCCCGTTGTTTTTCCCTCCGGTCCGCGTCGGCGAGGATCACTTTGGCGACGGTTCGCTTCGTAACACCGCCCCCCTTTCGCCTGCCATTCATCTGGGCGCTGAGCGCCTCGTCGTCATCAGCGTTCGTCGCCCCGATCCCATTGCACCGATCAGTACAGTGGGCATCGAGCCCTCTCTCGCACGCGTACTCGGCGTGATTCTCAACGCGCTCCTCATGGATGCGATTGAGTTCGACATGGAACGCCTCAGTCGCATCAATCAGACGGTCGACGTTCTACCCGCAGAGACCAAACAACGTCTTGCCCTTCGCAAGGTGGACTATCTCTGGATCCGCCCCAGCGTGGACATTGGTGCGATTGCGACAGGGCACTACGAGCATCTGCCACGTGTGATTCGCTACCTGGTCAGTGGCTTAGGTTCGGCGCGCGAGGCCTCTGAACTGACGTCCTACCTATTGTTTAATTCGCAATTTTGCAGCGAGCTCGTTCGCATTGGACGCGACGATGCCCTCGCACAACGCGAGCATCTCGTCCGTTTTCTGACTTAAGACCCGCAAGCTTTCGCACATCGATGCCGATAGCGCTTCGACAAATTCCAAAATGGGCCAACAAGGAGGTTGAAGATGGTCGCCATTCCTAAGCCACCTGCATCGAAGGCAATGACCTCGATCACTCAGCTCGGTGTTTATCTGCTGATCGGACTTCACGTATTTCTAACCGGCTGTGCACCCCAAGGTCCTGCCACGCCGACTGAAGTTGTTGCCGATGACACGGACGTCGAATCATTTTTTGATGAAAGTCTCAGTGAACAGGCCTCGCGACAAATCTGGCCGGAAGCTCCCTACGACGAAGCTTCGCGCCGAAGAATTCTCGCCGCCTATCAGCACCTCGATCCGCAACAACAAATTCGCGACGATCTCCTCGAGCGGGCCGTGCTCTTTCACTTCACCTTTCGAGATCACTTGCGGACCGATATGCTCTCCATCATCGATTTCAGCAAGCCTTCTTGGGAGGCTCGCTTTTATTTGGTCAATTTGAAGACCGGTACCGTGCAGGCGATGCACGTATCGCACGGTACGGGCTCCGACGCCAATCGCGATGGCATTGCGGAGAGCTTCTCCAATCGTTCGGGGTCCAACGCCTCGTCTCTGGGATTCTATGTGGGAGCCGAAACCTACCAAGGTAAAAATGGTTTATCACTTCGACTCGACGGCCGCAGTGATACGAACTCAAATGCCCGAGCTCGAGCTGTGGTCATTCATGGCGCCGACTATGTTCAAGACCGAAGCGTGATTCAGGGCCGAAGCTGGGGATGTCCGGCGGTCAGCTGGAAGAATCTGCAATCTACAATTCAAGGCATCAAGCAGGGCGGCTTGCTGTTCATCGGCCGTTGAGTTCCCAATCACTCGAATCAGATTTGCGCGGGGTTGTTCGCCAACTCCGCTAAGGACGCGAGCGGCTCACACGCGAACTTACGGCCTTGAAAATGTCCGCCCTCATTCACCCGATCAATCACACCTTGCCAAGATTTCATTTTGTGACGAACCCAATCCGGCGCGATCAACTCATCCCATCTCGACGAAAGCGCCGCTAAGCGATGCACGGCAATGCGGGGATCTAAATGATCTAAGAAGACGCCCACACGATGCGAATATTGATCGAGGTCCACCGGTTGAAATTCGCCCCGCGCGTAGAGATCCGCTAACGGCGTTCCCTTTAAAACGTGCAAATTGTGAAGCTTCACATTGCTGATCGGAAGCGAGTTACACAGCCGTGCGGTTTCGATGATTTGTTTGTCGGTCTCGGTTGGCCAACCGAAAATCAGGTGCACGCCGACATCGACCTGAGCCTCCCGCGCCACACGCTCGATGCCGCGAATCGCTTGCGCACCCGTGTGCCCCCGGCGCATCCACACAAGTTGCTCATCGTCGAAACTCTGCACGCCAATTTCGATGCCGACCCATTTGCGTTGATTCATCTCGCGCCAAGTCCGCAAGACAGCCTCCGACAAACAGTCAGGCCGAGTCCCCACCACCATGCCGACCACGTCATCGAGCCGCCACGCGAGCTCCATGCCGTCACGCAGTTTACCGAGCGCCGTGAACGTCGTCGTGTAGGCCTGAAAGTAAATGAGAAATTTATCGGCGTTGAACCGCGAAGCCACTTTGGCTCGATGCTCGTCCACTTGCCGCTCGAGATCGAGTCCTTGTGACTCGGCGTAAGCGAAGCTGCCGTGCTCATCGCAGAAAATGCAGGTCTGCATCCCCCGCAAGCCCTCGCGATTCGGACAAGTGTCGGCGATGGAGACGGGAATCTTGACGACCTTGCCGCCAAAGCGCTCTCGATAATCGAGACTGATCGGGTGATAAGGTTTGCCTTCCCAAGCTTCAGGAGGCGATCCGGAGAGCGTTTGCATCCGCTTGGTGTGCGGGAGGTGGGCTCGGCTGTCAACTCCTGAACTGGCTTCGCTGACTGTTGAAGGCCGATGATTGATCGACCTAAATATTTGAAATTTATAGTGAATTTGCGTGTTTTCGAATGCCAACATAGAGTGCAGACGGAGTCGGACAAACGAAGAATTGTATTCCCTTGATCGCTTTCATGATTTTCAAAATTGGAACTTGCCCTCACTGGCCCCGCCGCCGCACTTTCAACAGTCAAAGGAGCCAGCTGAGTGGGACTCAATTTCTACCGCACCGACGACACATCTTGGACAGCCCGCCACGTTCTCGACGATGCCGAGGAGGGCGAAAGCATGCATTCACTCCGCGGAGCCTTCAGCGAAACCGTTTACATCTACGGCGATGCTAATCTCTGGGCTCGGCAACACATCTCGAGTTCTGAGATCAAAGTTTTCTCGCTCGGACTCGGACTGGGGTATGTGGAAATCCTCAGTGCGGCATATGCGCTCGCCGCCCAATCTCCGATTTCCGGCGTGAGCTTTGAGGCCGACGCGGAGCTTATTCACGCGTTTCAGGCCTGGCTGCTCGCGAACTCGAAGCCCGGCGTGGTGCCCTTTGAAATTTACGAAGACATTTTGCAGCGAGCGGCCCAACAAGCGAGCGTCGAGCCGGTGCGCCTCCGTCAGGAGCTGGCCTCCGCGTTGCTGAGCAAGGCTTGGATCCTCAACGCAGCCCTTACGCCTGACTCCTCGTTCGTTGAGGCCCGCGCCTGTCATGTGATCGCGTTTGATGCCTTTAGCCGAAAGACCACACCCGAGCTGTGGACACGTGAGTTCCTGGATCGCTTTTTGTCCGAGGTCCCCGCATCAAAATGCGTCTTATCAACCTACGCTTGCACAGGTGATCTGAAGCGCGCTCTTTTGCATGCAGGCTTCAATTTGCAGATCCGCCCGGGCTTTGCGGCCAAGAGGGATTCGACCTTTGCGACTCGCGCTTAGATGAATAAGCCAAGTGCTTGCGCCAGTTTCACCCATCGATGCTCGCGATCGACGAGTCGCGCCGGTTTCATGAGATCTGTAAGAGGCGCGCGCGTGACGCGGCCATCGCGAACCACCACGGCCTGGCCCCACTGGTTTTCGCTCACCATGCGCGCCACTTCGACCCCCATGGCGGCTGTGATGAATCTGTCCGTCGTCGTCGGATGCCGCGAACGCTGCAAGTGTCCCAGAACAACATGCCGCGCCTCCCACTGCGTTTCGCGCTCTACCCACCGCGCGAGTTCCTCGGCGACGCCGCCCAATCTTTCACTCTGCGGAGATCCGGGGACATGAAAGGCCACACGGGGCTGACCACCCTGAGCGTGAGCGCCCTCGCCAATCACCACCATCGCACCTCGACGGCCTGAAGACTTGAGCGTCAGCAAATGTTGTTTAAGAGCCATCGGATCGTAGGGACGCTCGGGAATTAAAATGATGTCCGCATAACTTGCCAAGCCTCCACCGAGAGCGATCCATCCCGCCGTACGCCCCATGGTCTCGACGACGATCACGCGCCGATGCGCCTCGGCCGTGGCGCGCAAGGCATCGACACTCTCGGCAACCACGGCACACGCCGTATCGAAGCCAAACGTCACATCCGTACCTTGCAAATCATTATCTATGGTTTTCGGGACTCCGATGAGCCGAAGACTCTGCCCCCCATTGAGAACGCGCGACAAGCCCTCGAAGGTCCCGTCGCCACCGGCTGCAATCAAACCTTCCAAGCGCAAATTCGAGAGAGCTTTTGCAAACTCGGCTTCGCGTCCCTTTGTCCCCGACTTGTTCGACGTGCCGAGGAGGGTTCCGGCGAAGTTATGCGCCCCGCGAACTCGCTCGGCATCGAGAGGAATACACCGACCCTCGTAGATCCCCTCAAAACCATCGCAGATCCCGACGATCTCAAGGTTCAACGGTGCTAAGGCGCGGACCGTCGCTTCGATGATTCCGTTCAAACCTGGGGCGTCACCGCCGCCTGTGAGTAGGCCGATCCGCTTTCGAGTCGTGCTGCTGTTGGACATCTGTGAACTCCCCTTCCCAAAAGTTTACCGAGCCGCTAGTCGTTTGTTGATGAGCTTTTCGCGACCGCCAAGACACGGGGCCAAAGTCCCGCTCGATGCTCGACTCTACGCTCGCTTTGAGGAGTGGAAGCATGCACTCTTGCAGGCGAGCTCTCGGGCGATCGAGTTGCGCGAGCCCGCGCTGAGACAAGCTTGGCTCGCACGGCACCACCAGATCCTGACCTTGGCCTCGCCTCGCGCTCTGGGCGGTGGGGCCGAGACCGAGAATCTCCTCGGGTGGTCGACCTCCCCAAATCCTGAGTCGTCGCCTGATCAATTCGGCGTTCTACTTCCTCACGCACAGATCGCCGTCATTCGCTTTGGCGATCGACCCTTGCCTTTGATGGAATGGATGAAAATGACTTCCGCGCGCCAGTTCTGGCGAGGAGACTCGGATCTTTCTGTCGAAGATGCGAGCCTTCAAGTGCATCAATGGGCATGGCTCAAAGAGCTCACCGCATCTTCTCCTTTCGCCCCAGATGAATCTCAAAACACACCCTTCAGCCTTCGACGTGCGACGGCCGCGGATCTTTGGAATATTCAGGAGATGGCCTCAACTCTGGCTCAAGACATTCGCGAGTCCCCGATGGCCACGCGGGCGGAAGCCCTACACTGGATGAGAGCCGGTCGACTCTTTTTATTGATGCGGAAATCGGATTCTGCTTTCAGTGCTTTGCCGCTCGCCATGGGGGCCCTCTCGGGTGAGTTTCACGACCCCTTCGCCGGAAGAACCTCGGAGAGACTCTCACTCTTGTTTGTGCGTCGTGAATTTCGAGGTCAGGGGATTGGGCAAGAATTCATCGCGCAAATCGAGGCTCAACTTCGCAGTGAGTCTATTCAAGATTTGGTGCTGTTTTCAGATCTACGGCAGGAAGCGACGAATCGCTTCTACGCCAAATTGGGATTCCAACATCGAGGCTCCTGGTCACTCTTGAGCATCTCGAACTCGTGAAATGAAGACTTGAACTCCCGCCCCCGCTGAGCAAAAGAGGGAGTTCTATCTCGAACAATTCTCAGCGACGGTTCGGGCCCATACTCGACATTGCCGATTTGCAGCCCTCAGACAGCTGCGCTTCTTTTTCTTTCATACACTTCATCAGCTTGCCGTCACCCGGCTTCATTCCCGGGCAATGCTTTTCCACATCACTGCTGCAGGCGGCACGCATTTCTTGACGACGATCTTTGCGCTCGTCTTTCATCTTGTCCCAGCTCGCCTTGCACTCTGCGGAGACCTGCGACTCTTTTTCTTTCAAACACTTGATCAATCGACCCTCGCCAGGTTGCACACCCGCGCAGAGTTTCTCAAGATCCGCTTTGCACGCCGGGCCCATCATCGCCCCGCCACCGTGGGGTCCATGGCCCTTCTTCATTCCCATACCCATGTCTTTGGCATTCACCTTGGCATCTTGGACTTGCGCCGAAGCGGCGGGTGGTGGTGCAGCCGGAGCGGCAGGCGCGGCCGCCGGTGCTGCTGCGGGTACGGCAGCTGTTCCAACTGAAGCCGAAGATTGAGCGAAGCTTGTCGAGCTCACGACCAGGTTAAGCCCCGTCGCGATCACCGCCGCACAGAGCAGCGAAGTTGAACGGGAAAATTTGCAGGCCTTTACAGAGAACAATCGATCCAACCTAGCCGGTGTGCTTTTCATGATTCCTCCAGTTCATTTCCGAACCAGAGTTAGGATGACCGGGTAGTGATCTGATGGCAAACCCCGCTTGTGGTCGATGTGCGTGGGAATCATTCTGGTGCGCCCCGTAACATCCTTATAACGATAGACCCAAGTCTCATCTGACTTCAGTCGTGGCCGCCAGCTCGGCGGCACCAAAATGTAGTCAATTTGCCGATAGAAACCGGGACGGCGGCGGTGGAGACGGGCCCAGGTAAAGCGCTCTTCCGGGCTCGCGCCAATGGCCTCGAGAATGTCCAACCACTCATCGCGGTTCTCACGCCAAGCGCGGAACTCCTCATCCGTCCAGAGATCACCATTGAAGTCGCCCGCAACTAAAACGAGATCTCCGAATTCGGCGCGTCGCTCTCGATAGATTTGCAGGAGCGTTTCCGCTTCGGCTCGCCTTCGATCTCGACCACCGGGATCCAAACCGTGCCGATCCAGATGGGATTTCAAATGTGCGAGAAGACAAACCAGGACCACTTGACCCGTTTGAGGATGCAAGAGCCGTAACTCCGCCGCGTCTCGAGAAAAGCGATGCGACTCACGTTGGGCGTGTCGGAGATGATCGTAGCCTGACTCGCGCGAAAGAGCTTCGTGTGGATACAAAAATCCGAGCTCGCGATCGCGATGCGAATTCAATTCGACGACAAATCCGAGATCCCGGCGAACCAAATAGCCCACATCAATGCCGCGATCAGAGTTTCCTTCGATAAGCTGAGGCTTCCATTCGCCATTCAAAAAAAGCTCAGCAAAATTCGCCAAACTCTCTGCCCCACCGACCTCCGACAGCATCAAAATATCCGGATTCAGTTCGCGAATGATCGCGGCGATCTGTCGACAATGCTCCAAAGACTTATTCTTTGTCGTGGATCTTGAAAATCGTTGCCATTCGCTTTCCGAGAGCTGGCGCGGTCCGAGGTTTCCGCCAAGATTCTTGGGGCTAACTTCTTCCTGGAATCGAATGCGCTCGTCCTCTTCGAGTCGGGCACGCACATCCGCCAAAGGCTCGTCGAGCAAGACGAAAAGATTCTCGACGTTCCAAGCAACGAGTCGCCAATCTCTCTCTTCAAAGCTCGACACAGTAAGGGCTCCAAAACTTCACACACCAAACTCGCGCCTCGGATGTGAAGCGCTGCATTTTATTCTCTCTCGCTTGTCGGGGCTCTGCCAACTTCCTATTCTTTCGGGATGGAAATCGACAGCCATGTTCCTCAGCCTCGCCCCGATTCGAACTCGTCCTCCAATCCCGGACATCTCAGTCGTCGAATTGGCCTCTTGTCGCTCACGCTTTACGGCATGGGGGATATCCTTGGCGCAGGAATTTATGGCCTCGTCGGCAAGGCCGCCGGGCAAATGGGTAATGCCGTTTGGCTCGCGTTTTTGGCGAGCATGATCGCGGCAGGCCTGACGGGTCTCTCTTATGCTGCGGTCGGCAGTCGATACCCGCGAGCCGCGGGTGCCGCTTACGTGACACTGAAAGCCTTTCGACGTTCTTGGCTTTCCTATGTCGTGGGCCTGGCCGCTCTAGCTTCAGGCCTGACGTCCATGGCAACGGCCAGTCGCGTCTTTTCGGAATATCTGCAGGCGAGTCTCCCACAGCTCCCATTAAGTTTTTTGATCATCGGGTTTTTGTGTGTCCTCGGCGGCATTGTCTATCGAGGCATTCGAGAGTCCATGTGGATGAACGCCGTCTGCACCATCATTGAAATCAGCGGGCTTGTTTTGATCATTCTCGTCGGGGCGAGCTACCTCGGCGAAGTGAACTATCTCGATGCGCGCAGCGAATTCAATCCAAGTGGAGAACTCACCACTTCTTTGGTTCTAAGTGGCGCGGTCCTGACTTTCTATTCCTTCATTGGCTTTGAGGACATTCTCAACGTCAGTGAGGAGGTTAAAGACCCGCAACGCAATGTCCCCCGCGGCCTCCTGTTTGCGGTTGCGGGCGCCAGCCTCATCTATATCACCATCAGTCTCATTGCCGTGAGCGTTGTGCCGGCTGGGGAGCTCGCCAAGAGCTCGCGGCCACTCGTCGACGTGATGGCCGTCGCCGCGCCTTGGTTCCCCTCAAGTGTTTACTCGCTGATTGCCATGTTCGCGGTCGCCAACACGGCTCTCCTCAACTATGTCATGGGCTCGCGATTGCTGTACGGCATGGCCCATCAAGGTCTTCTCCCCTCGGCTCTCGGCCGTGTGGATGCTCGCACCCGAACACCTCATATCGCCATCGCCACCATCCTCGGCATTGTGCTGCTGCTTGGACTTTCTGGAAATATCTCGGCGCTCGCGAAAGCAACCAGCGTACTTTTACTCGTGTGCTTCATCCTCGTGAACCTATCACTAATCAAATTGAAGATGGACGGCCCCACGCCACCGGGTACATTCGATGTTCCGCTCGTGATCCCAATTTTGGGAAGCCTCGCCTGTTTGGCCATGCTGGTGAACGCAAAACTACCCGAGTATCTGGTCGCGGGCGGCATTCTCCTCTTGATCGGCGTACTGTATTTCATCAAAAGGCCCGTCGAGTCGGCCATCGAACGTATGGATCAAGAATAGGTCGATGAATTGTCCTAGATGCTTGTGGGGGCGAGGCCCTTGTCGCGTCTTAGCATCTGGAAACGCTGGACATTATTTGCTGGTCATATGGTGCTGGTCATCTGGTTCTCGTCATCTGGGCGGTCTGCAGGTTGCCCTGCAAGTTGCCCAGATCATCTCGCAAATCAGCTCGCTCATCGGCCGTCGTCACTTCGACCAAGCGATTGACCTCTATCATCAGACGCCCGAGCTCAATCATTTCCGGCGAGCCAACACTCACACTCAGCGCCTGCATGATCTCCAGTTGCTGACGCAACTCTACATCCATCCACATCGCGCGCCAAGACAGGAAGGTCTCTTCACGTCGGCGGTCAAATGCGTCGCTCATTTCGGAGCTCGACACAACCAACAAAAGGGCGTCTACATTCTTTGAAATCTCAAAGATTCGTCCATTCAGGACAGCATAGAGGTCCATCTGTTGATTCAACATTTGCGAAAGTAAACGGAGATGTTCACGGTCTTCCACCGACAAGGCCGCAGATTTGGACCACACGATGCTCGATGAAGACAGTCGTGAGAGTCTCACCACCACATCTTGAGCGTAAGCCTCGGTATCCAAGGCTCGAGCTCGCGGCCACGACGACGTCCAAATTGGTGAAACCTTGACCTCGGCTCGCAACAAGCCCTGCTGAGCCAGATGTTTTGCCGTCGACTCACTCATCTGGCAAGGCGAGATGACCTCATGAGCTGATCGCTGCAGGACCGCGACAGCACCGGGTGAGAGACGAACAGCAACTTGGCAATACCGAGTCGCAAAGCTCATCATATGACGTTCGAGCTGAGCCACCATGTGGTCCCAGCGATGGCCACGCAGGATCTCGCTTCGCTGTGCAGAAAGTTTAAACTCGCGCAAAACGCTCGCGGGCTTCGCGTAAGCCAATGGATCTTGATCGAGTTTGGTCCAAGAATGAGGGATTTGTGATCCCGCGGCCGAAGCAGCGGCTGAAGCGCCAGGTGAAGCATAAGTCGAGTGCGGAGGTCGCACAAACCCCACAAGTCCACCGGCCAACACCAGCAAGAGAGCTGCAGATGCCGTCGAGAGCGTGCTGGAGGAAGACTTCGCGCGCTTCACGGTTCACTCCGTCTCAGAAGATTCAGTGCCGACCGAAGCGAGCTCTGTCGCGAGGAGCATCAGCTCTTCATCAGAAAGCGTCGACAAGTAGTCCTCAACCGTCGGCTCACTCACCGAATAAAAGCCATAGGTCGGTCCGTAGTTGTCATTGTAGGAGTCGCGCCATTGATCATAGCTCGGCATGTTGCCCCCGCCTGATGCGAGGTCACAGCTGGTACCTCGATCGATGGGGTACTGCCGGTTCATGCAGTTCTCATAGCTGTTGAGCGTTCGTTCGTAGACATGCCCATCCGCGTATTCGGGCGCTTGGGGCGTCGAGCAGGCACTGGATAAGGAAGCCACAGCGAGCATTCCCAAGAGTCGCCAGCTTCGGATCCATTTTGTTCCCACCATTCGGCACCACCTTTCGCGAGAGCGACTTGTTCAACCCAAGTTGCAGCCCTCTCCTTTTGAGATAGCAAGCCTCGCGACCAACCCCCGCCCTCCCAAAGCATTCTCGTTCGATCCTGTGACCGATTTATATAGACGTGCCTGGACTGCGCCGGGCTACGTCCGACACCTGTCAAAGCTTTAGACAGTTCAAAACCCCAAAAACACAACCCCCCATCGCAGATGGCGATGAGGGGTTGTCGTGGGCCGGCGATTCGAAGGTCGACGCTGGGGCTTCTGTTCTTGCGAGCCCTCAGAGTCGCCACTCGATCATTTGTTCTTTTTCGGCCGTTGGGCCGGAGGTGGGGAGCTCACGGACAAGAGCTCCACTTCAAAGAGCAGAGCCGAGTTGGGCTCGATCGCTTGACCAGCACCCTGCTCGCCATAAGCCAATTGAGAAGGAATCGCGAAGCGATACTTCGAGCCAACCTTCATCAGCTTCAAACCCTCTGTCCAACCTGGAATCACCTGACCAACGGCGAACTCTGCAGGGCCGCCGTGCTTGGCTGAGGCATCGAATTCTTTGCCATCAATCAATGTTCCTACATAGTTCACTTTGACCAAATCGCCATCTTTAGGCGTCGCTCCATCGCCCTCTTTGACGACCTCATACTGCAAGCCCGACTCGGTCACTTTCCATCCCGGCTTGGCTTTGTTTTTCTCGAGATAGGCATCACCCTCTTTTTTATTCTTCTCAAACTTCGCGCGAATCTTTTCGACCGCACCTGTTTCAATTCGCTGAAAAGCAGATCGCATTTCATCCTGATTGAGTTGAGACTCTGTGCCTTTTTGAGCGTCGCGCAGGCCCGCCAAAAAGGCCGCCTCGGTCACTTCGACACCTTGGCGTTTCAAATTCATGCCCATGTTATAGCCGACAGCGTAGCTATCTTTGTCGCCATCTGAACTCAACTTAGCCGCACCCGTACCCAAGCAGCCAACAAGACCGCCTACGACAACGAAAGACAAGGTCAAGCTCGCCGCAAGTCGGTGAGCGCCCGGCAACATACCTTTGAGCTGAAACTGATTCTTAAAATTCGCCTTCACGGAAGTGTTCATGTCGAGATCTCCCATTTGAGTTTTAAACTGATACTTCTGCCCCATAACGTTCTGCCCTCAAACTCCGCGCCGATCCGACCTGCGCTCAGCAAGCTTCAGATACTCTGCGGCGGTAAGCTTCGGGCTGAGCGATGCTGACTTCGCGACACTTCCCGTTCTCACCTTCAGGTCCTTGATTGCACATCGAAGCCGTGCTCTCGACAAGTAGCAATTTCATGTGCTGATGAAAAAAGCACAGCAATCGGCCGAGCGCTCCTGCGGCCCAGGCCATTGAGTTGCAAGCCACTCCGCGGATCCTGACGAAACTTCGGGCATAAGCGTTGCTCTTCACGTCGTCGCAATCTCAGACGGTCGATGATCTCGAGAAGGGAAGATTCTTATGAAGTCCTTACAGAATAACTCCAACGGCCTTCCGGTGCGCCAAGGCCGTCGCCACACTTCATCAAGTCTTTGGCGAACCTCAACGCCCGTTTCCGCAATCGCCCTCACCGCCGTCACGGCCTTATCACTTTTGATCACCACTCCATCGGAAGCTCAGGTCTGGACCGAAACCCAGTCGTGGAACCAAGAGTGGGAAGATCGTTATGCGGCCTGGGTTGAGAACGATGTGAACGAGGACATTTTCACGAAGGGGCGTTGGGCCGGACTTTCCCATGACTGCGCCGACGCAGCTTACTACGCGAGGGCCATCTTCGCTTACGAAAACAAATTGCCCTTTGCGATGCGCGACCCTTCAGGCGGCTCGCAGATGATCACCAATCGTATGACGCGCTTCAATGGCCAAGCGGAAGACCGCCGCGTCCGCAGTTTCTTATCGCTCCTCGGCGATCTCTCTTCGACCAAAACCATAGGCCAAGACACTTATCCCGTTCGCGTTGATCGCGAGTTCGTTCGTCCGGGAGGCGTGTGGGCTCGTCCCACGCTGATGGATCGTTCATTCTGGCACATTCTCAGTGGCTCAGCGGGGACCGAGCTCCCTGGACATGCCGAGATCATCAAACAAGTCACAGCCGAAGGTGTGATTTGGAAGCTCGAATCCACAGTACCGCGTGCGGTTCGCGATTTGAACCTGACTTCGAATATGTGGTTTCTGCCTGAGAATCACCAAACAGGTCTGCGCAAATGGCTGACTCCCGAGCAGTACAGCCGCCCCTTCTCTACTCTTCCCGGCTACAGCCTCGAACAGTTTAGAGAGTTGGGCACAACACAGACTCAACAAACAAATGGCGACTCCGGTCCGTCGACCAGCAGTGGTCAGCGAACTTTGGATCAATTCAAAGCCGATCTCGCATCGCGCTTGTCTCACAATGGTCGCCAAGAAAGTGCCGATGGCTTCTATCGACGAAATGCGAAGAGCTTGTGCGGCAGCTTGCGCGTTCGCGCTGAAGCCGTGTCTCGCGCACTCGCGTTCAAACAAAGGATCGGTGGGCGCTGCCTCAATGCCAGCGAGTACGACCAGCACTCGACACCCTCGCGCGACCGACGCGCTCGCGAACTCCTTGCGGAGACCGCGAAACGCGCTTCGACCTTTGGTTTCTTCACCGATGGGGCGCTTCGCGAAATTCTCCCTTATCTCGACGCCGAGTGCCCGGGCATCGAAATCGCTCCCGGCCGAAGTCTACGTCTTTCGGATTGGGCAATCGCCGCAAAGAACAATCAGCTGAGTTCGGATCCCAATCAATCGCTGGAAGCGCGATGGGGCCAGGCTCCAGCCGCCGAAGGCACATGCCCGACGTACTGACGCTCGCGGCAGGCTGAATGCGCTGACAAAAGAAATATCCTGGTCTGAGAACTGAAAGCTCCGAGCCGAGTTCACCTGAAACGTGACTCGGCCACTCGACAATGCGAGGCTAACTCAAGATGCGAGGCGGAGAGCTCTATCTACCACCAGATCCCAACGAAGGCCGCACCAAAGGTGAGGCCGCGTGGCGCACGTGGATTGTACCCGGGATCTGTCTGCTGATCGCTGCAGGCCTCATCGGGCGAGCCATCCAAAAACGCTCGCGAGCTCGCGATGTCTCGACGCCGCCCGCAGCGAGCGATTCTTCTCACCTCGCTCATGACTCGCGTACGGTCTTGCCTAAAGACTCTCGCCCTGGCGATCTCCCATCGGCCAACTCACTCCCTCATCACTTCCCCACGTCCGCGGACTCTCAGCCTCTGCAACCCGATGCTTGGGTTGAGTTGAGATCGGCCATTCGTTCTTGTTTTCCAGACGAGGCTCAACAGGCGGATCGAGCTGGAGGCTTACCGGCTCAACTGAGCTCGGCCACGCTCGAGGCGGTCTTCGGTCCACTTCGTAAGAAGGAAAGCCTCACACACATCGAGCATCTACGATTTGCCAACGGCGGCGAGCGACGGCTACGCGTCTCACTCGAAGCCCAAGCCGATGAAGGCGTTCAACCCATCCTGCGTGTCTACGACGTGGACCCCGAGGGTTTGCCCATTCCCCTGAAGATCCCCGACGCCCACACGCGAATGCCCAGCGAAACACTTCTTGCCGCTTATCGACAAAGCGCGGAGATCTCGTTTCGACAAGTCGAATGGGGCGTGGCTTACGGTAGCGGCGCGGTCGGGCAGATGATGGAAACCAACGGTGAGATCAGCGGCGTACAGATTCGCCTGCGAGGCAAACTGCTACATTGCCTCTCCTCCAGCCAGTGCGAGTGCCTCTAAGATTCCATGACTCAGTGAATTCGGGTTGTCGATCCCTTGTCGACTTCGCTTAAATGTCGAGGTCTGCATAGCTTGACGAGGAGGTCGAATGTCGAGTCACTTCACTATTCCCAAAAATGCCTTCATCTGCAGATCGCTCAGCGCTTTGCCCGCCCTGCTGATGGGCACAAGCCTGTTGATTTCGCCTCAAGCCGAAGCGAACTTCCAACCCACGACACTTCCGGTCCTCGCCAAACGAACCAGCACGCAGCTGGCAAGTGGCCAAGCTCGCGAGGCCGACTGCGTGGTTCACTCAGACGGCGTCGTCATCACGCGACGAATGGGCCCGATCCAGTGGACTGAAACTCGCTCACTGAGTTTCCAATCCCATCCCGCCTCGAGCATTGACGAGCTCAGTGCTGCACCTCTCAAAACTCAGAACGGAAATCCAGCGGACATCTCTTTTCATTTTGTGGCTTACCGCCTCAGCCCCCAGGGCATTCTCGATGAAGTGGTGATCTCACGCTTCGATGGAAAGACGGGAACGAGTTACGACCGCGAGGGTGCGACGGCCAGCACGCTGAAGGCCGTGTTGAATTCGATTTGTCCCTTCTGAGCGGCATCGCTTGAGTGTGTGAGTACCAAGCCTGAGCCAGGTCAACTCAGGCCAACATGAGTCAATTGTGAAGCCCGGATCCGCGCGGCGACGATGACGTGCGGAGAGGTTCAAATTCTGAGTGATTTCCATGGCTTTGACGTCTCGCCACACAATAAATCGTGGCCGTCAAGTTGGCCCCCCATCGCTCCGAAAAGAGACTTATGCCGCACCTCCATCGACCTGATAGATCGTCGCGCATCTCTGTCCGATCCGCAGCTCTGGGGCTATGCTGGGCGATTCTCGCCGCGACGGTGAGCACCCTGTCGGCAGCCGAAACGACTCGGCCAGGCCGCCAAACCCCTCCGACATCCGCAGCCTCGAGCGGAGGATCAGGCCACGACAATATGGTTCAGCGACTGCGCCAACTTTCCTTCAACTGCAGCTCCACGCGAGGTCAAGCTTCGCTCTGTATCGGCCGAGTTCCCAACTATCCACAGCCCGTGCGGATCTATGTACCGGAAAACTATGTGCGGACGGGTCAAGAGCCTCTGGCTCTCCACTTTCATGGTCATAACATCGCGGGGTCAGCGGAGAGCTCGCACTTCGTCAATGGCTACGGAGATTTTGAGAAGTGGCTGGCGAACTCAGGCTCGGGGCAACTTCTGGTGATCCCCACGAGCACCGGGGCCTCGGCCACCTACAACGCTCTATTTCGACCCGAGTCGCCGCGCGAGGCGGGTGAGAATTTCAATCGACTGATCAGCTCACTCGAAGATGTGACAGGTACGGCATTCAATGATCTCGCTGTATCAGGCCACAGTGGCGCCTACGCCGCAATCGGCGCGCTTGGTCTGGTGTCGCAAGATCGGCCCGAGGGTGCGCGTGTTCGACAAATTTCGGGTATTGGTTTGTTCGATGCCGTCTATGGTCGTTCGAACCAAATCATGAATTGGGCGAATCGTCTCAATACTCAGCGCACTTTGCTTTACAACCTTTACGCCGAGCCCGGCTCGACCACTGCTGTCGTGCCAGGGACGGGCGCGCGCCGCTACCCTTCAGGTCAACTCCAATTCAATGAGATGGTCTCGCAAATCACACAGCCTCGAGCTCGCCGTGCGGACGAGACTGTGGCGGGCGTGCAGGTTCGCACGGAAAGAATGGAACACATGCAGGCGATGATGAACGGTCGCTACACGGAGTTTCTACGGAACTGGTCCCGATTACGCAGTTCAGCGCCGTAAGACGAACGACCGATTCGACTTACTTGAGGCCCTTGCGAATTTCTCGCAGCTGTCGCAAGTGAATCCCATGATGTGCACCGAGAAGCCAAATCCACTGCGAAGCACGAAACTCACCAAACCAAGGATGCCGGAGAGTGGTCTTCGATCGACGCGCCTTCGCATCGACTTGACGTAGATTCAGATCCGCCGACTGCGCCCATTCATCCAAGCGCCGCATCCAATCGATGGGACCTTCGGCCTCTTGCCCTTTGGGCTTCACTTTCGCGGTATCAACTTCACCGGGCGGCACACGCCCCTGACTCAACTCGATCGCTCCGAACTCGATTCTGGATCCGACCATCCAGAGATGCTCCAACACCATTTCAGCCGACCAAAAGCGCGAGCTATCCTCGAGGCCCGGCTGCGGCGGCACGAGCACGCGCTGAGTTCGCAGCTCCAGCGGGATTGACGCCCATACTTCGGCCAGCTTGGCGTGGCGACGCCGCAGTTGATCCAACGACTCGTCCCAATCGGCGCGAGTCGAGACGAAGGGGCCGAGCACATACCGCAGCAAGAGGCGCTGAGGCCAGGGCAGGCCCGCTCCAGGTGGTGCGAGTTGCGGTGTCACAGCCGAATGCGTCTGACTTGATTTCATATGACGATCGTAATATGATTGATAAATGAAGTCACCTGATTCCTCTCCCGCGATTGTCGCGTCCTCGAGCCCGCCTCCCCTGCGCTCGGTTCAAATTCAAACCGACATTCCGTTTAACTGGCGCTCAGGAAAGCCCAGTTCGGGAAAACCGACGGGCTTGGTCGTCATGCTGCACGGCTATCAAGATCATGGCGGCTACCTTTTTCGAAAGCTGTTCCCTCAGGGCTGGCCGGCCGACGAATTGGCCTGGCTGGCGCCGAACGGCCCCTTCCCGACGCCAGTGAAAACCGAAAAGGGTTGGAAAGAAGCCTACGCGTGGTACTTTTTCGATCCTGATCTCAATCGACTCATTTTGCCTCCGGACACGGCTCTCCGTGGCATCCAGGCTGCGATCGATCATGAGGGCTTTGCGCATTTACCCAAACTGGTCTTCGGCTTTTCTCAGGGCGGCTGGCTCGCTCCTTTCGTAGCCCAAAACCTCACAGATGTGCGCGGCCTCATGGCGCTCGGAGCGGGTATCCGCGAAGAGTACTATCCACAACCTCCGGCGGCATGGCCTGTGGACTTCATGCATGGCACCGAGGACCACATCGTCGATCGGCAACAGGCACAAAAGTCACACGCGCAACTCATCGCACGCGGATACCAGGGACATTACGAATTGATTCCGGGACTCGATCATCGCGGCCGCGAAGACGTCGGTCTGAAGCTCATTTCGAGGGCGCGCGAGTTATTCCGATCAACTCCGCAATTTTGAAGTTCAACTCAGCCATGAGAAGAGAGTCTTGTGCGACAACGAACTCCGCAGACCCGACGCCCCTCACCTTCACGCCGAGCCGCGGCCCCGAAAACACGCGCCGAGCAAAAAGCTGAGTCGCGCACTCGCATTCTCGCCGCGGCCGCAGAGCTTTTTCGACGACAAGGTATCGCCGCCACAGGCATCGACCAGGTCACAAAGAGCGCAGGACTCACCTCGGGAGGATTCTACGCGCATTTTAAGAGCAAATCTCATCTCGTGCGCGAAGCCTTGCAACATGCGGCTTTGTCCACAGCTTGGATTCGCAGCCAAGAGAATCTCCGCGACATACTCCGTCTCTACTTGAGCGAGCAACATCGCGATCATCCCGAGCAAGGTTGTGTGCTGGCCGCACTTGCCAGCGAACTCGACCAAGCTGCCGGCGCCAGGCCGTTGCGCTCGAGCTTGCTCCCACATCTTGAAGAATGGCTCGAGCTTTTGGCCGCTCGCGGCCTCGATCGCGAAAACGCCCTGCGAGGACTCGCCAACGCCGTTGGCTCGCTGATTCTCGCTCGAGTCACACGCGGCCACGCGCTGAGTGACGAGTTTCTGCGCGCAGGAAAAAACTGGCGTCCCGACGAGCCAAAGACCACTTCGCTCAAGTGAACAGGATTTCGTGGTTCAAATCTGCCGATGGCTAACGCAGCCGATGGCTAACGCAGCTGAGCTGCAAAACGCAGCGCGAGCTCGCGATCACTCAGCTCGTCGAGAGCGAGGAGCTCTTCGTAGGGTTGGTTCAATCCCAGCACAACTCCAAAGGCCTCTTCAGTCTTTAAACCTTCGCGTCGCGCCTGGATGAGCCGTTGATTGAATTCGGACTCGGTGGGAGCAAGCCCCATGAGCCGCGCTTCGATCAAAAGATGCACAACAGCCGCTTGCAACGGCAAAGCTTGCGTCTGCGCGAAGATCTCGATGCGTTCGGTCTCGTCTTCTTGATTCTTCACAACGAAACTCGCCAAAACACAACGACCGCCACGCCCAACGCCCAAACCTGCGGAAAACTCGGCCTCTTGACCGAACACCTCACGCAACTGCTGCAGGAAGACCTTGAGGTCCGCCACGCTCACAATGATATCGAGGTCACTTTGCTCTGTCGCGAGATCCAGCGGCAGACTCCCCGCCAAGGCAAAATCGATCTCAGGAATTTCGCGCAATCGGTCCCAGACGCGGGAGGCCTGCAGAACTCGCGAGGCTCGTCGCTGCCTCGCCGAGCCATTGGCCAAGTAGTCGATGGAATAAAGATCAAAACGTGGAGCTGTCACTGACTTCAAGACTATGCGAAATCATCGAGTGCCGCAAATCGACAGCTCACCTAAGGCGCGAATGATGACGCGTGCTTTGTAGATTCGACGACCCCCACCAGGTCGAGGCTCACCCTGCGGGCGCAACACACCCCAGTACGAATCCCGCGAAAAGAGCGCATCGGCACGAGCCATCTGCCCATCCAACATCCGCGCCGCACATGCAGCATTGCGAGCCGCTGTCGTCGAATCGCCCCGACGGCATCCTGCGGCATAACGATGCTCGAATCCGTCGTGAAGCTGCCATAGACCACGCAGACGTCCATTCGGCCCTTGCGCCGTCCGCACATTGTTGCAGCTCGATTCTAAGTGCGCCATCGCTGTAAACACTGTGACCCATACAATCTGTTTCTGTTCGAGATTCATATCGGCGTAGCGGGGGCAAGCGCGGCGGAGATCTGCCGATCCCGCCAAGAGATTCGGCAAATCTCCGTTAGCCAGCATTCTCGCCAACGTCTGTCCTGTCAGACCAAAGCCTTGCGGATTACCCAGTTGAGAACAGCTTCGAGCAAAGTTCATTTCCGCGATCACTTCAGCGATTTCAGCAGCCCCTCTGGGGGCTCGAACTTCCGCATCTTCTTTAGCAAACTCAGCAACGCTCTCGGGTCGAGCGGGCGGCAAGGGCACTCGACGAGCTGTCCTCGCGTCACGTTTCGTTTTGGGCTGTGTGCCTTCAGCTAGCCCCAATCGTTCCGCATTTTGTTCAATCCAAGTGGTGAGCTCACTCGACTCCGCCACATCGGCCGTGGAGGCCGGCTGAAAGAACTCGGTTTCGATCTGTAGAGGACTATTTAGAATTTCGCGATCGGGAGCCCCCTCGGCACCCCCACCTTCCTGGGCGAGGGCGTAAGGTGTCGCGAAAAGGCATAAGCTCGCGGCGACCACAAGCCACGCGCTGGATCGCTTCAGTCCATCGCCCACGCTGGCTAAGGACTTAGTCTTCGGCGTCTGCGACGACTCCTCTGAATTTCGGCTGGGGTTAGGTCCAAGTCGCATCTGGGTACCTCCGCATTGCGTTGGGAGCAAATAAAGCAAGGCCGAGCCCTCGGTCAGCGCCAATCTGGAGGGCTTCACAAAGCTCAGCGTGTAAGCCTGACCAAGCCGTGCCCCGAACTGTCTCTCGGCCTTAGGCCTGGCCCGAACTCTGGGCCCGAACTCTGGGCCCGAACTCTGGGCCCGAACTCTGGGCCGGACTGTGTGCTCGCTCCTCCCCCTGAGCCAGATTGTCACATGCTCCGGTGGCGCAGGCGGGCTAGGTCGCCCCAATAACTCGCTGTGAACTCTCCAAGTCTTCTATATGAGTCATTCGTTGTGGCACAGCCCTCGCTCTCTTCTTCGGGCGTGGGCCACAAAGGCTACAGAAAAGTTAACTGGTTGCAACGAGGGGAAGATCCATATGAAGAGCATTCCAACAGTTCAGAAGTACATGACAGTTTTGCCGCACACGATCGGAGCCGACCAAAGTCTATCGAAAGCAGACCAGATGATGTCTGAACTTCGCGTTCGCCACTTGCCCGTTCTCGATGGCGGTAAACTCGTCGGCATCTTGACCGATCGAGATGTGCGCCTGGTCGAGAGCTTTCGCGACGTCGATCCGGAGAAAGTATCCGTGCAAGAGGCCTACACACCCGATCCTTTTGTCACAACTCCCAACACGCCCCTCAATCAAGTGTGTTCGGAAATGGCCGCGCACAAATTTGGCTGCGCGCTCGTTGTGGATAATCACAAACTCGTGGGCATCTTCACATGGGTCGACGCCTTAAAAGCGATGGATCATCTCATGGAAACACGCCTCAAGCATTGATCGGACTGTGATTCATGAAATCATGTGAGTTCAAGGCCGCGCCATGAACTCTCCTGTCGACGACGGCCTTTGTTGAGGCCCACGTTCACACCCTAGCGCGGAAGCCTGAGGGAGGCACATCATGACACAACGACCGGAATCACCGCACACGGCCGCCCAATTTATGTCAAAGAAGCTGATCACTGTCTCACCCAAAGAATCCTTGGTGGTGGCTTGGAAAATCATGCGGGAAAAACGCATCCGCCATCTCCCGGTCGTCGATGCCGATCAGAGCATCATCGGCATCTTAACAGATCGTGATTTGCAGAGAGCCATTCACACAGAGTTCGATCAGTCTGGCGATGTTCGCTACACCATTGAGCGATTCGCTCCTCAAGAGACGGTGCAAGACTACATGAGTTCTCCAGTTCGCTTTGTATCCGCCGACACACCTCTCATCACGGTGGCGACACAAATGGTGGAGCAGAAAATTTCATCGCTGATCGTCACGGACAGCGACGAGGCCGCCGGGATCATCACCACGGATGATCTGCTGTGGGCCTTGATCCGGATGCTCGATAGCGAAAAAGAACCCAATATGAGAAAGTTGGTCTCGAGTTTGATGGTCAGTCCGGTCGGTGAGATCGCACATCGACTCTCCAACGTCGGGATTTAAGGTTGGGGTTGATCTGGGGAATGTGGAGACACTCACCCCCCCTTGGGGGTTTCGCTGCCTGAGCCTGTTTGCACCAAGCTCGGCGCAATCCCGTCACTCACGGCGACCGAAGAGGTCGCCGATTTTTTTCACGCTCATCGCCACGGTCGTACGGGAATTGTCATTTCGCTCTGACGAGTCCACTTAAGTCCGCGACTCCTCGTCACGTCGCCAGTAGGCTGAGCGGCGACATCCGCTTGCCTCAGACTTGCACCACATGGCCGTGTGGTCGTCGATCTGATCTTCTCGATCAGGTCTCAAAACCCCATTTCATTTTGTGGTCATACTCCTCCGCTCTACGTATTTCCGCCACAAGGAGTCCGGGTCGTGAATCGAATTCTGTTTGCATTGATCGGTTTGGTCGCCGCCATTTGTTTGAGCCTCGCGAATGTCGGATGCGCGAGCCCCAAGGACCAAGCGCCCGCCCCTCACACGGCAGGCCTCCTGCCTGCTCCCGCGCTTCAAGCGGCGACACCCAACTCGGTGGCGACAGGTTCATGGTGCGAGGCCTCCGCCCGCCGAGTCTATGAATTCAACTGCCAAGGCACGCTGAATGGCTCAGGCTGGGTGGCTCAGCCGGATCGATGTTTTCATCGCGTGACCTTGACCAACTGCGCTTGCGAGGTCGGGGTGGACTGGCTTCGTCGCAGCGCTCGCAGCTGCAGCGGCGCAACTTTGGTGATCCGCGACTCCTGTGGCTTCTTGAAAAACGTCACCAACCACGTTGACTGCGGCGGCACAGGCGGCGCCCCCATCCCAACTCCACCGCCCTCCATCCCCGGCTGCGGAAAGATGGACACGTTGAGCTGCGAGATTTTCAATCTCACCAATGCCGAGCGAGCCAAAGCCGGCCTGCCGAGCTTGAACCATTGCGATGCCTGCACCGACATGGCTCATGAACAGGTCGTGCACATGGTGACAAACAACTACTTCTCGCATGATCGCCCCGGGGCTGAGAGCTTCGTCCAGCGCGCGGCACGCTTTGGCCTCAACTGGGGCGTGGGAGAAAACCTCGCTCGCGGCGGCGGCTCGGCCTCAGGCTATGTTTCGATGTGGATGAACTCACCTGGCCACCGCGCCAACATCCTCAATCCCAATTTCACCCGCATGGGCGCGGGACATTTTCAAGGTGACGCCGCACAGGTCTTCGCTCGCTAAAAGTGACAAGCGCGGGCATCGGCTCCCCCTCATCTCGCCTATATGCAGGCCCTCCTGCGCCCCGATCTTGCTCCCCCTCGAGCGGCTTCACATTTCGAGTTCCCCGATCCCACAACGGATCTCACATCGCGAATCCGAACGGCACGTTTTCACTCGGAGTTGTTATGTTACGCCTGCGGTACGTTGGCTTGCGAGCTTCTCTCATGTTGGCGTCACTCTTAACGAGCGTCCTTTTGAGTGTCGCGATGCCCTTGTCAGAGGCCCACGCCAACATCATCGGTACCGACGATCGCACACTTCCACCTCGTGTTGAGGGGACTCTGCTCGAGAGCGTTGGCATCTTGAAGTCGGTTCCGGACGACGGCGGCTGGGGCACAGCCTTCGTGATCGGCAACGGTTGTTACATTATGACGGCGTATCATGCGGCCTTCCCGCTTCGAAACGGTGTGCGCCCGCAGCCCTCTCCAAACGTAGTTTCGGAGTTTCACGTCATGCAGAACGAGCGACAGTTCAGTTTTAAGCGCAAGTACACCGCTCGGCCCTATCGGTGGGGGCACGTTGATTTAGACTGGGCCATTTTGAAGTTGGATAACTGCAACCCAGGGGATTTGCATCCCACAATCGTGCAGTCGATGGGAGAAGGCCAAACAATCCAGGAGCCGCTGCTTCCGGTGGGCTATCCCCAAGATCGCGCGAACGAAGCCGGCATGTTGGTGCAAAAGCACTGTGCCTCGCGACTTGCTGGCGAAACCTTCACCTACGCCTACACCGACTGCGACTCAGCAGGCGGTATGAGCGGTGCCCCCGTCTTTGTCCGCAGGAGAATCCAGGGAAGCGGCCCACAGCTCGTCAATGTCGTGGTCGGGATGATCCTCGGCTCACACGAGGCAGCGCCTAACGGTCGCGCCTCGCAATTCTCAAAAGACGTCGGCACCATCATTCTCCACATGGAACCCGTGATGCCATGGGCGAACTTACTGTAGAGGCAGCCGCCGGATTCGCCGATTGTGCTCGCGGCACTGAGGGAATGTTGAGATCCCTCTGCGAATTTGTCTCATTCTGAGACAGTCAATAAAAACTCGACTTCCGCCTCAATCCGAGACTCAAGCTGTCCGATACGTCAATTATGAAGCGACTTGGCCTGATCCATCTCGCCAGTTCCCTAATTCTTTTCGGTGCGGCTTTTTTGATTTCAGAAAGTCATGCCGGAGATCATGCGCATTTCTTTGTGACACCCGATGCCCTCATCATCACCTCTTCACCCGACCAATACGGTGTCCCGCAAAAAATTCGCATCCGCGGCCAAGGCAAATTGATTGAATTGAGTGAGCCAAGAAACAACGCCTACCAGCGCATGGAAGGCATCGAGTTTCGAGGTTTAATGAACTATAATTTCCAAGCAGTTTGGGACGCTCGAAATAAGAAGTATCGCACACTTTGGGTCCAACAAACCGATGCCATCGAGTGGGGACGGACCGCCACGCAGATCTGTGAAGATCCCAACTTTTTTGAACAGCTCATTCAAGACGCTCGCCGGATTCAGGCCCTCGCTCAAGGAGACGAAGCACCTCAATCACAATTGACCCAAGAGGCTTGGCGTCGTCTGCTTGACGAGTCTTGTGAGCCACCCCGCATCTCACAGGCTCAGCGCCAACGTTTGGAAAGAGTCCTCACCGAGATTCTCTCATCCTACAGCCGCGACAGTCGTCCAGATCGCCTTCTTCAGTGCTACCATCGAAGAGGTCTTCCCGAAGTGGCCGAAGACACAGCCGGCATTCTGGCGTCGACTTTTAATCCCGCTGCGGGATCACGAACACGCGCTCGCATTTCTTGTGACCTGAGCTCTGACCAACTTTCTGGACGAACCAAACATGGTCAGAATGAGCAAATTCAGTTGAACTTAAATCGAATTGCCAATGACGCCCAGATGACTCGGACCTTGCTGCACGAGTTCAGTCATGTCGCTCGACCCTTTGTTCCGCCTAATATCGACTTGCCAACTCATTCCGACGAGGCCGAGACTCGTGAACTCAACGAACGCCAGCGAGTCGCGCTGGTGCAAAGAAACCAAAGGCTTCAAGCTGACCACCATCGGATCATTGAGCTGGGAGAAGATTGCTGCGCTAACGGTAGCAACTGCGAACGCTTTGAGACCCTGACCCGAGCGCACAAAGATGAGCTTGAAGCCATTCGTGTACTCAACGCTTCAGGGAGATTGGCTCAAACTGACCTCGTCTCGTTATCACGACAGCTCGGCGAGCGCGCACATGAAGCCAACCGCATCACCCTGGAACTCCATCGCAAGATTCAAGACCGACTGTCCTCGCTGCGCCAAGGGGGCTGCCTGCAGGTGACGTCACCTCAACACGCGCAATGTCTCGAGACTGCATTACGTGATCTCAACATCAATCAATACGGCGACAGTCCGCAAACTCGCGACCTAGTTCGTAACATTGCGCTTCGATTGATCTGTTCAAACCCGCCCGATACAGTGACTGGCTCACGCCGTAACACCGATGAACTCGCGAGCTTACTGAAACTCGTCACGCCTGCTGGAGCCTCTACGTCTCCGGCGAGTGGGCAGGCCTCCTGCAATACCGAGTACCTTGACGGAGTAAGCATCCAGCATGCCCAGCGCACACACCCCGGGCTTTTCCGCGAAGCCTCGCGCGAACTGCGCGAACGCCAGATTATGCGCGGTGGCTCGCGTGACCCGAACCGCGACGAAGACCGCATGCTCCTCGGCCGAAGCGCCACACCGGTACCCACGCCAGCCCCTGGCTCGACGACTGGGGCCGTCGTCGCCGCCGCGACCTCTCTGCCGGATCTCTCGCCTTCGCAATGGTGGCGAGACAACTCCTCGCCGAGTTCTCTCAACCGTCAGCGGGCGGCCAACCGCTATCGACGAGAAATTGATGATGCCCGTACCGACGCCCGCATTGGCAACCCGCTCGGCGATTATCGTCCCTCGGATGTTCGCGTTGGCCTTGGGCCCAATGCACAGCCGCAGGAAAGTGTACGGATCGGCAAAATGCAGGGTCTCATTCTCGGCCAGGCCTCGGGCTTCAGCTCGGCCGATCCCGAAGCCGTGATCATCGATCCTCGACGTCGAAATGCGCCGGAAGATCCCAACGCGACACCTGCGCCAGGTGCAAGTACTCCTGATACGCAGATTTTAGCGGAGGGCTCTTTACCTATTCCGCGAGGTCGAAGTCTGGCCGCCGCAGCGACGGCGCGTGGCGTGGGAGGACTCGGTCGCACGGGCACCCCCTCGGAGCGCGAGCAAAATGAAGAGCCCCCACCGGCCCTTGATGATGCATGGCCTCGGGCGCGTTTGATGGACACCTTGGTTTCCGAGTATCGCTTCGTCGAACCGCTGTTGCGTGATCGCTCATTCCTTCGACGCTTGAATCAAGAGCGAATCGCCGTTGAAGATCGCAACGGCCGCCGCCACGGCGCTCGACAGCCGTCGATCTGGTACATCTACGATTCGAACCTACAACGCCTGAAGCGCGGCGCTGGACCGCAATCCACTCCACGCCCATGAAATTCAAGCGACGCGGCCTTCTGAGCCTTTGCATCTTTTTTCTGAGCGCCAGCTATTCGCTTTTCAGTCTGCTGGAGTTCTACGCTCAAGCCCGAATTCACGAGGCCACCGAACTGCGCTTTGCCGGGGAACGCCTACCGCAAAGCGCGCAGATCGCACACACGCTCTACCAAGCCGGTATGGAAGAAGAGCTGATCAACTTCCTGGAAGACCTTCGCAGCATCGAGCGCATCCACTCCTATAGCATCTACCGCGGCCGAG
Organism: Pseudobdellovibrionaceae bacterium; assembly: GCA_947462815.1. Classification (GTDB taxonomy): domain Bacteria; phylum Bdellovibrionota; class Bdellovibrionia; order Bdellovibrionales; family JAMPXM01; genus UBA2339. Next base: position 46,509 of record CANHQR010000009.1, read on the forward strand.
GCCTCGCCTCGGCACTCGAGCGCAGCCGAGGCCCTCGTTTGGACGCGACCGTCCTCGCGAAGCTCCCTGACTTACAAAGCATTCAAGTCCTGGCCTACGCGCCCCGCGAGGAATCACCCTTACCCTTTGGCGAACTTTTTCCCATGGGCGGCCCTCACGAGAGCGATGCCAGTATCGAGTACAACTTGCGACTCGCTGAAGACACCGTGCTCAGCATGGCTCTTCGTAAATCTGGACAACAGTCCCTGTTTCTCTATGCGCTTGATAAAAGCAAAGAGCGCCTCGCACTCAATTTTCTGGCGATCGTCGGCATCGCCGCGCTCTTGATCTGGTGGAACGTTCGCGATATCCGACGTCTGGTCGACCGACTCCACAATCGTCACCGCTTTGAAGACACACCGATCGAGGCGAAGACTCGGGAGGCCGAGATTCTCATTCGCGGTATCGAAACCTACGAGTGGCGCTCGCGCATCCTGCAAGAGCGAACAAGAAAACTTGAAGGCGAGATTTTGCCGGCCCTTCGCGGCGAATTGGATTCAGGCCGCAAGGCGCCCTATAACTTTGAATGCACTCTCGTGCGCACGGACATCAATGGCTTCTCCAACATCTTCAACTCTCCCCTGCAAGAACACCTGATCGAGCACATCAATGCCTTCTTCACCGAGGCCTGCGAGTGCATTTCTCGGTATGGTGGCTTGGTGTACGAGTTCATCGGCGACGAAGTCATTTTCTACATCAAAGACGAGCACCCCCAGATTCTCGAACCGGGCAACGCCTTCTCAATGACAAGTGTCGCCAAAGCCGCCGCCTGCGTTGCCGACCTGAACACGATCGCCGAGCGCTATGATGAAAAATGTCGAGCGGAGAAAAACTATCGCTTTACGATCAAGTCCGCCCTGGCGCATGGCTCTCTTCGCTACGGCCAGCTCGTCAACGGCCATAGCCTCTCTGGCCCTCCCCTCATAGAAAGCGTGCGGATTCTTTCCAACGTTCACGAAAAAGACGTCAATGTCCTCTACTTCGATGAACGACATCGCACCGCTCTCGAGCCTTGGTTTGGCTTAGAATGGACGGGCGAATACGAACTCAAAGGTGTCAATCCGCGGTCGCAACTGCATCGGCTCACGACTCGCCCACCTGTCACGCGTTGGCTGGAACGATTCTTTAATCACGGTGAGCTCGACAAGCTCGCCGCGATCGGACTCTATCGCAGCGATCACGACCTTGCGCGAATCTGCTTGCACCTTCGCGAGCGCTGCGCCCAAGTGAGCGATGATAAGACCGAACTGCTGGATCGCGCCGTCTTCCAGCTTCGCGAGTCGCTCGCTCCGCGCGGCGGCCCTGCACTCGCCGAGGCCCTTGTCGATCTCATTGATGCAGCACTTCAGCGCGCTCAGAAGCAGTCGACGACTTGGAACTGGCGCCTGACGGCCTCATCGGTGATGCTCATTCTGCGCTTCATTCCCCCACAATTGCTGACCTCGCGATTACTCGGACTCTTCGAACAGCTCTTGGCGTCGCCCGACTCCCGCACTGTTGCCAATTCTGTCGAAGCCTTCTCGCGCTTTGACTCCAATCTTCTGGACAACATTCTCGATCCTTTGCAGCGCGATCAAAGAAACCGTGTGGCCGCCAACGCGATTCTTCGCTCTGCACTCAAAGGGCTCGACGACGAAGTCGAAGAACGCCTGCGCGCCATGCTCTCGAGCCCTGATTCGGGGCGCCAAGCCAGCGGCTTGTGGGCTCTTGGAGAAATCGTCTACCACTACGACCGCCACGAACCGGTCACACTGGCCACGCGTCCTGAGCTCCTGGCTCTCGTCGAACACGCGTTGGGCCTGATGGACTCCGACAATGAAATGATTCGCCGCCAAGCCCGACGCCTGCTCAATCGCAAAACGGCAATCGCCGGATAACCGATCTCGCTTCTCACGAGCCTAGGGTCAATTGTTGAGTTTTGGTTGGGCGTGAACCAGGCCTCGGTCGATTCCGTAGCGTATCTGCACAAGGCCGTTTACCCTAGACCAACTCAACCGACGAAATTCCATCGCGCGAAGTCCGCCATCAGCAACCGAGAGACTTCATCTCAATCCAAGCCGGAGGATCAAATGAGCACCACATCCACCCCATCTGCCCACATCGAAGTTCCGCAGGGCTTTCCTGGAATCACGGGCCCCATGCGCGCCTACCCCGAGACAGCACAAGCTCTCAACGAACTCGCGGAGGTTTTGCTTGTTCACGAGACGCCCTCTCTCAGCAAAGCGGATCGTGAAATCATCGCGAGTTACGTGTCTTACCTCAACCATTGCGTGTTTTGCTCCGAGAGCCACGGCGCCGTCGCCGACGTGCACAGCAAGTCCAGCGGACTCGCGCGAAAGGTTTGGGAGTCCCCGGATCTCGCGCCCATTTCCGATCGCCTCCGAGCCCTTCTTCGCATCGCTGAGAAGGTTCAAAAGGCCACATTTCCAGGCCGTGAAAATGTGAGCAAGAAAGATGTCCAAGATGCTCGTCGAATCGGCGCGAATGATCGGGATATCCATGACACCGTTCTCATCGCCGCGGCGTTTTGCATGTTCAATCGTTACGTCGATGGTCTCGCCACCTTAGCTCCTCCACGCGGTGATGCCGGATATCAAAAGATGGGACAAATGCTGGCCACGGTCGGTTACCGAAACTCGATGAAGGCCATAGGGTGAGAGTCCCCGAAGATCTGATGATGAAATCTCAGCCCCACGACATGCAGCTGTGATCAGGGAACCGCGGCCCTGAGTCAGGTAAATGCCTGAAATTACGAAAGCATTGTGACGAGTTTCCGCCTGATCGAAGCGCCTCTTGCCGCGGCCCCCGCCTTCCTCTACAAGTGTGCGGCGAGGCCTCAATGCTTGATACTCTTTTGGCTCACTTTTTATCGATCGATCTCAGCTTGCTATTTTTCTTTCTGGGCATGCTGGCGGCGGCCTTGCGCTCGGATTTGAGCATTCCAGCGGACGTCAGCAAATTTCTGTCGATTTTCATGCTGCTCGCTCTAGGTCTCAAAGGCGGCCACGAAGTGCGCGTCTCCTCTTCGCTCGACGGCCTGCTACCCACGCTGAGCATCGGCTTTCTCTTCTGTGCCATCATTCCCACCGTTTATTTTTTCGCCTTTCGTCGATGGCTGGGCTTGGGCAACGCGACCGGCGTCGCTGCGGCCTATGGCAGCGTGAGCGCGATCACTTTCATCACCGCAGTGGAGTACCTCGAAAACGAAGGCATCAGTTCTGCGGGTTACATGGTGGCTGCCATGGCCATGATGGAAATTCCCGCGATCATTCTGGCGCTTTACCTCTATGGCCGATGGCGAGCGAGCGCACCGAGTACGCAAGCTTCTTGGCGCGGCATTCTCGCCGGCAAATCTGTGGTGCTGCTGCTCGGTGGCTTCACCATTGGCCTCGCTCTGAACGACAAGTCTTGGAACTCACTGTCCCCTGTCGTCGTCGGAAGCTTTAAGGGCGTGTTGGCGTTCTTTCTTCTCGACTTAGGCTTACTGGCGCAAAACCAAATTCGACAAGCCCTGCAACTCAAGTGGCGGGCTCTGGTGCTCGCCATCGCCATTCCGTTGACGATGGGCACCTTGGCCGCGCTGCTACTTTGGGTTTCGGGAATCGAGCGCGGCAATCTCGTACTGATGTCCGCTTTGGTGGGCAGCGCCTCTTACATCGCGGCCCCTGCGGCAATTCGGGCCTCTGTTCCCGATGCGAGCCCCGCCTTTTACGTGGCTTTACCTTTGGCGATCACCTTTCCGATGAACGTCTTGATCGGAATTCCGTATTACATCAGTTTGAGTGCGTGGCTCTTGGGCTCTTGAATCCAGAGGACAACACTAACTCACAATAATCTCCACGTCGCCTCGCCGCCACTCCCTCTTAGGAACAAGCCGGTATGACCCCGTACACATAGATCCCTGCAACCGTCGAAGCCTTGACATTCAAGGATGGAAACTCACTTTCGCTCTAGACATACAAAACACTGAAGCTCGTCGCATATGCAGCAAATTCACCCAAGTTTTCTAAGGCTGAGCCGTCGTATCATGTGATGAGATCGAATCGTCATCACCTCCGGGAGACACTTCCAGTGAAATCTGACACGCGCTGAAACTCGCAGTGGGAGCTTCCAAGAGGGTGTGAGGTCCGCCGAGGACAGGGCTGCGACGGGACAAAAAGAGAGCTCAACAATCCAGTCTACACGGCGAGGAGGCTCCTCGGTTGATTGAGGCCTACTGATTGTGCCAATACTTCTGCAAGACGGCTCGATGCTTCATAGCCGACTGGCACGAAAAATAGGCGGCGAAAGGTCCGAAAAGAAGTAGTATGCAAATCGAAAGAACGACTAACTCAAGCGGAATTGCCGAAAAAAAAGAAATCTGCAGGAAGCCCCTCAGAATCAATTCAATCGAGCCGAGATACATTACTGTAAAGAGAACTGAAAACCAAAGTGCTCGGACCGGATAATTCAGCAAGCCAACAGGACTCGTGATCAATCCCAGCCGCATCAGTAAACGCTCCGCAGGCGTTGCGAGTTCGCCAATCGGAATACCGTGTTCAGAGAGGAAGCTCTCAAACTTGCTCATCGAGTCCCTCCCGAGTGCTTGGCGTCGCTCGTGATTAAGTGGTCATACATGCATCGAAGAGAATAACCGATCTGTGATTAACCGTTAAGTGAGGAGATCCGAGATTGGATCCCGTAGAACAATACGGTCAGAAATGACGCACCAAAGCGTCCTTAACACTACTTTTTTCATCCGCTTGAAAAGCAAAATGATTTCAAGAGGTAATTATTCTTTCTGCTTTTTTTAGGAATGTCCTCCTTCTATCTCAGCGGCTCAATAATCACAGATCCGACTTATGGTTACCGCCGAATCACAGCCCTTTCGCGAGGGAAAACAGTCGAGAGAATCAACCCAAAGCGCGTCTATCGGATCATGCGTAAAAACCACCTCTGTCTTCAAAGATACACTGGTCGACCAGTACGATGATCTCATGATGGAAAAGTTGAGACGATCAGATCCGATATCAGATGACATACGGATGCCTTCGGGATGGAGTTCTGGTCCGGCGAACAACTTCAGGTCGCTTTCAGCTTAGACTGCAACGATCGAGAGCTCATTACATACCTCACGAGTTCCAGAGGCATTGATGGAGAACTTGTAAGGGATCTAATGACTGAGACGATCGAACAGCGGTTAGGCAAAGTTGATCGTGTCCCTCACATCGTGCAATGGCTATCAGATAACGGCCCCGGTTCAGCTCACGAAACCGTTTGGTACCGGTCACTCTCGCGGGCTCTATGTAAGAAACACGCCGAGCTACAGCCCGTAGTCGAACGGCATGGATGAGGCGTTCGTGAAAACCTTTAAACGTGATTATGTTTGGCTTGGTGATTTATCGAAGGTCGAGCGTGTGAGAGAGCAACTTGTAGGTTGGTTCGAAGATTACAACGAAAACGCACTACACAAAGCCTTGAAGTTGAAAAGTCCGAGGCAGTACAGACGAGAGCTACAAATCCGAGCCGGCTGATCTGTCCGGTTTTAGACGCTTGCCGCTCCAAGTGAATCGGCACTTGTAGTCGCCGCTCTATTATTAGTAAGCCCAGTGAGCGTCGACAGGAATATCTCTTCGTAAAACTACATTGACCAACTCTACAATTTGGGGCTCACGCGCTAGTTTCCTGATTCGAGGCATACTCCACTGGAAAACCATCAAGCTCTCACGCCCTCGAACAATGACCCATCCCGACCAGAAACTTTCTTTGATGGCGCCGATTTCGTATTCACCCTCAAAATATACCCCGTCTGTGCCTCTATTATCCTGGATTTCCAGTATGGTGGTATCCGGCGGAAGCTGATGTCCTTTTATAAACTCTTGAGCCAAAATCTCAGGAGTCTTAGAATTCTTCGAATCCATTTTATCTACGGATCTAACCGACAAAGTTTCTTCCGATGCGGGGTGGCTTTCGAAGTGAGCAATCTTCTTCGCATACCCATAGGAGCCGAGCACCTCAGCCCGCGAACTCTCTGTCTCAATGAAATAGGTATCCATAACGAAACCAGATCCATTGACTTCCTTACGTAAAAATGAACCTCCCAGTACATTCAAACGAATGCGTTCCAATAGTTCTTCACGTTGCTTATCGAAAGTCGAGCTTCGGCTTTGATATGTAATGACGCCCGACACTCCGACAGAAAATGCCATCAGCATCAATACGGTGAGAAGCTTCCAACCTGCCCAAGGTGGGTTCGGGATGCTGATGAAAAAGGTAATGAGATAAAAGAAAAGCATTAATAAAAAAGCGGGCATGAGGTCATCGGCACCTCCACCTGGGCCTTTTGGGAGTAAGTGCAAGAACGCTGCGGCCATCATCGAAAGCACGACCACGATCACACCAATAATGGGAAACTTCAGCCGCAGGAGGTTGGCCCCGATCCCGAGCGGCAGACCCACCAGCGGAATGCTGGCCAAGGCACCCATGGCGTAAATCCAAGACACAGCATGCGATTGGCGAGTTGCATAGAGGGCGCCGATCAGCGGCGGCAGAATCAACGCCAGTACGGATGGAATTCGTTCTTTCATAGCTGTTGCTTTCATCTTGGAAGCGGATCAGGGGACAATCAACGAAGAAACGTTCCAAGTACAACAGCCACTTGGTTTATTGAATGCGGAGGATCTCGGATCTCGGAGGATCTCCCCGATTAGGGGCGTTCAGCCTCAGTCAGATTTTTCTAGAGCTTTTGGTTCGAATGCTTCGACATTGGTGCCCAGAATAGGACTTGAACCTACACGCCTTACGGCACGGGCTTCTAAGACCCGCGTGTCTACCAATTTCACCATCTGGGCAAATTCAAAACTGACCAACCGTCGGAACGAAGCCTCAAAAAACAAAGCCCGAGACCCGTCGGTTTCGCCAAGTCATCTGCGAAACAATTTAGGTGGCCCAGCCTCAGTTGTAAAGTCTCGGTTGTAAAGTCTCGGTTGCAAAACTCTGGGTATCGAAGCCCTGAACACTTCTGGTCATAAGCCTGCTGGCGCCGACTGACGACCCACCCGTCACTTCATTCCCGCAAGATCAGCGTGCAATCGTCAGATTACCGATTTTATCGCTCAAAAGAAAGTTATAGCTGCCAAACGGCACCAAACTGCGATCCATGACTTCGCCGGTTCGCGCATCACCCAGATCGGCCTGGCCTCGCAAGAAGCCCATCAAAACGGCGCGGGACTCGCCATTAGCCTGCGAGTTCCGCGATAGCAATCCCGGGACTTTGGACGCCGGAATTGTAACCAGCATCGAAGTCGACGACTGGCCCAAGCTCACCGTCACCACGTTCACCGACTGGAAGTCCGGCGTGTAGATGACGAACTCTAGATTTTTGAACTCGATGAATCCACCGAGCAGATTCACGTTGCGACCACTTAGAGATTGCGGCGAGAAAGTCAGCTGACCTGCCGAATTCTCTACGCACTTCAAAGTCTCAACATCAACTGTGACTTCCAGGTTGTTCGCCTTGAGCACGCCCTGCGTGCCCACAATACGGTATCCGATGCGACCCTGATCACCGCGGTTTTCACAGCGTATGACCTGTCCATCGAAGGTTTTCAGCGCCTTCAAACCCACGGTGGCCTCAGCCGCTCCCAAGCTCAGCATCGCGGTGCTCATCACGATCAGTTTTCCAATGACGTTCTTCATACGACCTTATTCCTCACGACAAGTTGTGGACCAAACACATTTTCAATCACTTCGCGTCGACCTCGGCCGAGCCCTCAGGGCTGCGGATCTTCACGTCGCGTCGGCTGCATGCGCGCCGGCGGCGTCGAAGTCTCACGGAACTCATATTTCACGAGCTGATTCCACTCGCTCATGATCTTTCGCAAATCAACAACATAGGCTCGTCCCTGTTGGGAATATCCATCCAGCGTCTCCGCAAGCTCCACGGCATTCAGCGCTGTGCCTTCGCGCCGCATACGAGCGCGCAAGTCGCGGTAGCGGCGCAGATAAGCCTGATCGCCAGTGTTCAAGTGGAAGATTTGATCCGCGAGCGACTCGACAATCGAAGCGTATCGCTTCAAGCACGGTCCATTCGCCACGACGCTCACACAGGCCTCGCCTTGAGCCCCACGGCGCCCATACAAATTATTCGTCTGCTCCATGGATCGGCTTGTTCCCCATGCTGTCTCTTTCGCCGCCTGAGCCAAAAGCAGGGAGACAGGTACGACATCGACGCGCGCCAAAATCTCAGTGAAGCTCGCTGAAGCACTGAGACCGTAGCTCTGTCGGAGCGAGGTCAACCAAGCGGTTTCCTCGGTCGTCACTTCATTTCGCTCACTCGCGGCCTGAAGGCGTAGGACTTCAATTCGCTGCCGATAGACTTGAGCATTCATACGGATCGCGATCGGCAACATCACACAAACGAAGTGATTTTTCTGCAGCAATATTGGATTCACACTGAGACCGCGCTCACGCACCAGTCGTGTCACATCCCGCAAGTGCGCACTTGGCATCTGCCGCGAAAGACTGGTCGTCTGCAGTGCAGCCTGCTGTTCGGCGGTCAGCTCCATTTGTGCGGTCGAGACATCGATGCGATTGCAGAGCGGGTTATCAAAGAGCGATGCACCTGGTCCCTGTAGCCACTCGGACGGAATATGCCGAGGGTCACTCGTCGCCAACTGCGCACGTTGCACAGCCGTCGGGAGAAGATCCTCAACTCGCTGAGACGGAGGCAGAGCGCGATCCGCGGCACGAGGTGTGGCGACCGGAGTCGCGACTGGAGTCGCCACAGGCGTTGCGACTGGAGTCGCTACAGGCGTCGCCACAGGAGTCACCACAGGAGTCACCACAGGCGTTGCTACAGGAGTCGCTACAGGAGTCGCCACAGGAGTCGCCACAGGCGTTGCTACAGGCGTCGCCGAGGCTCGTACGACAGGAGTCGCGACGGGAGTCGCCACAGGAGTTGCGACTGGCGTCGAAACTGGAGTCGCGGCCGGAGTCGCCACAGGAGTTGCGACTGGCGTCGCTACGGGAGTTGCGACGGGTGTCGCCACAGGAGTTGCGACGGGCGTCGCCACAGGAGTTGCGACTGGCGTCGCCACCGGCGCCATTCGAGGAGCTTCCTCAAATACATCGGCGAAGAGGGCACGTCGCTCCTCCTCTGTAAGAGCCGGCGGCGCGCCCGGAGTTGCCGTTGGAGCAGGAGATTCAGTTGCGCCACCCGGTGCGGTCGCAACGGGCATCGCGCTCGGTGTCGCCTCCGGCTGGCCTGGCACTGGCCCGGGCAACAAAGTGTTGCGTGTGGCGGCCTCGCGCTCGGCCTCGAACGGATTCGCAGAGGTCGGAGGCAGCGGATCACCCGCCCCACGCGACTGAAAGCGACCACAAGCGGATAGGCCCGCCATCAAAAACAAGATGGCCAGCACGCTGGCAATCTGCACAGTCCAACGCTGCGAACGAACAGCTGTCTTCTTAAATTCAAAGAAGCGCATATGGAGCCCTCCACGAACGGTTCACAGCGAACCGCCCGTGGCCGAAACAGCAAGACCGGGCCCACCTCCAGCTCCCATTAATGTGAAGGATTTCGACAAGTGTAGAGACGTTTCACGGCCTCCGCCCACTCCCGGAACCCGCAAATCGTCACCGCCAAGGAACCAAATAAAAAGGCCGAGCCCCACGGGCCCGGCCTCATCTTCGACCTACTCGCAGTCGTCGCCGTTTCAACGACTTCGCCCAGCTCAGACTCAAAACTTGTCGAAGCTCATTTCTTATCGCTGATGAGCTTGCGGTACTCGGGAGCGCGAATCAAATTCGCCAATTCCTTCTCCGTTTCCATTTCAATCCGAATCAACCACCCGGTGTTCATCGGATCATCATTGATTTGCGACATATCTTCGAGAAGTCCGGTGTTCACCTCAATCACCGTTCCTGAAACCGGCGAATACAAATCGCTGGCGGCTTTCACAGACTCGATGACGCCGAAGGTTTCGCCCTGCGAGTACTTCGAACCCTCTTCCGGCAAGTCCAGGTACACGATTTCACCGAGCTGCTCTTGGGCAAACTGCGTGATGCCGACAGTGACGATGTTCTCATCCACCTGTGCCCATTCATGCTCTTTCGTGTAGTAAAAATCGTCGGGGATAATATACGTCGACATTCAATACTCCTCTCGGTTCCACTCGGTCAGTCCAGCCGAAGCTGATCATCGATTACGTTTCGTTTCAATTCCGTCAATTCGTGCCACGCTTTGAGCCTGGCACAACAAAGGGTGTCGGCCGAACTTTGGCTCGCACCGCTTTGCCGCGAATGTCCACCGCGATCTCCGTCCCGTCGGTCGCAAACTCTGGCGTCACATACGCGATCGCAATCGAGGCTCCCGAGGATGGGGACATCGTGCCGCTGGTGCAAACACCGATCTCCCGACCATCTGACGACAAGACTTTGTAGCCCTGGCGCGGAATTCCACGCTCCACGAGCTCCAGACCGATCAGTTTGCGCTTCAGTCCCGCCTCTTTCACGGCGAGCATGGGCGCACGGCCCAAAAAATCTTTGGACGTCGGTTTCACCACCCAGCCCAAGCCCGCCTCGTAGGGGTTTGTGCTGTCATCGATCTCATGCCCGTAGAGGGAAAACTTCATTTCCGTGCGAAGCGTATCGCGCGCCCCCAAACCAATCGGTGCGACACCCAAGTCCTGACCGACTCGCATGAGCTCACGCCAGAGAGCAACGGTATGCGCCGCGGGCACAAAGACTTCAGCGCCATCTTCGCCCGTGTAGCCGGTCGTCGCAACGCGGACTTGAGCGCCTGCAAAACTGAATTCACGATGCGTGTTCTTCGCCATTGCGCCAAAGCCGGGAAACAGGCGTTCGAGGAGAGTCGGGGCCTTCGGTCCTTGCACGGCGATCTGACCCCAGTCCGCAGACTCATTGACCCAATTTCCCCCGCGAGCATTCTTCAAAATATGCGCAAAATCCTTGTCGACGTTGGCCGCATTCACACACAGCAAATATTCTTCGCCGGGCTGGATACAGTAGACGTAGAGATCGTCGACCAAGCCACCTTCCGCATTCGGCAAAAGCGAATACTGCGCCTGACCAGCCGAAAGCTTCGACACGTCATTGGTCGTCAGCCATTGCAGCGAGGCCAAAGCCTCCGGACCCTTCACACGGAACTCGCCCATGTGCGAAACATCAAATAGCCCGACACTCGAGCGACACGCCAAGTGCTCTTCCTTGAGACCCAGATATTGTACCGGCATCCACCAGCCGGCAAAATCCACCATCCGTGCTCCCAAAGCCTCATGCTCGAGTGCCAAGGGTGTCCGTTTCGGATTTGGGGCCGCCGATGTGCTCTTCGATTCACTTGATTCATTCATGAGGCTCCTCTTTTACCGCTTGGAAACAGAGGGTCAACCCGCCCCATTCACCTGTGCCGCTTTTCGTCCCTCGGTGCCGCTTCGCGCAAGCTCCCTCGGCCCAAGTCCAATCCACCCCTCATGATTTTGCCCAAATTGTCGCACTCGCATGGACCCAAGCTTGCTCTCTCTCACCCTCGAGTCGCCCCCCGCGGCTCAAGAAAGGGCCTTGTGTCACTCTCGGCGCTTAAAGCTGTACGTCTCCCGCTCGCAGCTGTTGGAATCACGGGCCTTCTCGCGGCCTGCGCTCCCGGTTTTCAGCCCTTGGCTCCCAAGGTTGCGCCCCAAAGTCCTCAACTGACCGGTGGCAAAACCGAAGATGGGCGCGCCCACACCGGCATCGACGACGATCACGAGCTCACGCAAGTTCAACAAAGTTTGGACCCGCAGAGCGAGCCCACGCGCCAACTCTCTCGCTCCATCCTGACCGCCCGCCTCGATCGGCGTGATGACGAAAAGCTTCGCCTGCAAATTTCTCTGCGCTCCGAGGGCCGCCTCCAGTTCGAGTTCTCCGACACAGGTCGCGTCGTCGACCGTCGACTCACGCCCGCAAGCGAAAGCAACTCACGTCCCTTCGAGGCTGCGATCCAATGTCGCGATGCCGACTGCTTGGTCGCCGTCGTCGCCCTTCGTCGAACGGATTCCTCAGGCTCTCAAAATCCACAAGCACGCGCTGGCCTTGTGCTTCGCAAGGCTCGTTATCAGCTGGTCGCGCGGTCCACAGAAACCACGAGCATTCGCGATGCGCGACTCAAAGCCGTGCTCGAAAAGTTCCGCACTCCCCAAGATCAAATCGTACACAGCTTTGAAGTGGCTTACGGAGCCTCGGGCTTTGAACTTGACCTCGGCACCCAGGAGCTCTGCCTCGCTGGCCGACTCGTCGAAACGAATGAGGCGGACGAGCCCCTTCGCCTGCATTGCCAAGGCAGTATGGAGCCCCGCGACCTCGTCGGCCGCATGATTGGTAACACCACCCGCGGTGAATTCTTCTTCGAACTCGCCTTCCAACAACGCTACGGCCTGATCGACTATCGCGAATCCGCTTATCTCTATCTGCGACGCGATCGTCCCACACCCCCCGCCGCTGTTCCCGGAGCCTCGCCCGCACCGGGAGTTTCGCCGGCACCGGGTATCTCGCCCACGCCGACGCCTATCGAATCTGAAGACGAGGAGCCTGAATTCGATTTGTTCGCCGATCCCGAAACACGCCCTTCGCCGCGCCCAAGAGCGAGCGTGGCTCCGGCGCCACAAGCCACACCCCGCCCGGGAAGCGGGTGGATTTTCCCGGTCGATCACGACAACGCTGTGACCAAGAAATTCGCCAGTGACCGTCGAAACTCCATCATCGATGCGGGCGTCAAAGTCTCAACGGACGCTCGATCGGCCGACGGTCGCCGTCTCATCAACTTCGGTCACCGCTTTCGAGCCAATGCCACCAAGGTCTTGCCTGCTCTGCGCGCGCACGGCGTTCCCAATGAATTTGCCTTCGTCGCCCTGATCGAGTCGCGCTTCTTCACCGCGGATGGCTATCCCGTCGAAGTTTCAGGCGTGGGCGCCGTTGGCCCTTGGCAGTTCATGCCGCGCACAGCGACTTGGAATCTTCTCGGACTCAACATCAAACCGCTGATCGTCAATCGAAACGAGCGCGGCCAAGAAGTGCGCAGTGCGGATCCCTGTGATGAGCGAGGCGATCTCGAAAAGTCTTCGGTCGCTGCCGCCAAATACTTCAAATTTTTGCTCAACATGTTTCCGCGCGACCCCAAGCTGGCACTCATGTCTTACAACTGGGGCCAGGATCGAGTGGGCAATGCGATCGGGTGTTTGCAGAACGAACAGTGCATGCGTCGACGCCTCACTAACGAAGGCAATCTCGGTCAGCGCCTCGAGGAAATTCGGAATATTGGCTTGAACTACTGGGCGGTTCGCCGATTCAACATGGCTCCCCAAGAGAGTATCCAGTATGTTGAGAAATTCTTAGTGGCGCACCACGCGCACCTCGAGATGCCAACGCCGACGCCCGTCGCTCACGAGCCTTGGCGCTCCACCTGTCCGGCTCGATGATTAGGCCTCGCGCAAGCGCGCGAGCACCAGCGTGTTTTCGAGCAACATCTGAATGGTCATCGGCCCGACACCTCCGGGCACGGGTGTGGCGGCACGGACCTTCAGCTCTTCGAATCGCACATCTCCACAAAGCTTGGCCTTGCCGTCCTCGCTCGCTAAACGATGAATTCCCACATCAATGACTACGGCGTCTGGAGAAAAGTCCTCACCTCCGACAAAGCGAGGCTGACCGGCCGCGATGACCGCGATCTCCGCACGACGAAGCTCCGCGCGCAAATCTTGAGTGCGCGAATGCACGATGGTCACCGTCGCATTGGCCTCGAGCAGAAGCTGCGCCATGGGCTTACCGACAATGTTGCTACGTCCAACGACGACCGCACGTCGTCCCGACGTCTCAATGCCATAGTGCTCAAGAATCTTCATCACACCCCAAGGTGTGCAGGGGGCCACTCGCCGCCTTCCCGCAAACAAAAGCCCCAGATTGCCGCTGGTCAATCCATCCGGGTCTTTGCGAGGGTCGATTCGCTCAAGTGCCGCGGTCTCATCTAAACCTTTCGGCAAAGGCAACTGCACGAGGATGCCATCGACCTTTGGATCGACATTCAAGCGATCGATTTCGGCATGCAGCTCGGCCTGACTCAACGTCGCGGGTCGCTCAAGATGCCAAGACTCAATCCCCACCTCGGCGCAGGATTTGACCTTGTTGCGCACGTACACCTGACTGGCCGGGTTTTCACCGACAATCAGGACAGCGAGGCCTGGAGCACGCCCTCTTCGGCTCTTGAATTCCGCAATCTGGTGACGCAGCTCTCGCCTTCGAGTTTCGGCCACCAATTTTCCGTCGAGTACCTGCATGCTCGCCTCCCGCGCCTCGGCAAGAGAATAGGCGAGCCCCCGGGCCAGGCCAAGCCTAGGCTCACACCGCGAAAACTTGACGGGGCGCAAGGCATCGGCCTAAGTTGCAGCTTTCATGTCGAACGAGGTGACGTATGGCGGCCCGCGCAAAAAAATCCGAAAAGGTTCAGCTCTCCAAAGACGGAAGCTCGATCAGCTTCGTCCAATCGGACAGCCTACCCACCTCGACCAAAAAGTTTCGCCAGTCCCCTGAAATCGAAGGCTTTTATCGCTTCGTCTACGAAAACGATCTTCGTGTCGAAGCCTACCAAATTCTCAGCCGCATCCTCATCCGCCGAAAGTTCGAGCGCGAAGAGGCCGCTCGAGCGGCACGCGCGGCGAAGCGACGCCAGTCGTAAATCGGCCCGTCGTCCGAACCTCGGACGGCGCGAGCCCTACCGGGGCACCAGGTTTCTCAGCAAGCTGGTCGAGCCGTTGCTGAGGCCTCCGTTCTACGGAGGTGCCCATGTTACCAACCCCTTGCTTTCCCCTGCGTCCCACAAAGAATCTGCACGCTCGCCCCGTTCGTTCCCGACGCGGCCAAAGTCTGATTGAATACATCATCCTCGTCGCCCTCGTCGGCGTCGCCACCATCGGAGTGGTGCGAGTCCTCGGTCAAGCCGTGAGCTCACGCTACGCCACCATCACCTATGCCTTGCAGGGAAAAAAGTCCGAGCCCGCTGTCGACAACATCGAAGACTCGCAACTTCGCAAAAAAGACCTTGGCAACTTCAATGAAGGTGTGGGCTCGCGATGAGAAGTCAGCGCGGTTCCTCCAGCATCGAGAGCTTGGTCTCGCTCGCTCTCCTATTTGGCGTGACCGCGTCGGGCGGCGGTCTCGCGTATGCCAGCTTCACACGTCTTTGGTGTGAACGCGTGCTGCGCGAGGCCGCCGTCTGCCTGCAAGCCTTTGAAGTTGTTCAGCGTTGCGAGACTCAAGCCCGGCTTCAACTCGAGTCGGTCTTGCCCGCGAGTTGGAACGTTCACAAGGTACTGCGTCTGACCCGAACCTCGGCCTTCGTTCGCGCTGAGCTCCGGATCCAGCCCCAATGGATCAGCGCCAGTTCCTCCATCGGCGATCAACCTCATACATCCGTCGCGGCCCATCGTCCGGCCCCGTCCATCTGGTATTTCCAAATCGAACTCCCCCGCTCCTGGCCGGAATCCCGTCGAACTCATCGGAGGTCATCGTGATGAGCCAAGTATCGATTCTCTCCAAATCTCAATCTGTGGACTTTGACTCGGACTTTGACTCGGACTTTGACTCGGACTTTGACTCGGACTTTGCAACAGAAGCCAGCCAGCACGAAGCCAGCCAGCACGATGGCAGCAAGCCCCAAAAACACCTGACCCGAAAAAACCTGAGCAGAACTCCAAATCGGACTTCAAAGCGCGGGAGCACGATGCTGAGTCTGTTGCTCTTGATGCCTCTGGTGCTTCTCATCGCCTTCGCATGTGGGTTTTTGAGTTTGATCTTGAAGCTTGAGTCGGACGTACTCGCTGCTTGTCGAATCGCCCAAGCCGATCAACAACATCAAGCCTCGCGGGCCGCGGAAAATATTCTTCGCCTCAACCCGCGTGCATGGCGTCTCTCCCAGCAAAGACGCCGAGCTCTCACTCTCATGTCAAATCCTAAGACCCTCGCCGCCGGCGCGAGCCTGCTCGCTCGCACTGAAGTCGCGCAAAAAAAGCTCGCTGTGCTCCAGCAGAGTCATCTGCAAGCGGGTCGCCTCGCCTCACAAACTGCACCGGATCTCGCTCGACAAAAGATGCTTCAAGTCTTGCCTAAGTCCCCGAGATTTCCCCTGCAATCACGACTTTTACGCTGGCGGCCTGGAGAGTTTGCGGTGGAAGCTGTGGATCCAACCCTCACGGCACCCGTTTACCGTCTGGCAGAGAACTTTGAGCGGCGGCAACGCAGCGAAGTTCAGCTTGAAGTTCAACTCCCCTCAATGAGGCTCGAGTTGCCGGGCGGTCTCAAGCTCGAGCTTCCGCCATTACAGCTCGGATGCTCGATGACAGCTGAGCGCTACGGGCTCAAGAGGCGATCCGAAGAATCTCTCCACTCGCCCAATTCACTCATCGATCGAGGAGGTCAAAAATGGCGCATTCGTCCTGCCGAGGCCAAGCTCTCATCGAGCTTCTGATTGTCCTCGCGCTCCTTATATTCTGCATATTTGTAACTTTGGAGCGCGTGACCAGCTTACGCCAACACATTCAAAAAAGTGGTAGCGAGCGGCCAACGACTTCAATCCCCTAGCAACACAAGTTCTTTACTCAAAGTCGCCCCCGGGCCCCCATGCACAAAAGTATCAAGGTAAGGACATTGAATGTCGAAAGTCGACCTCCACAGTCAGCAGATAAAGCTTCCATTCCTGACACAATTCTCAGTTCGAGCCATTCCATCGCGCTGGCAAATCTGGCGCGATGCTTGGGACAAACGACGCCGAAGTTGGCAGCGTCTGCCGATCGAAGAGCAGCAGCGTCGCGAGGTTCGCCTTTGGATGTGGGGTGCGGGAGGTCTACTGACGCTGATGACCGCCCTTTCTGTCGTGGAGGCTCGACAGTCTCGCCACGAAGAAAATTTTAAGATTCCCGAAGGGCTCCGCATGGTCCGCATAAATTTGATTGGCCCAGATCATGAAGCTGCTCTCGAGTGGCCTGATGATGTGAACCGCGTTGATCTCTACTCCAGTCAGCACTCTCGAGCGATTCTACGCGGTGTTGATTTGTGGCGCTCTCCTCGTGGGAGCTTCTCGGTTCTCGTTCCGGAATCTCTCCTCCAAGAGTCGGGCCTGCCACGCGATCTTCAACTCCCTGTACGGGCGATCCGACGAGGTGAATACGAGAATCGAGAGCTCCCCGCTGCGCCTGAATCTAATGCCGAAGCCGAAGCGATTCGCTTGCGGAGCAATTCGAGCGCGCTTCATCGAGAGCGATCATCGGGTACATCCAAAAGCAGGCGTCGTACCTCAACTGTTGTGATTCATACCGAATTGGGTCTCGATCCAGATCCTGACGCCACAGCGCGCGAAGAGTGGAGAGGCACAAATCCTAACGATGCCAAGGAGGACCTCTCGGAGTCCTCGCCTTTGACCGTCGATGATGGGGAAATGCTCAACATGTCTTCTCCGTCAATGACGACTGAAGACTCACAAACGATGACGGATCGTCCGCCACTGCAACATCTCGAAGACGATTGAAACATCGCGTACCCGTAGCCTGCGGGAAACTACTTTTAGCTTCCCGCAATTGAACTCTTGAACTATCCGAGGTTTCAAATATGAAAGATGCTTGTTGTATCTTCGGCTTTGGCCAGAATATTCGAACTCAATCGCGATCTACCCGGCGATTCCTTCAACAGGTCAAAACCCTCATCTCGATTGCCGTGCTTTGGACCTTTTGCGCGCATGACTTTGCAGGAATCGCATCGGCGAACCCCGTTGAGACAAAACCAACGGCGGTTTGGAGTCTCGATGCCGGCCCGAAACCTCTAAAATACGATCAATTGAAAACTCGGACCCAAGAGTTTGGTTCTCAACCATTCGTGGACCTTCTTCGCGTTCGAACAGCTAATGAGTCGCGAATCGCGCAACTCCGAGCCAGAATGACGAGCCTCAGCGAAGATCAGAATCGAGAGGATTTGCCAGATTCGGCTCTTCAGGCGGCTTGGACAAGAATCCACCAACTCTTCGACGAGGAGTTTTGGCCCATTGAACTCCGGCGTACACTCACAGAGCTTTGGATCCAAGAGCTCCTTCGACAAGCTCATTCAGTAAGAAGTGATGAATCACGCTCCAGGGTCCTCGAGATGATCAGGCTTTCGAGGCCGTACCTCTCTCCTCGAGAGTGGCGGATCTGGCGGAAGGCGCGGCAAAAAACGGTTCATGCCTCGCCTCACGCTGATCTTGAAAGCTTCATTCTTGAGAATTGGGAGAGCCAACTGAAGACAAGCACACAGAGCGGTCGTGTGATCAAACTGCCGAAATGGACACAGGCCTATGATTGGTTGAGATTTGAAGATCAGTTGATTGAAATTAGCTCGTCCTCCCAAGCAAGTGTCGAAGTTTTTTTGCCGAATCGTGATGGTCGAATTGAGCTCTTGTCGTCGCGCTTTGAGAGCTTTGCTAAGATAGGCCCATTTCTTTCCGCCTTTCCGCAAAGCTTCACCCCCAAGCTTTGGTGGGCTGAGCCGTGCCTTTACGTCGACCGCAAGGACCTATCCGTTCGGGATCAAATTCCCGAATCACTTCGACCGTATTCTGAATCAGGTGAACTCTGGCCGATTGGAGAGCCGAGGTTTTGGCCGAGATGCGACGAGATCAAAGCCTCAGCGCATCGAGAACAGCAAAACCAACTGCGCGAGGACACGCGCCTCGCACCTGAAGCGCGAACTTGGTCGATTACAGACTCCAAAGACGCTTCACAGCTCGAGAGCTCATCGCGGCGCTGGCTCTGGGTCGGCTTGGCTGTCCTTCTGGGTGGCGTCTATTGGCATCAACATGCTCGCTCAGCACAGGGCGAAACTCGGCCCACACAGCGCGAAGGCTTCTAGGCTTGTGATAACTTTCGCCTCTCAAATGAAAACACCGCAAGCCGTAAGGCTTGCGGTGTCTGAATACATTTCGAATTTCGAACCGTGTTCCGAGCCGCCGACTCGCGTTTAACGAGTTCGGCCTGGAGTTGAACCACCACCCGGACCCGAGCCGCCAGGTAAAGTTCCGCCCGGAGATGTGCCACCGAAGCTCGGGACGTTAAAGAATGATCCTGAGTTCAACTGCTGGAAGCGCATCATCAGAGAGTAATACTCCTGCATCAAACCCTGCTGCAGTCGCAATCGACCTGCAGCCTGCTCCTGATATCGGACCTGCATCTGTAGCTGCATCTGGTACTGCTGCAACTGGAATTGCAACATTTGCTGCTGGTACATGCCGTCCATACCCATTCCTGGAGACGGAGTCAGGAAGCCTCCTGTAAATCCACCCGCAATACCCCAAGGAGAAGTGAATCCACCCGCCATGCCTGGCATTCCTGCGAAGCCTCCCGCCATGCCTGGCATTCCTGCGAAGCCTCCCGCCATGCCTGGCATTCCTGCGAAGCCTCCCGCCATGCCCGGCATTCCTGCGAAGCCTCCCGCCATGCCCGGCATTCCTGCGAAGCCTCCGGCAAATCCACCAGCAAATCCCGGCATCCCGGCCATTCCGGGCATCCCAGCGAAACCACCCGCCATACCCGGCATTCCCGCGAAGCCTCCGGCCATACCCGGCATTCCCGCGAAGCCTCCAGCAAAACCACCAGCAAATCCCGGCATCCCGGCCATTCCAGGCATTCCCGCGAAGCCTCCGGCAAATCCACCGGCAAATCCACCACCAGGGAATCCTGGGCCCATACCCCAAGGACCAGCCATGCCCCAAGGGCCCATACCCGGCATGTACATTCCGCCGCCCATCATCGGCATACCACCCATCATGCCGCCCATGGGACCCATCATGCCATTACAGCCCCAGCCTCCTTGAACCCCGCCACCGACGCCGCCATAGAGGCCCAGTGTGCGGAAGGGGAAACCATACCCGAGAGCACCATAGGGTTGAGCCGGCCAGCCTGTTCGAGCGTTCCACTCGTTAGCCTGTTGAGCTGTGCGATAGCCAGCGTAGATCGAAAGAGCGTCCATACCGACAGCAAGGACAGTTTGCAGAGTCGAAGGTCCGCGCTCGCGCGGCTGGCGTCGACCGGATCCGCGATCATAGCATGTTCCCGATGGGCAATCCGCTTCCATCTCCCGAGCCGCGCGACGAGCATCACCGATTTGGTAACCCAGGTTAGCAATCGTATCTTCAAGATTGCCAATCTCGCGCTGCATGCGATCGATGTCTTTGGTCAGCTTTCGGTAGCGCGAAAGGGCTCGGCTACAGTTTCCAGCTTGGCCCGGGCGGACGCTTCCCGATGTGAACACGGGCATCTTACAAACGTTGTCGCTGATGTAACCATCATCGCGGCAAACGAAGCGACGCCAACCCGCCGTGTTTTGCGGGAAATCATCTTGGTTATAACAGAGCGTACTACCAGTGCCGCCCATGCCTTCAACGCTTCCACCGCTCAGGTTGTCCCAATTTAGACCACCAGCGGGCTCGCCGACCGTCGCGCGAGTCGTTTCCGCATCGGCCGAATTCAAGCCGAGGAAGCTGGCGAGACCGCGCACAGCCGGAAGATCCAAGATCCCCGATGAGCGACGCGGCTCGTTCGGAGTGCTGCCCGGATTCAGCGGACGCGGTGTTGCAGTCGGACGCGGTGTTGCAGTCGGACGCGGTGTAGCTGTCGGACGTGGTGTTGCAGTCGGGCGCGGCGTCGCGATGGCTGTTGGACGCGGCGGCGGCGTAGGAACAGGTGTCGCCTGCACAACAGGAGGAGGCGTGGGCTCAGGAGGCGTTTGAACCACGGGGGGAGCTGTGGGTGCAGCCGTAGGTGCCGGCGGTGGCTGATCCTCAGGCTTACCTCCGGTAGTTGGACGCGACGGAGTCGGAGCCGGTTGGACCGGAGAAGGAGGTGTCACAGGCTCCTGGCGCACAGGTGGTCGAACCGGTGGAGGATTCGGAATAATGATAATTGGCGGCTCATCGGTCGGCGGCGTGCGCGGCGGCGGAGCTGGGTCCACAGACGGCGGCGGCCCTCCGGCTCGCGGGCGGTTGATACAGCAATTCATGCCCAGATCCATGTGTCGGAAAATGATCTCGTGCAGATCACCTCGTACAACGCCCGTGATTTGTTCCTTGAGTCGTTCGCGTTCGCGTTCGAGATTGCGAAGGTCACGCTCTTTCTGGCGCTTTTCACGACGGGCCTCGGCGCGCTCTTGTGTGAGCTCAGCGACCTCATCATCTTCGCTGACCGCGCCAGGCGCTGCACCACCGGGATAAGGGCAGTAAGGATTCATCCCGTACATGCCGTAGCCCCAGCCCATGTTGGCCTGCGCCACTTGTGTCGCGGCGGTGCTGAATGCGAGAACCAAAGCAATCCAAGCTTTGAACTTCATGTCGTCTCCCTCGAACGCTTTGAATGATCTCGAGCGAACCCGAGCCTTCAAAACACTTGCTCATGTACCGTATCGACACATCCGCGAACCGACTTGAACTCTCCTCGCCTGAAGTCCAGTTTTCACTGGAGCTTTGGCCGAACATAGAGGCGAACTCGCCTTATCGCGACCTCAAGCCAGGGCTGTCAAAAATTTAGACATGACCAAGGTCGGTCGAAGCAGCATCGAAGACCGCTGAGATTCGGATCGATGGCCCGTCCTGAGCGCACATCGAATTCCGCACTCTGAAGAAAGCGGCACTTCGATTCGGCAGTCCCTCCCTGGATGCCCAAACGCGAATCCCCCTAGCAAGAGGACTCAAAACAGCGCTGCACTGACCGTTTCCGGTTCGTACAACTGGGAAGACACAACCCGACTTCATCGCGGTTGCTCCTCACCCTCTTAAAATTCTACACTGAAATTGAATTGATGAAACACGCTATTCTTTGTGTCGACGATGAAGCTGACAACGTCGACGCACTCGAGAGACTTTTTCGCGCAAAGTATCAGGTGCTGAAAGCCACCTCGGGGCAAGATGCGCTCAAGCTCCTCGACCAAAATCGAGTGACGGTGATCATCAGCGATCAGCGCATGCCGCAGATGACGGGCGTCGAGTTCCTCTCCAAGTCTCTACAGACTCATCCCGATGCGATTCGAATTCTGCTGACAGGCTTTGCCGACATCGAAGTTGTCGTCGAGGCCATCAATAGCGGCCGGATCTATCGTTATGTGAGCAAGCCCTGGGATCCTGTCGATTTGGTCAACGCCGTCGATAAGGCCGTTGAGCGATTCGAACTGGGGCAAGAGCTGGTGGTGAAGAATCAACGTCTCCGAGAGGCGCTTGAGGAATTGCAAACTCTCGATCAAGCAAAAAACCAGTTCATGGTACTTGTAAATCACGAGCTCAAAACGCCGCTCACCGCGATGCTCAGCTTTGCGGATCTGTTGGCCGAGACCAAGCTCGATGAGGATCAACGGCGCTTTTTGGCGCGGATCAAACAAGCGGCACATCGTCTGCAGGATATGATCAATGATTCGTTGGAGTTGGTTTCCGCCGAGACTCAACAAACCAAACTGGATCTGAAAAGCCTCTCGACTCCTTCTCTTTTTTCTCGGGAAATACTGACCGAAACGATTCAGCAAGTTGCAACAAACCGCCACGTCGAGTTCGACTTTGAGATCGAGAATCAGCGCGTGATTGGCGACGAACGAATCCTTCGCAATATTCTCCGGCGCTTGTTTCACAACGCCGCTAAGTTCGCCGACAAAAATTCACGCGTTCAGGCCTCAGGACGCAGCCTCGGAAACGGCCTGTATGAAATCGCGGTGACCAACTCGGTTGCAAGTAGCCCCAAAATTGATGAGCAGCGTGTGAGGCAGCTCTTGAAGCCTTTTACGCTGAATGAAAACACCTTGAATCACTCTTCGGGCAATGGCCTCGGCTTGAGCATTTGCCACGCACTTTTGAAGCTTCATCACTCGCGCTTGGAGTTCCAGTCCTCAGGGGAACAAGTTCGTGTGAGCTTTCAGATCGCACTCGATCCCGAGCTCAACTGAAACGATTTTCGGCCACGCAAACTGGGAACAAGCACAGGAGCCTTAACCCCTTCAGGGCAAGGTCTATTATCGATCCGCCAAAAAAGCCTTAGATGGAGTTCCATCAATTCGTTTCACGAGCTCTCGTGGAAAAGGGTACGGCCCCACTCGGCCAACATCGCGAAGTCTTTCCATCATCTCATTGCGCACCTCAGAACTCACCGAGTGAACCTTCAGTCCAAGACTTTTTGCTCGATCTCTAGCCTCGTCCGCAAGTCGAATTGACTGCTGCCTCTCATAGACTGCGAGTTCCTTCGAAGTTTCTGCAATTATCTTTTTCTGGTTATCACTCAGTCCATCGAAGAACTTCTTGTTCATGACGATGGTCGTTAGATGCATACTATGGTAGGTTTCGCTAATCGTCCGCAACCGTCGATGCTCTCCACTGTTCCAGAATCGGGTGTAGGTCGTTTCCACCACATCACCCTTGGTCGACTCCTCGGCCAACTTTTGTCTTTCAGCGAAGGATCCACTCACTGGCTTTGCGCCAAGCTTTTCGAAAGTTTCGGAAATGACCTTGTTTGTCACTCCGCCCATAGCGACGACCGACGTATCTACGAAGTCGCTCAATGATTTAATCGATTTACCTTTCGATGTCAGAATTCGATACCCTCCGGAATAAGTGAATCCCAATCCCTTGACGCCGAAACGATCCAAACCCGAAAGAAGCTCAGCTCCAATCGGCCCATCAATCACTGCTGATGCGTGATCGTGGTCTCTGAATAAAAATGGCACATCAAATACCATAAACTTTGGATCCAGCCGACTTGAGATGGTCGTCGTGTATATCTGCGCCATCTCGTACTGACCAGTTTCGACCATCTCTAATGCAGTTACCGCATTAGAAATTGTTTTGCGATCCTTGATGACGACTTCAAGTCGCAATTCGCCCTTTGATCGCTGAGAGAGAGAATTTTGCATTTGCTTAAGAGGCTGATCTATGTCGGCATTAGCTCCGTGGGCTACAAGCCAGCGAATAGTCCTGGGAGAGGATGACGCTGAATTCGAGGGCTTTGCAAGAATCCGAGTTCCAGCACTCGCTCCCAGGTGACCATCTGAGCTCATCATTAGGACAGCTCCGAACGTGAACAATGTGCCTAATATCCCTAGCTGTTTGCAAATGCCCTTCATTCGCACCTCCCACCTCTCTGATCGGCACATCGGCTCAATTGCTTGAGCCTCTCAATTGTGGCCGAACATTGTTTCAACCTGAATTATGCGACAGCTAGGGCAGAGTATCTTTTTGAGACATAGACGGGAAGCTCAAGTCCAACACGACGAAAATACTCATGCCCGGAATTTCCCATTTACCTACGGGACTTTTGTAAGAAAGCAAGTGCGACTCATCGCTCCGCAGCGGCGGATCTGGCGCAACTCTCCCACCAGATGGCCGTGGATGCGACGAGGCGCCTTTCGCTGCAACAGAGGAAGGTCACTGAGGTCTCATTTGGTACAGGTGCCTTGAGTACCGCTGTAGGCTTAAGCTCACCTAATCGAATCTTTTGTGTTGTTTCGAAGCGATTTTGACCCCTGACCGGAGAGTCCGGCCCGTGAGAGATTCATACAGAACGACCTCGGGAGAGTAGGATCCTATTTCACCGATATTGCATCACCGCTAAACAGCTCCGGATCGATGTGGCTCAATGCCCAAGTACGATACTCGTTTGAGTTTTGACACCGATAGACCGTGCCCAAATCGCCCTAGCCAAGCGAGTTGATCAATTGATCCTGCTCGATCAGCGCTCACACGTTTAGTCAAAACAAGAGGCCCCCATTTAGGCATGAGTAGCCGTGCAAACTCGCCCGTCTAGTCCCTCTCGTATCGGATCGAAAAAGCAAATTCGCGATTCGCCCTTGGTCGAGCTCCGGGTGCCGGACTGCGGACGAAACCGACTGCTAAAAGGAAGAACGGCCTGGCGATAGATCTGCAGCCAGATAAAACGGGAACTACTCATGTTATCTGAAGTCAGACCGCAGAGCTATCAGCCCCCTTTTGTTTCGAACGGAGATCTGATGACGACTTGCTTTGAGTTTTTGCGCTGCTTTTTCCATCGGGAGCGGGCAAAATACCGCTCTCCACTAATTCTACCCTACATCTTGCAAGCCCTTCTTCATTCAGGAGAGGCTTATTCCGAGCAGATTCGCATCCTCGCAATCGGCGAAAGCTTCGCGATCGACGCCCATCAACTGGGCTTCTCTCGAGAGCTCCACATTTCCAATGGAGACGTACTTCGGCTCAAGTCGCTACAATCTGGCGCGGTACTGACAGCTAAAAAACTGGGTTCGACTACAGTCCGCTGGGGCTCAGGCGCAACGGATACTTCTTTGCGTGTGTGGATCCTACCCAAAGCTCAATCTCGTGGCGCTCGTCTTTTCACTGAAAATCTCAAGCTTTGGCCGAGCTTGCGACTTGAGGTCGAGGCTCTTCCGCAACTCGTCGTCGTGGGAGAGCTGCATGCTCTCGACATTTGGCGGGAGCTCTCCGATTTAGCTCGCACATTTGGTTTTCAATGGTTCATGCGTGCGCATATTCGTGCCGAAATCCGCAACGAGGTGGAGGTCGCGCTTCGACGAAGCTTAGCCTCAAGAGGCTGGTCCGGTCTGAGTTTTGATCTGCAACCCGACGGATGGACTGCATTGCTTTCACCCGGTCAGGCTCGGAAAACTCTCGCTCAAGAGAGAAATGTTCTGGGGCAACACGGGGTCGAGCTGCGGGTCAGTTCGGGCGTCGTTGGGCTCGAGCCCATGGTGCGGACTCAAATCCGCGTTACGGAGTTGAGACGCTCTACAATGCGTCGAATGGGACTTCGCCCACCGCAAGCCCTTGCATTTGATTTACTCCCGACGCTCTCTCCGACCGCGGGATCCGGCGGGCAGCTTCAAGCGCAAATTGAGTTCTTCGAAGACCAAGGTGAGGCCAAGATGTTGGCCGCGCCGACCTTGCTTTGCCGCTCGGGAGGCAAAGCTCAATTCTTTGCTGGTGGCGAAATTCCGCTGCGTCTCGTGAGCGAGCGCAGCGCACAGGTTGAGTGGAAACGCTATGGCATCGGCCTGGAGATTCACCCCACTGCCGACGCAGAGGGCCGACTGAAGATCAAGCTCGGGACCGAGATCTCGGAGCTCGACACTTCCGTCAGTACAGACGGCCTGCCCGGCCTGACTTCGCACCGTATGAATACGGAGTTCAATTTGCAGAGAGCGGGAACACTCGTTTTGTCCGGCCTATTTCGACGCGATCACGGAGACTCCGAGCATGGTTGGCCGGGCCTTAAGAATCTGCCGGTTCTCGGCTCTCTATTCTCAAGTCGGGATTTCACGAGTCGAGAGTCGGAGCTCGTCATTTTTGTTTCGCCCGAAGTGATCACCGTCGACTCCTCATCGAACACGTCCATCCAAAACCAAGCGCCGCTCCTCAGCCCACCTCATCAACGACGTCGGGCTGCTGCGCAAACTCGCTTCTTGAAGGTGAATCCATGATCACTCCTATGGCTCGACTCCAAACGGAATCTCGGGAGTCTACTGTGGTAAATGCAGCAAATGTAACACCAGCCACACCCTCTTTGCTTCATCAGCCCAAACTTCAAGATGTCGTGAGCGCGGCCCTCGCTAAACTCGCCGAACAGCCTTATGGAAAGCATGTGCCGGTTTCTCAGGGCCACTGGCTCGATGTCGACAAACACTTTCGCATGCAGATTGAAAGTCATTTAGATGACCTGAATTTCTCCGAGCGATCGCGCATTCAGGATGAGCTCTTTGGCCCGGGACCACTCGCTTGTCTATTAACCGAAACCTCGATCACGGAAATCGTGGTCAATTCGCACGAGCAGATTTGGTTCGAACGCCAGGGACGTTGGAGTCAACACCAAGATCGATTCTTCTCAGAACTCACCTTTCGAAACTTTCTGCATCGCCTCGCGAAGGACTCCGGTGCAAAGGTCGACTTTCGCAAACCCTACGCGGATGGAAGGTGGCGCGAGTTCCGTATTCATCGCGTCGGTCCACCCATCGCCCAGGGACTTGGACAGCTCTGCTTACGTCGCATTCAGCAACAGGCTTGGTCGCTTGACGGACTCTTTGAAAGCGAATGGGTTCCTGAGCGTGATCAAGCCAACGTCAGGCAAATTCTGAAGCGACTCGTTCACGAACACCAGAATGTCTTAATCTTTGGCGGCACCAGTAGCGGAAAGACGTCGGTTCTCGGTGCGCTACTCGCTGAAATGCGAATGGAAGAACGACTCATTATCCTTGAGGACACGGACGAAATTATTCCCCCCAATCCATTGAGTGTGAAGCTTTTGGCCAAAGATCAGGTCTTAGATGATGATCTCAAGGTGCCAATCGAAGAATTACTCAGGCAAAGCCTGCGCATGCGTCCCGATCGAATCATCGTCGGCGAGGTGCGAGGGGGTGAAGCCAAAGATCTTCTGATGGCTCTTGCAACCGGGCACCGCGGCTGCTGGGGAACTTTACACGCCCGAACCGCTCAAGAAGGCCTCATGCGGCTTGAGATGCTGGTTCAGATGGGAGCACCTCAATGGTCGAACGCCACCGTTCGGCAGCTGATCGCGCAGAGTGTGCAGGGCTTGATTCAATTGAGTCGAGACGAAAACGGCAAAAGGCGACTCGATGCCGTTCATCGAATCGCCTCACTCGAGGACCGAGGCATTTGCCTCACAACTCTGTATCAACGTTCAAGCTGAAACGTTGAGATAGGTGCCCTTGGGGACAAGGGGCGATGAGGTCGGCTCAGCAAGCTCAGAAGTCACTTGGTCCGCTCGGACCGCCATGGGCTCTGCCAACTCCGCGTTTGAACTCGGCATGACCGCCGCCGGAGGCATGAACTCTTGGGTCGTCTCGATGTCCATCCCTCCTTGCTGACGATTGCGTTGAAACTCTTCAAGACGATCCATCTTGAAGCCGGCGGGCTTTGAAGCTTTGCTTTGATCGAGCCGATAATTGAAATCTTGATCCACGACAACCTCCTGCGCGGCTGGAACCGTGGCTTTGCGGAAAAATCGTTCAGATACTTCTCGAGCCATAGCCGCTTGCTTTTGATCTTTCGTTCGCCAACTGAGTTGGTCGCGAGAGATCTCGGCGGCGCGTGCTGCGGTTTCACCGATACGCGCTTCACGGAGTGAGGAGACCCCCTCGGGTCTTCCGAAACCGGGGGCGCCCGGTCGGATGGGCGGCGCATCTCTTAGGTCTACGGCCTTCGTTCGCGGGGAACTGGGCACAATGCCGCTAATCTTTTCCATGGCCAACCTCCTGTCGGCTGAGGGCCGCAGATCCTCTGCGGTGCTCTGTTCTACGTATCGGCAAAATGTGTCTCATCTTTAGACGGGTTTTGAAAACTCGACTTAAGTTCTAAAATGAATCGACCAAGGCTATTCTCGCGAATTAGAATTCGAGGCGTTCTAGGTTTGAGTCGTTTGTTGGTCGAGCTCTCGTGTCCCGCGTGTGTGATCTGTTCGAAAAGACTTTATAAGCGAGCTATTGAGCCCGCATCGCGTGAAGATAGGAGATGGCTTATGGCCCGTGGTTTTGTCTCGCTTGAAGCCAAGAAATTTGTTGAGATTGGTCTCGTGACCGTGTTGTCCGCCCTCCCTTCCCTCGGCGAAGCTAGGGGTGAGTTCAACGGAGACTCAGTCAAGATGAGAGACCCGGGTGCAATTTATTCTGCACGAATCTCTCCTTTGAAAGACCACGTTAAACACCGACTAGGATTTGCCGTGGGTGCCGGCGCATTCAATGCTTTGAACGAAAGAGCGGTCCGCGTTAGCACTGCCGCTGGATATCGAGAAGAGGTCGCACCCGGTGGTTGGGTAGCCATACGCTGGTCGGTCGTCGGACACACTCAGCAGGAGTTTGAGACTGGGCTCATGTACTGGAAAGTAAACCGACTCAATGTCGCTCAGAATCTTGGTACAACCGAACAGATCTACCAGAGCTCAGAGTTCATCGCTTTACCGATTGTTGCAAAGATGAATTGGGGAGACAGCTATGCATCTGGTCTTTCAGCGCGAATTGGAGTTGCACCATCAGCCCTCCTGTCGGCTAGTTCGACCCGGATCGTCGACAAAATTGAGACTCAAGCTGATATTAAGGATGCTTTGAACTCATGGGATATCTTTGCTGTTGCAGGCATTTCAACCAATTTTCCTATGGGAGAGAGCTACGACTGCAACTTTGGGTTAGAGTACGTACGTGGCCTTAGACCCATAAACGGCCCAAACGATCCCAGTGCATTTCACCAAGCCCTTCTCGCCACTCTAGGACTCAACCTCGACCTCTAACATGCCATTGCCGCGATCAAATGGGGCATGGTGGATATTCTGATGTGAACTGGGACTGATCGAAAAGGACGGATGATGGCCAGTAGAAAGGCGTCGAACAGGGGCATGTTTTGAGCCTAATCTGGATAAAATTAAGTCTCTCTACAGCTCGTTCACCCGAGGACGTTCTTCCGCCAGATTTAGAAAGGCACCCTTGCGGGCCTTCAAAAAGCCGCCGCCGACACCAAATCGAAACCCCGCAACAACAATACAACGCCTCAGCCCGGAGGCTAAACTCGTAACCGATCAGATAACTACAGCCCGCAAATCACTTCGCCAATTTTGCCAATCACTCAGAGAAGGTGCGGAAACCTGGGACTACCGCACACTGCTCCGGTTCTCTTCGTCCCCAGGCGCGGCCATCTTTCCGCCTATAAGTCGGCCTTTGGAGGAGGGGACTCCGCCACGCCTGGAGCAAGCCGAATACCCAACTCAATCAGCTGATCTCGCGACACCGTCGAAGGCGAATCGGCCATCAGATCGGTGGCCTTAGCCGTTTTCGGGAAAGCGATGACGTCGCGAATCGCGTCAGTATCACACAAAATCATGGTGAGTCGGTCCACTCCCCACGCAATACCCGCGTGCGGAGGCGTACCATAAGTGAGAGCTTCCATGAAAAATCCAAACTTTGCTTTCGCATCTTCGAGGGAGAACCCCAAGGCCTTGAACATCGCCGCTTGCAGATCACCGCGATGAATCCGCACCGAGCCCCCCCCCAACTCGTGACCGTTGCAAACCAGGTCATAAGCTTTAGCTAAAATTTCGCCGTAATGACCCTCTTCACCTTTGAGTAAGTGCTCCATGTGCTGATTCTGCGGCGACGTAAAGGGGTGATGTCGAGCCGCCCAGCGCCCGCCTTCAGCGTCGTACTCAAAGAGCGGAAAGTCGACGATCCACACAAACCGATCTTGGCTCTCATCGATGAGCTTGAGCTCGCGTCCAAAATGTAATCGCAGACTCGAGAGCGCCGCACACGTCGTATCAAAGGTGTCCGCGACCACGAGAGAAAGACCGCGACCACTCGGACAAAGAGTTTGGTGAATCTCGCGAATCTTTTCTTCGGGTAAGGCCTTGGAGACAGCCGAAGTCAGCTTTCCCTCCGCATCTGATTTAATCCAAACCAAACCTTTAGCCCCAGCCTTCTTGGCAAGGTCTACCAATTTGTCGATTTGAGCGCGCGAAAGATCGCCCGCTTGGTCAACACCGAGACCCTTGATCACGCCGCGCTTGGCGAGGACATCGTCAAAGACCTTGAAGCCCGTGCCACCGGCGATCTGGGTGAGATCCTTCAATTCCAAACCAAAGCGAAGATCGGGTTTATCGCAGCCAAACCGATTCATCGCTTCGGCAAAAGACATTCTGGGGATAGGACCCAGGTCAACGCCGCGATACTTCTTCCAGAGGACTCGAGCCAGATTTTCATTGATGGCCATGATGTCGTCTTGATCGACGAAGCTCATTTCGACGTCGATTTGTGAGAACTCGGGCTGACGATCGGCGCGCAAGTCTTCATCGCGGAAGCAGCGGGCGATTTGAAAGTAGCGATCCATGCCGCCAATCATCAGCAACTGCTTAAGGGTCTGCGGAGACTGGGGCAAGGCAAAGAAAGTTCCCTGATTGACTCGCGAAGGAACCAAATAATCGCGCGCCCCCTCGGGAGTCGACTTATAGAGAATCGGCGTCTCAACCTCAATGAAACCTTCATTGGAGAAGAAGTCGCGAACCGTGCGCACGATCTCGTGGCGTTTTCTAAGGAAACCGCCCAAACGCGATGAGCGAATGTCGAGGTAGCGATACTTCAATCGCAAGTTTTCGCCCACTTGTGCGTCATCAATTTGAAAGGGCGGCGTCTTGGCTTCCGAAAGAATCTCGAGGGCCTCGGCGATCACTTCAATTTCGCCCGTCGGAAGCTTCGAGTTACGCATGCCTTGCGGGCGTTCACGAACTTGTCCCGCCAGGGCGACGACATACTCGCCACGTAAATCCTTGGCGATACTCATCGCCGCTTGATTCGGATCGAGCACAACCTGGACGAGGCCCTCACGATCGCGAAGATCGATGAAGACCAAACCGCCATGATCCCGCCGCCCATCGACCCAGCCCATGAGCACGACGTTTTGCCCTGCATGCTCTCGACGAAGTTGACCGGCGTAATGTGTGCGCTTGCGTTCCGAAACGAATTTCATGCTTTCACCTGCTGAATAAAAGAAGCTCCAAGCCTAGATTCAGTTTAAAAAAAAGCCAATGAAGAAAAGGGTTTGGAGAAGTATCAAATCAGTCTATACCTCAATTCCGACCGTCCGGCCTCGGCGACAAGGCGCACCAGTTACGGCAGAGCTGCTGACGAGGGCCTACGCAGAGCGTAACCTATGACTCAGTCGGCTCGTCGAAAGCCAAGAGCTACGGCAGGTCGGCGGCGAGTCGGCGCGTTGGCGAATGAATTGAGTCGAAGCTCCAGTTTCAGGTGAGGGCCTTGCGGAAATCACCGTCACAGAGAGCTCGACAAACCGGTGAAAGGACACATCTTCATGCCCAAGGTGAGCGTGCAAAGTCTAACGAGCAAATCGGCCAATGAGGCCTACGAAAAGATCAAGACGATGTTGGAGACGGATCCTGAACTTCGAAAAATGGATCCGAGCTGCAGCTTTAGCTTCAACCAGGGTTCGTTGAGCGGAACGGCGAAAGGATCGAAATTCACGGCCAACATGAAGGTCGTCAGCCAAGCACAGGGTTCGTCTTTGGTGACCATCGACGTGGACCTTCCTTTGCTGCTGACTCCGGTCAAAGGCCTCGTGCAAAGCACGCTGGAGAAAAAGTTGAAGGCGGCTCTCGCCTGAACCTGAGCTTGATCAGCCCGAGATTGATCCAAAGGAGACAAGGTTGACGAAGCTGAAGTCGAAGAAAACGAGCGTAAAGGGCCCGGCCAAAAAGCCGCGCAGCAAGTCGCGCTCGTCGACTTTGTCCAAAGCATCGCCGGCGGGAGCCGGAACTCAAAGCGATGCGGCGAGCACAACCGAGCAGATCGAGAGCGTGAAGGCTGAGATCGTCGACCCGGCTGAAACAAAATCCACTCGCTGGCGCGATGTGGGTGGCCCGGGAGCGACATCCACCACCCGAACGACCGGAGCCGAAGTTGACTCACCAGAGTTGAGCGCGGTCGACGAAGATCCGCAGGCGGCTTGGCGAGAGAGTGGCTGGGAAGAAACGGATTTGCGCGAATTGGAAGAAGCCGCCGAATTAGCGGCGGAATTAGCGGCCGAACGAGCCGAGGAACCTTCGCCCACCACCCCGGTGAATTCGAAGAAAGGTCGCAAGAGCTCCCAGGCCGTCGAGCGCTTGCCCGTGATTTCGTCCGTCGTCACCGAGCATTTGCCCGCGGCGGCCGACCCCGTCGCGCTCTACATGGCCGAGATCAAGAGATACCCCATTCTGACGCGTGAGCAGGAGTTTGAGTTAGCGAAGCGTTATGCGGAAATGGGTGATGCTCAGGCGGCCGAAGCTCTGGTCACAAGCAATCTGCGCTTTGTGGTCAAGATCGCTTCGGAGTACTCCAAGTTCGGAGCCCGGCTGATTGACCTGATCCAAGAAGGCAACGTTGGCTTGATGCAGGCTGTTCGCGAGTACAATCCCTACAAGGGCGTTCGTCTCATCACATATGCCGTCTGGTGGATTCGCGGCTATATTCAAGAGTACCTGATGCGTCAGTATTCGATGGTTCGCATCGGCACGACGGCGGCTCAACGAAAGCTCTTCTACCGACTCCAGAAAGAAAAGGATCGACTTGTCCTCGAGGGACAGGAACCCACTGTTAAACTTCTCTCGTCTCGACTTGGCGTGAGCGAGGAAGATGTGCAGACGATGGAGCAGCGAATGTCCGCACGCGATATCTCGCTCGAGACTCCGATCGGGGACGACGGTAGAGTCACGCTCCTGGATCGAGAAGCGTCAGCGGATGCGCCACTCGATGAGCAGCTCGGACAAGCCGAGCTTGTCGCCATTTTGCGCGAAGAAGTCGAAAATCTCCGTCCTGACCTCAATGATCGCGAACTCGAGCTGCTCGAAGAGCGCTTGCTCGCCGATGAGCCGAAGACACTGCAAGAAATTGGCGAGCGCTATGGTGTGACACGAGAAGCCGTTCGACAAATGGAAGCTCGACTCATGTCCAAGCTTCGCGACTCCCTAAGACACAGACTGACTCGTTGATCGAGAGTCCCTCCGCTCTGGGCGCGCCTCAGGACGCCTCTTGACTATGCTCTTTCATAAATCCGGCAAGTTTGCAGCGCAGGCGACTCATCGCCTGAGCGTGTAACTGCGAAACGCGGCTCTCAGTCACGCGTAAAACCTTACCGATCTCTTTGAGGTTGAGATCCTCGTAGTAATAGAGCGAAAGGACTAGTCGTTGACGTTCCGGCAACTCTTCAATCGCCTTGGTGATGATATCCTTCACCGACTTCGAGCTGAGTTGAATCAGTGGATTCGCAACGCGCACGTCCTCGAGCAAGGACATGAAAGACTTCTTATCGACATTGGAGAAAGAGGAAATCTCGTCGATCGAAAGGACCGAGACCGGACGCACCTGATTGACGAGCTCAAAGAACTCCTCAATGGTCATGTTCAGTCGTTCCGCGACCTCTTCGTCGCTCGCCTGCCGGCCCAACTCGATTTCCAGTTCGGCCACTGTTTTATCCAGAAGCTTCGCTTTATCGCGGACAGATCTTGGAACCCAATCTTGTGAACGCAATTCATCGAGAATCGCACCGCGGATACGGAATTCCGCATAGGTCTTGAAACGGTTGTCACGATTCGGATCGTATTTGTCGATCGCATCCATCAGACCGATCACTCCCGAAGAAATGAGATCATCCAGCTCGATATTCGCAGGCAATCGAACGGCAATCTTCTGCGCCACAAATTTGATGAGCGGGGCATACTCTTTAATGAGCTCTGTCCGATCCTCTTCACTTCGCACAAAGCCATTTGCTCCCGGCTTCATGTTGAATCGCGCTTCAGATTGAGCTGAGCCGAAGCGGACCGTGGGACGTCCGTTCTTACCGATGGGTGCTGGCGTTTCTGCTTCTGCAACGGCTTCAACACTCGCCTCTGGCTGAGCGTTGCCCTCGACGCTCTTCAGTGCGGCCTTGCTTTTTCGCCCCCCCGCTTTAGCCGCGGCATCTTCAGCCGAGCCGCGTGAACTCTTAGAGGCCTCTTTATATTTGCGAAGCTGACTCGAATTTGCCGTCATGTACTCCCTCTCGCCTGCCAGTTCAGAATATCAAGTCCACCCGTCGAGCAGAAGTCCTGACGTTTTCATGCCAGACTTCCCGGATCACTTTCTTGCCTCTTCTCGCACTTTGACGCATCGGTAGCCGCCAATAGGTCGAGGGCCCTTCGTCGAGGCCCTTGTGAAGATCGACCGATCAAGCCGCGCCGACCATTTGTCTCCAGAAAAACTGTAAACTTCCTTTACACTCGCCTAGACGTTGACGCTGTACGATCTCGCGCGCCAGGTTACGAATCGCCGCTGCGGACTCGCTTTGTGGTTGCGCACGTCCGACCAACTGCTGACTGCGCACCGCCTGTCGCAAATGGGGATCCATAGGAATCACTCCCGCCATTTCGAGTCTCACCGGCAAAAAGCGAGCAACGACACTCTCAAGTCGATTAAAGATTCGTTCGCCGTCTTGTTGATCCCGAACTTGGTTGCAAATGACTTGAAACCGATTCTCCCGCGCCTTCAGGTGCAGGGTCTTAATGAGTGCGTAAGCGTCCGTCAGTGATGAAGGATCTGGCGTCAAGACAACGTGGATCTCCTCAACCGCAGAGTTTAAAAACAAGACGTTGTCTGTGATCCCAGGAGCCGTATCGACCAGCACGACATCATACGAGTCCTCGAGCTGGCTGATCTGATCCAACAAAGTTTGCTTCGCGATTGCCGTCAATTTTTGCAAATCATAAATGCCACTTCCACCCGGGATCAGAGTGATGTTCTCACTGACCGGCATCATGATATCCTGGATCAACGCTTCACCCTGCACGACCTCGTGCAAGCTTTGGCGAGCGCGCAAACCAAACATCACATCGAGATTGGCCATGCCAAAATCACCGTCTATGAGCAGAACGCGCTGGCCGGCGCGCGCCAACTCCAGGGCGAGATTTGCTGTGAGTGTGCTCTTACCGACACCGCCTTTGCCCGAAGTCAACGACATGACCCGCGGCGCGAATACGGGCGCCGAACCGGTCGTGGACAACATCATAATGATCCTCCCCAAGTTGATGAATCTGAGGCGATTTGACCGCCTCGGGCGGCCGTCGTCGGCTGCGCGGTTGAAGAATTTAAACTTGAAAGTTTGTAGAGCAGATCCAGAACACGCTCTTTAGTGGCGCGCTCGAAGTCTTCCGGAATCCGGGAACCGACACCGAAACTGTGTAGCGGCAAACCCGACTTAAGCTGCAGCGTCGGAATCACACCATACTGCACGCAAAGATCGAGGCCTGTGAAAATCAAGTCCGTCAGGTTCGCCACGCGGAACCGACGAAGAGTTTCCATCGCATCGGTCTCTTTCATAGTCGCCGAGAGACAGAGGTGCACACGCAGGTCGCTCGCCGAGTTCACTTGTGAACCCTGCGGCAACAAACTACGCAGCCGCTGGATCTCTTCCATTTCGCGCAGTGAAGCGCCCGATGTATCCACGAGGATATGATCGACATGCGATAGCTGCTGTTCGATCCAGGTCCAATCCGACTTATCGCGAATCACGGCAAATGGAACGTTCAAAATCTGCGCGTAAATTTTCAGTTGATCGATGGCTCCCACCTTCGAAACATCGGAGCTCACAATGGCGATCTTTTTGCGCTCTTTGATCACCATTTGCGCGGCGGTCTTCACCAATTGGGCCGTCTTTCCACCGCCGACCGGTCCGACGAAAACATGGTAGCGTCCTGCCGAGGTCGCCTCGCAGATCTGCACGTTGGTGAGCAACCACTTGGCCACCCAAGCTTCGATGCTGGCTTTGCGCTTGGCCTGAATAGGATCAATTTCTCGACTGGCACGAAGAAGGATTTCACCGGCCAAGTCTGTTGCCACGCCCGCTTCAACCAAACGGCGGTAGGAGTCCGAGAAGTCATAACTC
>CANHQR010000010.1 GCA_947462815.1 Pseudobdellovibrionaceae bacterium
A
Organism: Pseudobdellovibrionaceae bacterium; assembly: GCA_947462815.1. GTDB lineage: Bacteria > Bdellovibrionota > Bdellovibrionia > Bdellovibrionales > JAMPXM01 > UBA2339. The sequence continues at coordinate 2 of CANHQR010000010.1, forward strand.
GATCATTCGACCTGGGTCTCACCTGACTCAGTTTCGTTCTTCGTGAGCGAGACGGGCCATTGACCCATCCAACACCCAACGAGATCCGTGACTTAGACCTGAGCTCCGTCCTGCTCCTCATCCCGCGACTTACGGCGAAGGAAAGTTGGAACATCGAGATTCTTAGGATCGAATGGTGAACGAACGATCTCGCTCGCGAGACGGCGCGCCATCTCAAGAGAACTCTCTTGTTCCTCAACTTGCATCGCCAATTGTTCAGGCGGTAAGCCGCCCGTGCGTTTGGCCTGCGATTCGCGATACTGACGAACCTTCGCCAGCAGAAGATCGCGCGGCAAAGGCTTATCTCCAGAAGATGTGGGGGCTGCGGAACCATTCATGTTCACATCCAGACCGCTCTCTTCGCGCGAGGGTGAAGCCGACAATTCAGGAACTGGCGACATCGCGGAAGCCGAGATGGGTGCAGAAGGCATCGCCGCAAAAGCGGTCGGCGCCGCATGGCTCACAGGAGCCGCGTGCGCCTCGGGCAGCGCTGATGTCGGCGCCGTCGGCCATCCCGCATAACCAGCAGGGACTGACGGAGCCGGTTGCGGTGCGTAGGCAGGCTGACCCATCGGCATCGAGTGTGTCGGTGCCGAGAAGTTCTGCGGAGTCACGGCATAACCAGGTTGTGGCGGATAGTTAGCCGGAGCCTGAGAAGGCATCACCATATGGGCCGACATTTGTGTGGAAACGCGAACCTGATGTTGAAGGGCCTGCATCTGCGCCATGTGCTCACCGGCCTGCAGAGACAAGGGATCTTGACCGAAGCCCGTCGCGATGACCGTGATCTGGATTTCATCTCCCATCGACTCATCGATAACCGCACCGAAAATAACTTCAGCAGACTCATGCGCCGCCTCGGTGATCAGCATGGTGGCTTCATCTACTTCGTGCATCAGCAAGTTGGCGCCCGTGATGTTGACGATGATGCCTGTGGCTCCATCAATCGAGATATTTTCCAAAAGCGGCGAGCTGATGGCCGCTGTTGCTGCTTCTACGGCGCGATTGTCGCCTTTGGCTCGGCCCGTACCCATGATCGCCATACCTTTCGAGGCCATGACGGTACGAATGTCCGCGAAGTCGAGGTTGATGTAACCGCGGACGTTGATGAGATCCGAGATCCCTTTGACCGCGTGAAGCAAAACTTCGTCCGCACGTTTAAAGCTGTCCACTAATGTGGTGTTCGCACTGGAGATCGACAGCAACTTTTGATTGGGGATCACAATCAGCGTGTCGACGTTCTCGCGCAGCTCCTGAATACCGTGATCGGCATTGCGCATTCGCTTCTTGCCTTCAAACAAGAAGGGTCGTGTGACGACACCGATGGTGAGCGCACCAAGTTCGCGCGCAATTTTGGCGACGATGGGCGCTGCGCCTGTACCAGTTCCGCCGCCCATACCCGCGGTCACGAAGACCATGTCGGCGCCCTCGAGAGCTTCAACGATGTCGTTGTAAGACTCGATCGCCGCACGCTTACCGATCTCCGGATTGGCACCCGCGCCTAATCCTTTGGTCAGCTCGCTTCCCAATTGAATGCGCTTTTGCGCTTTATGAGCCGCGAGTACCTGTTTGTCGGTGTTCGCGATCACAAACTCGACGCCCTGTAAACCACCGTCGATCATCGTCGTGATGGCATTATTGCCGCCACCGCCGACGCCGACCACTTTAATGTTGGCGCCGATATTGATGTTTTCTTCAAGTTCGAACATGACCCCTCCGTTCGTACTGAACCGTTCAGCTCAAGGCGCCGTTGAAGAAGTCTTTCACCTTGCGAGCGACCTGATCCAAGGTCTCTCCCACAGAGAAATCTCCTTCGCGAGATGCTTGAGCGAGGCGTTGTTTTTCTTGTGTCGATAGATTCTCGATCCCGTAAATCAAAAGACCGACGCCTGTCGCGTACTCCGGCGAGCGCACCACATCCGTCAATCCGCCCATGCCCTCGGGGATTCCGCGGCGCACGGGTACTTCGCAAACAAACTCACCCATTTCCATAAGTCCTTCGAGAGAACTTCCGCCACCGGTGAGCACAAGGCCTGACCCAATCTGATCCGCTAGGCCCGAGCGGCGAATTTCCTGCCACAGTAACAGCACAGTTTCTTCAGCGCGTGGCTCAATGATTTCACAAAGATGTCGACGGAGAAGTGAGCGCGGCTTGCGCCCCCCCACACCCTCGACTTCGATGGTCTCATTTTCATCGACAAGGTCCGCGATGGCACAGCCGAACTTGCGCTTGACGATCTCGGCCGCTGACTGCGGCGTACGCAGGCCCATCGCCACATCTTGTGTGAAGTGGGAACCGCCAACAGGCACTGTGGCCGTGTGGGCCACGGCCCCCTGAACATAGGTCACGATGTCGCACGTACCGCCGCCGATATCGACCACGCTCACGCCAAGTTTCATTTCGTCTTCGGACAAGACGGCTAGGCTCGAGGCCAACTGTTGCAAAACCATCCCGCGAACTCGTAAGCCGGCCTTCTCACAACACTTGATGATGTTCTGCAAAGCCGTTTGCCCAGCCGTGATGATGTGCACATTCGCTTCTAATCGCACACCGCTCATGCCAATGGGATCAGAAATTCCGGCTTGCTCATCAATTTTATACTCGCGAGGCAGGACGTGGAGGACTTGTCGATCGGCGGGTACCGCGACGGCCTTGGCCGCCTCGATCACGCGAGCAATATCCTCGATTTTCACTTCTTTATTGCGGATCGCGATCATACCGCGCGAATCGAAAGACTTTACATGGGTGCCACCGACGGCGACCAAAACTTCCTCAATACGGTAGCCACTCATCAACTCGGCTTCTTCACGAGCCTTCGCAATGGCCTCGATGGTCGATTCAACATTGACGACCACACCCTGACGAATGCCGCTTGATGCAGCGCTTCCGACGCCGACAATTTCGATCTGCAAATCATTGGCCGTCAACAATGGGCCTGCACTGGGCGATGGTCGCACCAGCCCGACGACAACGCTCACTTTACTCGAGCCAATATCGAGACCCGCGAGAAGAATCTCACGGGACGCTGGGCGCTCGCGCAGCGAGCTGCGAACATTCATGGAGCTGAGTGATGAGGTCGACGCTCCGCTGGTGGGGCGCGAAGTCGCTGTCGCATTGTGATCTAAGCCGCGCTCACTTGTCGTCATCCATAACCCCCGGCCGTCGATCTCCCAAAAAAGACTCCCGGCACACTCATTCTTCAGAACCCAAGCACCGCGAATGCGAATTGGCCAAAAGGTCTGACCTCATGGGTTCGCCGGTCTTCACGGTCACCTGGCCTTGAGCTCGGAAACCGCCTGCTCAGCTGAAGCAGAAGTGGCTTCGCCCGACCTTGGGCGGAGCACCCTCGACTCAAGGCTACGGTCGCTGCCGCGCCCTGACAACAACTTTCTTTGAAGAAGTCGCATCGATCACCGCAGCTCGTTTCGAGTTTTGGGAAAGATAGTTCAGCACATGACTCACGCGGCGAAGCTTGATGTCGATCTCTCCGCTTCCCAACAACACTTCCAATCGTGGCGATATGAGCACCAACGAGAATCCGTTTTCGCGAGTGAACTCGATTTCGGCAATGTTGGAAACGCTGAGCACGCCTTGCTCCGGGAGCTCACGCAACATCTCGACAGCTTCAGATCGTTTCGTATTGTCTCTCAACAACACCTCGGATCTCAGAAACGGAACATCGGGCACGCTCTCGCCTGTCCAGATTGGAAGCAAGCTTCCGTCTTCCGCCAGAGGCCGAAAGCCTGCCTTTTCAACCAGCACGGCAACAGGACGACGAGGCGTGATCGACACCGTCACCCGATCAGGAAATTGACGACGAACTCTCGCTTCGTGAATCCAAGGATTTTCTTTCAACTTCGCGCTGACTTCGTCCAACGAAATTCGCCAAGGCACTTCACCCATAATTCCCCGAAGCGTTTCACCGATCGAGGCTTCAACCGACGTGGTCAGCTGCGCGGCCATTCGCGAATTGCCCATCCGCTCTGTCCACTCGACCGGTACTGCACGAACGCCAAACAAAGCCTTTTGATGAATGATGGACCAAACCACAGCACCCAACATGGCGCTCGAGACGCCGGCCAAGATGCCCAGGCGCGCGAACTTCGCCCATCGAGGAGTCACCGCCGTATCATGGATTGAGTTCATCGGACTCGGTGTTGAGTACTCTTCCGAAGCCGTCGCGGCCTGAACTGAGTCGAGCCGCCCCTCTGATCTGGATTCGTTTTGGATGTCCACAGATCCGAGGCTAATGCGCACCTGACGTAAAGCCTAGAAACAGGCGTCGCGACAAAATGCGAACTGGACCTCGACGGAGGTCCAGTGTGAAAGGTGAGCGGTCGGCCAGGCTGAATCATGTCGATCCGGATGAGGTCCTTTCCCTCAATTACCTTTGGCGGCGATTCCTGCGCTGTTCGTGCCGAGCCTCTCTTGCATCTCGCTTTTCAGCACCCCAATCGCGACGAGCCTGATGAGCCTCGTGCTTTTCCTTTTGCCAATCGCGACGGGCATCGCGAACGTCATCGCGAGCCGCAGCTCGCTCATCTCGACTCGCGCCCTCACGGCGCAGATCGCGAACTTCTTTGGACTGTTCGCGAGCTTCTTTGGCCGCCTCAACTTGTTCTAGGTGCTGATCACGCCATTGCTGACGAGCCTCGCGAACCTCTTCACGCTGTTGCACATGAGCCGGCGCTGCAGAAGTCGCGGTAGGCTCGGCGCGCGCATCCAGAGACAACCCGAAGAAGACCGTCGCCAGGAGCAAGAGAGTTGCTCGAGAGGTGCTTGCCACCGAAATGCATCGACGGCTCAACAATGTTTTAGAGCTTCGACGCGTCTTGATTTGAGACATATTTCGCTCCTCGGCGCATGGATTGAGGACCCCGGATAAGTTTGGCTTAAGAACTTGGGATCGATTCCGCAGGGATCGCGGCACATGTCGCAGAAATCGCATCGGCAGATCGGATTCCCGACTTAATGCCTGGATAAATGCGGGTCAGGAAAGGGAATTTTGACTCGGCTCTCAAGAACTGAACAAGACCTCAACTCGATACAAGGGCTCGAGATCAAAGTGAGATTTCAGTGAGGCCATTCCCCCAGATAGACAACCTCCGTACGAAGTTGCACGCCAAACTGTTTCTGCACTTCGGCTTGCACATGGCGAATCACCACGTCGAGATCTTGAGCTAACGAACCACCGACATTGACAATGAAGTTCGCGTGCTTCGGCGACACCTGCGCTCCGCCCACTCGATAGCCCTTCAAACCTGCCGCCTCGATCAGTCGGCCCGCCTTGTCTCCTGGCGGATTGACGAACACACTGCCGCAAGATGGAAGATCCAAAGGCTGCTTGGTTAAACGCACTTGATTGGCCTTGCGAACTCGTTCGAGAACATCGTCTTGAGGTTCGAAGGGCCAAGCCAACTCCGCGCTCACGATGACTCCTGGTTGCCAGCCCCGACAATGTCGATAGTCCCAATGTAAATCTTCTCGACGCTGAACCCGTTCTTGAATTTGTCCTTGCGACCAATCCCAAACTCGAATGGAACGCGTCAGCTCCACGAACTCTCGGGGTCGTAGAGCCTCAGCGACCCCGGCGTTCATCACGATTCCGCCCCCTACGTCGCCCGGCAATCCCGCCAGAAATACGGCCGGCTCAAGTTTGTGCTTGAGAAAAACTTTGAGCAATTCCGCCTTGGAAGTACCGCTCAAAACATTCAGTCGCAACTCACCGTCGACAACTTGATTCTGAAGTTGAGCAAATCGACGGAGTCCAATCACAAGGCCGCGAACACCTGAATCGTGAATCAAAACATTGGTGCCGCCGCCTAAGATCTGAATCGATAAACCTTCACTCAAAGCCCACTCGATGCCTTCCCGTAAATCGACTTCGCTTTGTGGCTCGAGGTAAAACTCAGCCGGACCACCGACCAACCATGAAGTCAGGGGCGCAAGCGACCAGTTTTCCTTGAGTCCCTGCGGCCTTAGACTCATGAGCGACTCAACTCTTCAAGAACAGCCGTGCCGAGTTTGTGAATGTCTCCCGCACCCAGCGTGAAAAGCGCATCACCCGGCTTGAGCACGTTTGCTAAATCTTTTGCGTGTTGATTCAAGTTCGAGGACAAACCTGTTTTGGACTCGAGGCGCTCAACACCTTCGCGAGGCGCCCGGCCAGACGCTAAAACTCCTGATCGCATCGAGTCACTATCCACACCGGCCAAAGCATCTTCGCCAGCAGCATAAACGTCCGCAAGCCAGAGCTGGTCGGCCCGATTGAAGGAAGTCAGAAACTGATCCCAGCAAAGCTTGGTGCGCGTGTAGCGATGGGGCTGAAATGCGACAATTAAACGACGATGACCATGCCGCTCGCGATAGGCCTGCAGAACAGCTTCGATCTCTGTTGGGTGATGTCCATAGTCATCGTACACCAAGATGTTTCGCACTTCACCTTTGAGTTGGAATCGTCGATCCACACCGCGAAAGCGTTCGAGTCCACGCACACAAGTCGCAAAATCGATACCGGCCTCAAGGGCGGTTGCGATCGCCGCGGCCGCATTCAAAGCATTATGACGACCCGGGACATTCAGCGTGATTCCACCGAGAAGCTGCCCATGTCGATACACCGAATAGGTGCCACGATCGCCTTCAAGGCGAAGGTCGCAGTCGTCGCGAAATCCATAGCGCAAAAGTCGCTTTCCAAAGTGCTCAAAGGTTTCTCGGATGCTCGCGTCGTCCCAGCAGACAACGGCCGCTCCATAGAACGGCACTCGACCTGCAAACTCGAAGAAGGCTTGCTTGAGATGCTGAAATGTCCCGTAGTGATCCAAATGATCGTTATCGATATTGGTGACCAAGGCGATTTCCGGATTCAATCGCGAGAAACTTCCATCGCTCTCATCGGCCTCGGCGATCATCCACTCTCCATGACCGAGTTGCGCCGTGGATTTAATCAAATCGAGACGTCCACCCACGACAATGGTGGGATTGGCCGCAGCCTCTAGAAAAATGGCCGCGATCATAGATGTCGTCGTTGTCTTACCATGCGAGCCACCAACGGCGATTCCCCGCTTCAATCGCATGATCTCGGCGAGAGACTCGGCACGTGGAATCAACGGCACACCCAATCGTCGAGCCTCCGCAAATTCCGGATTTGTGGGCTTCACCGCCGAGGAATACACCGCCACGTCGCAGTGATGCACATTCTCCGGCGAATGTCCGATGGCGACTTGAATTCCGAGTTCGCGCAGACGCAAAACGTTTGGATTCTCGCTCAAATCACTGCCCGACACCGAGCTTCCCATATTGTGAAGAAGTTCGGCCAAGCCGCACATGCCGATTCCGCCGATCCCAATAAAATGCACACGGGCGGCAAAGAGACTGCGCTGGTTTTTCGACGTGACTGAGGTCTGCGGCATAAGTCTCTTTATGTCTTGTCCGTTGGGTCCGAGTCACCCAAAACTTCGCTTGCAATTTTTCTCGCGGCATCGAATTCGGCAAATTTCAGCACAGCTTTTTCAATTTCAACCAGACTTTGCACGTCATCACGGAGCTTTTGAATCAACGAGGTCAATGTCGAAACTTTGAGATCGCGCTGCTCAATCATCATCGCAGCTCCCGCTTTGACAAGAACTTCGGCATTCTTTCTCTGATGATCGTCAGCGGCAGTGGGAAGCGGCACAAACACGGCGGCTTTACCGGCCGCCGCAATCTCCGCCACTGTCGAAGCTCCCGCCCGACAGACCACCACATCGGCCCAAGCGTATCGCTCATGCATATCATGAAGGTACTCATGACAAGTCAGCCGCGGATTGCCGAGCTCCCTATAAATCGGACTCACTGTAGGATGATCTAATCGTCCTGTCTGATGAACCAGTTCCACACCATTCAGCCAAGAGCCACCGTCTCGAACGGCTTGGGCGACGACTTGATTGATAAATCGAGCGCCTTGGCTACCACCAAACACGAGGACGCGTAGCTCACCCGGCGCTCGAACGCGTGGAGAGCGTGGACGAATCTCTGCCCTGACCGGTAAACCCGTGGTGATGGCATCGGGTCGCTGCAATTGCGCGCGAGCTGCCTCAAAGACCACCAAAACCCTATCCACAATTCGAGCGAGCCATCGATTGGCCAGACCTGCGTGAGCATTGGGTTCCCAAATCAAGGTACGAAAACCGCGAAGAGCGGCCACGGCTAGGAGCGGCCCCGAAGCAAATCCTCCCACGCCGAGCACAGCCTGAGGGCGAACGCTCGAAAGAATTTGCCAAGCTTTCACGAACGCGAGAGGTAGCCCCAAGAGTGTTTTGATCTGCGTCCATCGCCCAACACTCGCGTGCAACTTGCCGACTGGGATCAAATGCAGCGTAAAGCCTTCGCGAGGAATGATCTTTTCTTCAAGACCTCCGCGCGCACCGACAAACTCGACTTTCAAATTCGGGCGCGTGGCCAAGATCGCTCGAGCGATGGCGACACCCGGGTAGATGTGTCCGCCGGTTCCACCACCCGCGATCAGGATCGGACGATCACTTTGAGAATTCATGAGCTGAGAATTCACCGGCACCTCAAAGACTGCCCGTTTGATCTGGCCATACTGCGCACTTCACTCAAGCCGCTCAGACTAACTCTGAGCGACGATAAGCGGTGCGATCCTGTCGCTCAAGATTCAAAATCAATCCGAACAGAAGTCCTGACATCACTGCACTCGACCCACCATAAGACAGAAAGGGTAAGGTGAGGCCCTTGGTCGGCAGGAGCCCCATCGCGACGCCCATATTCACAAACACGCTCAAGCCAAACACGACGCCCAAACCCGTCGCGAGCGCACGCCGAAAAGTATCTTGAGCTCGAGCCGCTAATCTAAAGATTCGAAGGAGGACAAAACCGTAGAGAGCCAAGAGGGCCGCAACTCCCAGAAAACCGAGCTCCTCGCCCAAAACAGCCAAAGTGAAGTCAGTGTGCGCCTCAGGCAGGAAAAAGAGTTTCCCCTGCCCATCGCCCAAGCCTGTGCCGAGCAATCCCCCCGTTCGCATCGAAAGCATCGATTGAATCACTTGAAAGCCTTTGTCGTCGGCATTCGACCAAGGATCCAGGAAGGACAACACGCGATCTCGTCGGTAGGGAACTCGCATCACAAGGAGGTAGAAGGCGGGAACTGCAACTGAGGCGAGAAGTACCAACCATCTCTTTCTCAAACCAAAGACGAAGAGCATCACGCCGACCGTGCAAACCGCGATCGCAAAGGTTCCAAAATCCGGCTGTTTGAGCACCAGAAAGAGCGGCAAGGCCATAAATCCCAGCCAAGCCAAACCCTGACTGCTCCAATGTGCATGAGCTCCCGCAAGAGGCCAACGCCCTTGCCGAGCCAATGCCGCCGCGATCAGCAAAGGTAGCGCCACTTTGACAAGTTCGCTCGGCTCAAAAACAAAATTTCCTGGAAGCTGAATCCATCGCGCGGCTCCACCCGCTCGCATGGAAATTCCAGGGACATAGGTCAGCGCCACCAGGCCCGCGGCCAATAACCAGAGCAGAGCTCCGAAACGCTCAATCCAGCGCCAAGGCGCCAAGGCCGTCACCACCATGATTCCCAGAGCGGGAATCGAAAACAAAAACTGCCGCCGCACATAGAAAAGGCCATCGCCTCTTGATTCGAACGCAAAGATATAGCTGCTCGTGTAAACCTGCACGACGCCTAAACCCAGCAGCATGAATGCCGCCAACCATAAGCCTGAGACGCGCGTTTCGGAGCCCACGACTTGCGACCCCCCGCCCTGAGGCCAACGCGCTAAACTCTCTAGATTCAATCGATTCATCTCATTTCCTCTCGCATCCGAGCGACCTCACCAGCGTAGCGCTGAGCTCTCGCAAAGTGGACAAACCTCTTCATGGGAATGCGACTAAATCACCGAAGGCTCGACCAAAGGCGTGGGTCGTCACCACTGAGCCGAAGCTCGTCGCTCGAGGGTTATGCCCCTCATGGATTCGGCCTGAAGTGACTGCGGCCGCCAACTGATCGATTTTGACCATTGAGGCGAGGTCCACGAGCCAGCCTGAAATTTGCTATCCCCCATTGCTAAATCTTTTTGCGACCAAATCATTTCATGCATCGAGCTCATGCATCGAGCGGTACTTCCCGCTGCCAATCAGCCCCGGCGCCAACGGGATCGAGGAGTGGCCAAATGTTCAACTCTCAACTGTCAGAAAATTCGACACTGCGGTTTTCTTCACTGCAACGCAACCTGCGCCGGTTCCTTTACTCCATCGGATCAACAGTTGTGTTTTTGAACTCGAACACCGCTTTGGCCATTATGGGCGACGCCATTCCGTCGGATCGAGAACCCCTGTTTGCCGGAGCTTGCCGGATCCATGTGATGGAACGCGGTTTCGATGCACAAAATCGAGAGCAGCGCGTGAGCCTGGCGATGTGCACGGGAACTCTGATCGATGAAGAATCTTTTCCGGCTTCGCTTCGCTCGCAAGTTTCTCAAAACTCGACGGATAAGAACGCCGCTTCCCCCTCGAGATCTCGCTACCTACTCACCGCGGCCCACTGCGATCCTTCACTCTCGATTACACCCAGCCCTAACGTCGCCACCCAGCTGCGCGAGCTCCGAAACTCTCGCCGAACGGCAATGGTGGACTGCCGTGGCTACAGCCAACAGGGCCAACCTCTTTCCTTTCGGTCGGAGGTCGCGGCTTTTTTCCGCAATCCCAATTGGCGAAATGGGGAGAACCCTACACTCGCCAATGCAGCTCGAGATCTTGGCGTTGTCCGCCTCGCTGAGCCAATTCCCATCGCTCCGGCTCACTTGCCCGAGGAGGGATCGTCGCGCAGCTTCATCAGCGGACATCTGACGCATTACTGTGCAGCCGCCGGCGTCGGTGAAGATCGATTCGGTCGAGTTGGGCGAATCAACATCGTGCGGATTCCCCGTGAACTTCCCGCTCGCATCGAAGCCGGACTCGTGAGCGCGCAAGACGTTCAGATGGCGTCTGACTTTCGCGGGTTCGAAGTGAAGCCTGGCGATTCCGGAGGTCCGATTTATTGCAATTCGAATGTCGATATGTCGCCACCCACCATCTATGCCGTTCACTCGGTCACGATTCAGATGGGCGGTGCACTGGGTGCTCTTCTGGCGTCACGAGATCTTCGTATGACAGGGTTTAGCTCTGTTCTCGTGGAGCAAAACCTGCCTCTGATCGTGCGCGGCTTCAGGGCCGTGCAGCCCGAGGCCGAGCGCCCGAATCTCAGCATCGGCGACCGAGTTCGCCGTTTCTGGAGCAACTGAGATCAGCGGTCTGACGCTTGGGTGAGCTTCAACCTCTGAAATCCAAATCTGCGACGGCGAAATTTGTGAACGTGACCTCATGTCAACATAAACTCGCGTCAACATGAAATTTGCGGACAAGAAATTCGAGATCAATCTCACGGTTGGGCTCACGGTTGGGCTCACGGTTGGGTCGGCGCAGTTTCCGAACCCTGTTCGTGCGGTCTGAACACGCAACGAAACGAAATACCCGCGGGAGCGCACGCACCCGCAAAAGCGAGACTCAGCGAATAAATCCCGGCTCGCGAATCATTCAACCAAGATCCCCCGCGCATCGCAAACCCACCATGATCCAATTCGCCCGGCAAATATCGCCCCAGTCCATGCTCTCTCTTCAGATGTAAAGGCCGCAATGACTCCGGTGGCATGAGCGAGTCCGAAGAATGCGCGATCTCAACTTCATCAAAGTGTAACCAATCGCCTTCACGGAGACTATGCTGAGCCGATCGAGCGCGACTCTCACCTTTCACAACTCAGTCGACCCAGTGCCAATAGTTCCCGGAGAAATCCCATAACACCTCGCCGCTCGACAAAACAAAAGTCCGCCGCTGCTCCCAACCTTGTCCCGGAAGATCAGCCGCCGAATTGCCTGTTTGATCGTAAGGTTCGTTCAGATTTTCGATATTCAAAGCATGTCGAGGTGAATCATCCGTATGGCCGCGTACAAACACCCCGACGCCCACGTCGCCTCCCGACCAGTTTTCCGGCTGAAGCTCCAGGTCCCTCGCGATGGTCATCCACTCCGGATTCGAAATCAGCGCATACCCCGGTCCGAGATTGCGACAAGCTTTTTGAGCGTGATGATGCATAAAGTTGGTGGCCGCACGCCCCTTGGGATCCGTACCTAATCGAGCTCGATCACGGCGAGGTTCCCGCGTGTCAGACCGCGCGTGGAACCGCATCACACAAAAATCATGCTGAGTGCCCACATCCGGCCGCGCTCGAATCGCTACATAGCCTTCAGGGCACACGATCTTGGCTTCGGCGTGAAGTTCGCTGACGCCAACCTTCAGACCTTCGCTCCGCTTGAACTTGAACTGCACGGCCAACACGAAACTGACGGCAAAGGCGATCAAGCCGATCAAGATCCAAAGCGCACGGCGACGTCGCCGCGCATGAGACCACTCAGCCGACAAGCTCATCATCGACAAGCTCGTCATCGAAACTTGGCGACGATTTCTTTGAAGTAATTCCCGCGCTCTTCGTAAGAATCGAACATATCAAAACTCGAAGCACCAGGACTCAACAACACGCAGTCGCCAATCCGAGACTTCTGATAAGCGATCAAAACCGCCTCCTCAAAAGTGCCAATCAAGAAGGTCTCTGAGTAATCACCGAGATCACGGTTCATGCGCTCTTTGGCTTCGCCAACCAGAATCAAGGTCTTTACCTTGCGTTTCACCATTTCGCGAAGCGGCTCATAGGACAAATTTGTGTCTTTGCCACCCATGATGAGAATCACGTTTTCGTCAAAGGCATCTAAGGCGCGCATCACGGCGTGAACATTGGTCGCCTTCGAGTCGTTGTAAAACTCAACGCCGCCCACCCGACGCACATACTCCAGTCGGTGCGGCATGCCTCCATAAGTATCGATGACTTTTTGAATGTGCTCGCGCTTCGCGCCATGCTCGCGCGCCGCCAAGATCGCCGCCATGATGTTGTCGATCGAGTGCTTACCCCGCATCTTCATATTCTTTACCGAGTAGTATTCGATCTCAGGTCCCGTCCGGACGCGAATTTCATCCTTGATACAAACAGCTCCACCGATCGTCATGATCTGCGGCTCAAGAGCCGGCTTGCGCGAAAAGTAGAAAATTCGACCGCGCTGAACAGCAGGATCACGGGCCAACTCCACAACCGCAGCGTCGTCTGCATTCAAAATGGATGTGGTGGCCTGATTGACGTTTTGGAAAATGCGGCGTTTGGCATTCACGTAGTCTTCCATCGACTTGTAACGGTCTTGATGGTTCTCAGCTAAATTGGTGAACACGATATTCTGTGGGGTGAACCGATCACAGTGCTCAAGCTGAAAGCTGGAGACTTCCGCGACCACACAGTCAAACTTCTCGCCACGTTTTACAGCTCGCAGGTGCTCCACGAGAGGCTCACCGAAATTCCCACCCAGCCACGGTTGAAGGCCCGACTCCTTCAAGAACATTTCCGTCAATTTGCAGGTCGTCGATTTACCATTCGTACCGGTGATTCCGATGATTGGCTTTTTGATAAACCAAGTCGCGAACTCAAACTCTCCTGTAACTAGAACCCCGTTGAAGCGGGCGTACTCGAAAATCTTGAGATTAGGCGGAACACCGGGCGAGAGAATGATCACGTCTTGCTGCAAAAAAACCTTGGGAGAGTGACCACCCAGGTCCAACTGCACACCGAGGCCCTCAATCTGCTCAAGAGAAGAAGCCAATTCGGCCTTCGACTTGTGGTCAGAGATCGTCACTTGCGCTCCGCATTCCGTCAGAAAGTGAGCGAGGGAAACTCCGCATCGAGCCAGGCCGACGACAAGAACGCGTTTCCCTTGCAGATCTTGAAACTCGGACATCGGCGCCGCAGGTGCGGTAGGGGGTGTTTGAGGGGGTGTGGTCATGACTGCTTCTCCTTCATATCGACGAACATCGACAGCATTGCGAATTCAAAAGGTGCAAATTGCACCGCTTAGCGAAGCTTAAGTGTTGCCAAACTCAGAATCGCCAAGCAGATCGAAATGATCCAAAATCGGACGATGATTTTTGTTTCCGTAAGACCTTTGAGCTCGAAGTGATGGTGAATCGGAGCCATGCGGAATACGCGCTTGCCTGTGAGTTTGAAACTGATGACTTGTGTGATGACCGAAAGCGCCTCGACCACAAAGACACCGCCCAAGACCAACATCACCAATTCGTTCTTGGTGAGCACGGCCATGATGCCCAGGAATCCACCAATGGATAGCGAACCGATGTCCCCCATGAAGACTTGTGCCGGAAAGGTATTGAACCAAAGAAAGCCAAGGCCTGCCGCCACCATGGCTCCGCAGAGCGGGACCAACTCTCCGGCGCCGGGGATGTGGGGAATCTGCAAATATCCCGCGATGGTCGCATGTCCCGCAACGTAAGCAAACACCCCAAGTGTCGCTGCGACGATGATGACCGGTACAATCGCCAAGCCATCTAAACCGTCGGTCAGATTCACGGCGTTGGCACAGCCCGTCACGACGAGGGAAGCAAACAAAACATAGGCCCAACCGATATCGAAAGCTGCATTCTTAAAGAACGGCACACTCACGACGGTTGAGAAATCAAATTTCCAAATCAAAATCGCAACGACCAAGCCCGAAATGAGAAACTCACCTGCTAATCGAACTTTACCGGGTAAGCCTCTGGAGTTTTTCTTTTGGACCTTCAGCGAATCGTCCACGTAGCCGATGTATCCGAATCCCAAAGTCACAATCAGCGTCGCCCAAACCAAAGGATGCAGAATGTTCACCCACAGCACAGCGGGAATCATGAGCCCCATGAGAATCAGTCCACCGCCCATCGTCGGCGTGCCCGCTTTCTTCTTGTGAGTCTGAGGTCCGTCCTCTCGAATGGATTGTCCCACCTGACGATTGACAAGACCTTGGATGAAGCGCGGTCCAATCCATAAGCAGACAAAGAAGCCGGTAAAAAACGCGATGAAGGTGCGGAAGGTGATGTAACGAAAAACGTTGAGTGCGGAGAATGAATCGGAGGCCTGGTGAAGCCACTGGTAAAGCATGTTGTGTCGATCCCCCGGTGCGCATATTCGTGTTGTTCAAGTCGACGCGATCGTTGAAGTCTCTGTTGCTCGAGGCCTGAACGCCGCGTTTTGACTCTCACTCGTTTGAATCTCACTAAAAGGAAACTCGCAAAGGACTCGGATCGTTCTCGAACGCTGTTCCTTAACCGCAAGGTGAGCGCCGAACACGTTCGCCGAAAATTCATTCGGCCTTCGTCAGTGTTTGGAAAGTGGTTTCGTCGGATGCAGATCCGCCAAAAACTTTTCCAGCGCCACGCCTCGAGATCCCTTGAGCAAAACCAAGTCCCCGGGTCTTAGCATGCCGCGAAGATCAGCCGCAATAAAATTCTCATAAGTATTTGAAACAACAATATTATTCCGGAAGCCTTGAGCCCGCAACTCAGCCGCCACCAATTCAGCCGATGGACCCACAAAGTAAACGCCCGCCCAGGGGCCTTTAGCCACCTTCGCCGCCATCTCGCGATGCAGTTCGGCCGTGGCCTCGCCCAACTCGCGCATTTCGCCAAGAACGGCAAAGCGGCGTCCCACCGTGAGCGTCGCAAAATTATCGAGCGCCGCCTGCATACTTTCAGGATTCGCATTGTAGGCGTCGAACAAGGCCCGCGCCCCCGACTGAAGATCGACCCACTGATTACGCCCCCATGCGGTTTGACACCTCGGCAGAGCCGCCCAAATTTTTTCGGGAGTCATTCCTGCCGCCAATGCGAGGGCCGATGCCGCCATCAGATTCACAACGTTGTGTCGACCGAAGACGGGAACAACGGCCTCACCGGCAACTCCGCGAATGCTTCCACTGATCCGCAAACTCTGATCTGTGGCTTCGTCCACGGAGAAACTCACGTCACCTGCTTCATTGCCGTTTCTTCTCTCGGCAAAAGTAATACTGCGACGGCCCGGCTGCCCTGAAGGCACCAGAGGAACAAACTCCGCCATCATTTTTGCCGTATGCTCATTGTCGAGGTTGAAGATGAAGGTCGAGTTCGTCGGTGCATACTTATAAATCTCGGCCTTCGCCTGCGCCACGCCCTCCACGCTCCCCACACCCTCTAAATGTCCGCGGCCCACCATGGTGCAGACGACCACATCGGCCTCGACGATCTCCGACAACCGCTTCAACTCACCTAAGTGATTCATACCCATTTCAACGATTGCGACTTCATGAGCATCATGAAGCGATAAGAGTGTAAACGGCACTCCCCAGTGATTATTAAAACTGCCTTTTGACCAATGCGTATTGAATTGCGAAGTGAGGATCGCGGCCGCGAACTCTTTCGTACTGGTTTTGCCATTCGTACCCGTGATCCCCAACACCAAGGCACGTCGCTGGCGACGCCAGTGCTGCGCCAACTTTTGCAAGGCCAGCAACGTATCACCACAGTGGATAACGGCAAGGGGGCTGGAGCGTTTCTCAGCTATAAAGAGACGTTCCTCGTTCGTGAGATCGCGATGAACCAATAAACCGAGCGCACCACCTTCGATCGCGGCCTTGAGATGAGCATGGGCATCATGCACTTCGCCTTTGAGGGCAATGAAGAGCTGCCCCTGCAAGGGGTGGCGAGTGTCGGTGCCGATACCCGAGAAAATAAGGTCCGAGGTCTGCGTGTCTGAAGCATCAACGACTGAATTCAATGGCCCGACGAACTCCAACCGTCCATCGATTGCGGCCGCCGCTTCTTGCGCACCGAGTTTCCATAATTCCGCATCGGCCATCTCTTCTCCTCAAGCCTCTTTACGGCTCTCTAACTCGCGCAACTCTTCGGTCGCAACCACCACATCGTCGAATTCATACTTCACACCCGCAATTTCTTGAGTGCGCTCGTGGCCTTTGCCCGCGATGACCACCACATCTCCAGGTCGAGACTGGCTGAGGGCCCAACGAATCGCCGCTCGTCGATCGATCTCGCGATGCACCGGCGTTTGCGAGCTTCGGCCCCGATAAGCTTCATCGATAATCTGCTGTGGATCTTCGCTGCGAGGATTATCGCTGGTCAACACCACCAAGTCTGAGGTTTCGCAGGCCGCTTTCATCATGAGCGGACGCTTGCCTCGATCGCGATCTCCACCGCAGCCAAAAACCAAGATCAATCGAGGGCGTTGCGCGCCTGCGACTCGCGCGATCTGACCCATCACCGAGCGAATGGCGTCGTCGGTGTGGGCGTAATCGACAAACACATGTCTTCCTTCCCTGGAGGGCACGCGCTCGAGTCGACCGCGAGGGGCCCGAGCATTCCGCATGGCCTGGGCGATCGCGGAAAGATCCACTTGCGAGTGCTGACTTCGCTGAGCGGCGATCGCCACACCTAGGGCACCCATGGCATTGGCTAGGTTGTGGGCGCCCGGCAGCGGAAGATGCAACTCAATATTCCCAAAAGGCGTGTGCGCCAGCCAATCGGTCCCACGCAAATCAGCGCTCTGAATCTCCGCACGGAGTTCTCGGCCCAAACTCCAAAAATCGATGCCCATCGCAAGAGCCATCTCCCGCCATGGTTTTTCGCGCGCTGCGAGTTCTGCATCTTCGCCGTTCCAAATCGCCACACGATTCGCTTTCGACGACTGCGCCAACAGCTCACCGAAAAGACGCGCTTTCGCTGCAAAATAGCGATCCATATCGCCATGGTAGTCGAGGTGGTCACGAGTCAAATTCGTGATCACGGCAACGTCGGGCTCAACTCCATCCAGCCGCGACTGATCCAAAGCGTGACTGGAAGCCTCAAAGCTCACCGCTCGTGCACCGGACTCCACAAACTCGCGAAGCCGAGCTTGAAAGCCCGGAGCATCGGGTGTGGTCAGCGCACTCGGCCATACTTTCTGGCCGAGATGATGATCCACAGTCCCCATGACTCCGCAGGGCCAACCTAAATCTTGAAGCACCGACTCGATCAGATACGTAGACGTCGTTTTGCCATTGGTTCCTGTCACGGCTACAGCAAAAAGCTCGCGACTGGGCTCGCCTTGCAGAAGGGCCGAGCCCCAAGCCAATGCCCGTCGCGTGCTTCGCACCTGAAGCCAGGGGGTTCCGCGATCTTTCGCCCAACCAGCATTTGGCTCACGCTCAAAGATCACCGCTCCCGCGGCTTGTCTCTGCACCACATCGGGTATGAAATCGTGGCCGTCCGCCCGTTCGCCCTTCACTGCGACAAAGACACCGCCGGCTTGGACCTTTCGAGAATCGGCAGTGAGCCAATCCCTTTGCGTGGCAGCGAAGCTTTGTGCATCAAATTCGCTCCAAGTTTCAGGCGGAGAAATAGCGACAATTTCTGTCTGACCAAGACCTCTGGCAAAAACAGAGTTCGATGGCAGCGAAGTCGTACTTTGTGGATCTACGTCCGCGGTCGGCAGGTTGGAAGAGGAGTGAAATTTCGCCGCAGGCCTCACCGTTGCCTGAGGGACTGTTTGCGCTTTGGATCGCGTCTCGCGACTTAGGCGCCCAATCAGCTCCCGACGCCATTCACCCCAAGTTAATCTTGCCATCGCCGGAAGTTTCCCGCTGCTCCAGCAGCCCATCAAGTACTATTTAAAGAGGCGTCCCCAGATTCAAAAAGTGTCCCCAGAGAATCGACATATCTGCCGAGGCCCTAGGATCAAGACCTCTAAAAGGACTCATGCGAATTCGATCGAGGTCGCTCTTTCGCGTCCGCGCCACGCAATTCACGCAGCAGCTTCACCTTCACTTTTCGTCCCGCGACCCAACTCTGCCCCGAGCTCGGCTGACTGCTGGCGACAAAGCCAGAGCCTTGAACCTCCAAGGCGCTCCAAGGAATTCCAGCGGCGACAAACTTATCCATGGCTTCACGAAGACTCAATCCCGCAACTTCGGGGATACGAATTTCACCATCCTCAGCCTCCACATCGCGACGAAGAGCTTCTTCGGCCGATGTACGCCAATCTTCCCAATCCGACGGAGCCACGACTTCGACCATGCCCCCCATGTTCAGAAGCGAGGTTCCCGCCGACGTGGTGAAATAAGCACGCCGTCGCTCTTCCGCCTTGCGCCTCGCCTCGGCGCGCTCTTCGCGCGTCCAAACGCCGTGCTCTTCGCGCCAGAGCTTCGCATCCGCCTCGGGATTGCGGGCCCGAGCCGCTGCATCCGGCCGCACCACATTTTTTGCGGTGATCATCACGGGTACCAGGCCCGCTTGTCGAACTGCAAATTGACCGATCCGCGCAAAGACAGGCGCCGCCACGGCACTCGCGTAATACTCTTTTTTAGGACGATCGAGCGCGATGTAAATCACGAAGCGCGGATCATTCGCCGGCAAAAAGCCGCCGAAACTTGCAATGTAGGCCCCGGGCTCGTAGCCACGTCCGTCATCGGCAACTCGCTGAGCCGTTCCGGTCTTTCCAGCAACAGGGAAACCCGGCACGCGTGCTTTCCAACCGGTTCCCTCTTTGGCCGTGACACCCATCAACATCGCTCGCATTTTTCTGGCCGTCTCGTCCGACAAAACTCGACGAATAGTTTGCGATTGTCCCACCGCCACTTCTCCGTGCTCAGGATCGGACACGGCCTTCACGACGTAGGGCTTCTTGAGCCATCCCCCATTGGCAATCACCGCGTAGGCATTGGCAATCTGGAGAGCGGTTGCAGAAACTCCGTGTCCAAAGCTGACGTTCGCCAATAAATGATCCCGCCAAGGGAGCGGTTGTAGGACCCCTCGCGCTTCGCCCGGTAAATCCACACCCGAGCGTTCGGCAAAACCAAACTTCGTCATGATCTCGCGGAGCTTCGCATCGCCCAGGCGCAAAGCCAGTTTGGCGGAGATCACATTGCTGGAGTATGCCAACGCATCAGCCACCGAGATGATGCCCCACTTGTGCTCTGCATCCGCTTCGCGAATCACGCGATCGCCGACACGCAGCTGTCCGTTTTCGCCATCGACTTTACTATTAGGATCCACAAGTCCGGCTTCAATGGCTCCGGCGACCAGAAAAGTCTTCATCGTCGAACCCGGCTCAAATAGATCCGTGACCGCACGGTTGCGACGAAGGCTCGCATTGGCTTTCGCTGCCGCGTTCGGATCGTAAGTCGGCAAACTGGCCAGAGCGAGAATCTCACTCGTTTGCGCATCCAGCACGACGCCGACGCCAGCTTCGGCTTCATGCAGTTGCATCGCACGCGCAATTTCGGACTCGACCACGTACTGCAGATCTCGATCTATCGTCAGTCGCAGAGTTCCACCATCGGGAGCTTGAGCGAAGACTTGTCCATTGACGACGAGCGGCCGACCTCGGGCATCGCGCTGAAGTGCGAGCTTTTTCTGCGTGGCCTCAAGCGCATCGTTGTACTTCATTTCAATACCTTCGAGACCATGTCCCTCGCGCCCGACAAAACCTAGGACTTGGGCCAGTAATCGCTGATTGGGATACATTCGCTTCGGCTCTTCGACGACACCCACGCCACGAAGTTTGAGCCGGGCGATCTTTTCCATGCTGTCGCGATCGATTTGCCGCTCAATCCAGAGAAAACGTTTGGGGCGCCGCGGATTGGAAGTCAGTTTCTTGACCAAGGCGTTCATCTCTTTGGGAGTTAACTTCAGGGCCGCACCAAGCTGCCGGGCCGTCTTGCGAGGCGCATCGATCACGCTTGGATCTGCAAAAATCGACCAAGCACCGGTGGATGCCGCCAATTCGCGTCCCGCGCGATCGACAATGTCTCCCCGGCGCGCGCTGAGACTCACGCTGGTTTCGTACTGTCGGCGCTTGAGGGCCTCAAGGCGCTCATTGGGCGTCAATTGAATCCACGCCGCACGCAGTAGAAGCAACGTCCATAATGTCGTAAAACCCATCACGACAATGAGGAGTCGAGTACGATTCTGAGATCCCTCACCCATGGCTCATCTCTTCCTGAAATCTGAGGCTATTGCTCAAGTGCCACTCCGTTTTCCGTCATCTGAATAATTTCGCCCTGCTGAGGCCGACGCAAAGTGAGTTGACGCCCTGCCATCGCCTCAAGCCGCTCTGGTCCCATGGCCCTCGCCAGAGCCAAGTTCAAGCCGCGTTCCTCGTCACGCCATCGCCGTTCTTCTTTAGCCAGCTGAACAATCGCATAGCCCAACCGACGAACTTCCATTTTAGCCAAGGCCATAGCGAACAATCCACCTGTGATCACGGCCAACGAAATGAAGGGAGCCAAGTCCGCAAAACGAAGTCCTTGCCAAACCTGAGGTTCGCTTTGGCGAGCCGACCAGTGGACCGGCGAAGGACTTTCGGCAAATGGTGGACTGTCAAACGCGGCACCATCGCGCTCGCGATCGATCTGACGAATAACTTTGCGATTCATTCCTCTTCACCTCGATCATCCTGATCTTCACGAAATTTCGGGGGAGCCAGATGCGCGTATTTATTGCCTCGACTCTTTCGCTCTCCCGGAGCGAATCGTCGAAAACACCGAAGCTTTGCACTTCGCGATCTTGGATTCTGTTTTTGTTCGAGGTCACTCGGCGAGGTCGCCTTTCGACGAACATTTTCCCCGCAAGCCTCTTCGGATTCTTCGAGTTTTCGAAAGCTCTGTTTGACGATACGATCTTCAAGCGAATGAAAGCTCAAGACGGTTAAACGACCCTTGGGACCCAAGTTCGCAATGGCCTCGGGCAAAAAGTCTTCGATTGCCTTAAGCTCACCATTGACCGCCAAGCGCAAACCCATGAAGTACAAAGTCGCGGGATGATGGCCCTTCTTGTGCCAACCATCGACACGTTCTATCAATTGCGCGAGCTGCAGAGTTCGTTCAAAGCGACGTGTTTTTCGATCATGTACAATCGCGCGCGCCACTTTATAGGGACGCTGGACTTCTCCTAGGTCGCGAAAGAGTTCGACGAGCTCTTCCTCGCTCAACTCATTCACGAAGTCGGCCGCGGTGCGCCGCTTTGAGAGCGGATCCATGCGCATATCCAGGGGCCCATCTTGATAGAAGGAAAAACCTCGCTCCGCTTCGTCGAGTTGCGGACTCGATACGCCCAAGTCCACCATCATGAAATCAAACCCAATAAAGCTTTCGCCTATTTCTGCCCGCAGGGCCTCCATCACTTTCGGCAGATTGGCAAAGTTCGTATGATGGAGCATCAGCCGGTGCTCAGAAATTTCCTTCGCGAAACTCGACTCGGCCGCGCGATGGGCAGCCGGATCCAAATCGCATGCGACCAATTTCAATTGAGGATGTTTCTCGAGGAGCGCGCGCGCATGCCCTCCACGGCCAAACGTTCCATCAAAGGCCCAATGCAAAGGCCTCTGCAGTTCATCGCTCACCTCCTGCGCCTGCTCGAGGATTTCGTGCAACATCACAGGAACATGCGACAAGGCTTTCGCCGCGATCGAAGTCGACGACGAAGATTGAGTCTGTACAGAGCGGTCAGATGGATCTGACAAGGCCTCACCTTGGGTTAAAAAATTCAGCCAATGGTCCTCGCGAAGTTTCGCAATTGCGAAACCTTCTCGTCCAAAGTCTATCGGACATACTTAGAATGCGACTTTGTGAAATGGGGTGAAAGGCCAGTTCCGCGGTCTTTCTCTGGTCTATTTCTTAGGGTCTATTTCCTCTGGCTTTCGGGGCGGCGGCCCTCATGATCACAACGTTAGGCCGCCGTATGCCCCTCGACCTTGGGCGAGTGGGTGCCGAACCCTCCAGTCTGCCCGATTTTGGCCTCTGGCCCATTTCACAAAGTACGGCCCATCTCACAAAGTACGGTCTGAAGCTGTCAGGAACCTCCCGTCGAACAGTTTTCATTCTCTCGGTTCGTCAGTCTGACATGAGAGGATTCTCCCTCTCGATTTAATTTGAGTTCGCAGAGACATCCCTATGACTGAAGCGGTCGATCAAGGACCGGAGTTAAAAAAGCGGTTTGGGCCTGCTCAACTTGTGTGCTAGCATAAGAAGAGCTGAGCTTTTTCAACACGTTAGGATATTAAGCCCCCCACCTCAGTCGAGCAATCTGTGGGCCGATGCGATCCTAACGAGCGGCCATGAACCGCAATACGCCGAGATCGTGCCGACATCGGAAGAGAGGAGAGGCGGCAAAGCATGGCTGACGAACAGTTTTCCGAACGCAACACCTTTCCATCCGAAGCCAACACTCAGACTCCGGCCCAAGAGGCTTCGCTCGATCCCACTCGCCAAGTCAGCTGTCCGGCGTGTGGCTTTTTGCAGCCTGAAGATCTCTATTGCGCCAGCTGCGGGAAGAGCCTCAGGAAGTTGGCAAAGACCCAAAGAATCTGGTGGCAAAATCCGATGGTGTGGGTGGGAACGATCGTGATCCTCGGAGTCGGCACCTGGTTCGGTCTTGATTCAGCTCGGCAGACAGCCTCTCAGAGCTCCGAAGGCGACGTATCGATCTTTCGAAACGCCACTCAACGCGCCAAGCTTCTTAAAGCCGAAGGCGATGGTTCAGAAAACGCGAGACGGGTGGCGCAAGATCGTCGGGAAAGATTCAGCTCTCCAAGCTCAGCGTCATCGGAATCGCTCAACTCTGACTCAATGACCGAAGAACTTGTCGAACCGAACCCTGTCGACGCCATGGGCGCTTCGGGAGAGAATTTTGGCGGAGGCCGCGTCGGCAACCTAACTGACTCTGCATCGAACGACCCGACTCTCGCTCCGCCATCAAAAACATCAAACAAAGCAGCAAACGCGACAAAATCTCGCGTATCGGCAGCCCCCGAGCCTTCCGGTGCAAGCGCCCTCAGCACGGCTCAACCGATACAACTTCACCTTGTCGCGGCCCAGGTTCCAGCCGAGTGGCTGGCTTCCATCGGTGTCTCTACACCCGGCTTCCATCGCGCACCTGGCCTCGAAAAGATTCTTCGCTCGCAGCGACAGGGCTTGCGGGTGCTGAGTGTTCACTCTGAGAGTTTGACAGCTGCCGTCTCCGTCGAGGCCAGTACGACCGAGAACTTCAGTCTGGATTTGAATGGCCAAGGGCGATTTGACATTGTCTTGCAAGCCTATGCTCCCGACACAAAGCAAATTGAAGTCGTCATGAGCTCAGCAAAGCACCGTACGGATCGCTCTCCGGCCTCTCTGCCGCCTCAACAGAACGTGCTCGAAATTGATCGCGAGGCCATGCAGGACAGCGGCTGGGTGTTGGTGAGCGGTGCTCAGGATCCGGTCGTGCTGATTTTTGCTCGATCCAGCTCGCGAAAGCCTTGAAAACTCGAGCCCTTGATCAGCTTTGACGTTGACCTCAGCTGAGCACACAGCTACCTGATGACCGCATGAGCGCGTTTGTGGCTGAACTCGAACATCATTACGGCCCCCAAGTTCATATCGCTCAGGATCCGTCGCTCTCCGCATGGTTGGCGCGGCTTTGCACGCCGGAATGCCGACAACCCGAGATCAACGATCTGGTGGAGCGCTTGTATGCAGCCCTCGCGCAGAGCTTTGCCTCTCGTGAGCTGCCTCGCGAACGGATTTCAATTCCCACGCGCATGACGACCCTCCATCCCGAACAAAGACTCACCACAGAAGTGATCGCGGCACGTACGCGAGTCGTCACAGTCAACTTGGCCCGGGCTGGAACTTTTCCCAGCCATGTCTGCCATCACATGTTCAATCAGTTGCTGGATCCCGACTCTTGCCGACAAGATCATATTCTCGCGTCGCGAATGACCGATGACCGAGAACAGGTCACAGGTGTGCATCTGGGAAGTGCGAAAATTGGCGGCGAGATCGACGGAGCCTACGTCGTCGTGCCAGACCCCATGGGCGCAACAGGCAATACCATTGTTTCTGCGCTGGACCATTACAAAGAGCGCGTCGGCGGACGGGCAGCGAAATATGCTGCACTCCACCTCATTGTCACGCCGGAGTACCTCAAGCGCGTGACGCAAGCGCATCCTGACTTGATCGTCTACGCTCTTCGGCTAGATCGCGGGCTCTCCCCTGCGGAAGTCCTGAAATGCAAACCGGGCGAGCGCTGGTCCGAAGAGCGAGGTCTTAACGACAAACAATACATCGTGCCAGGAGGCGGTGGATTCGGTGAGATTATGAATAACTCCTGGGTTTGATCTGAAAATCGATCCGGTGTTTGTTTTGGGATTCGGTTATCGAGAACAATGAAATGGAAAACTCGACGCGAAGAGCGTGTCGGCAAGTTCAGCGGGAACTTTTGCGGAGGCGAACATGGCACCACTGAAGCACAACAAGTTGATCGACCAACAAAAGATCGCCAAGCGGGTTCAGGAGCTCGGACGCGAAATCACCGCTTTTATCGAACGCGAGAAGCTTCAGGATGAACTGATCGCCGTCTGCGTTCTGAAGGGCTCATTTGTCTTCTTCTCTGATCTGGTGCGCGCCATCGACGCGGATTTGGCGACTGAGTTTCTCGGTGTCGCCTCCTACGGCGACGGCATGAAGTCGAGTGGCGAAGTGAAAGTGACTTTGGATCTCACCAGCTCGATTGAGGGAAGAACTGTTTTACTGATCGAAGACATCGTCGATACGGGATTGACCATGGATTTCTTGATCAAGACCCTTCAGGCCCGAAAGCCGAAGCGGATTCTAACCTGCACACTTCTTCTCAAGCCATCAGCTTTGAAAACTGATTTCAAAGCCGATTATGTCGGCTTTGAAATTCCCAATGATTTTGTCATTGGTTATGGGTTGGATTATCAGGGCTTTTACCGAAATCTGCCCTATATCGCCCAAGTGCAAAGCTTGAACTGAATCATTCGCCGGACGCTCCCATCAGAGTCCGGCAGACTTGAACATTTGGTGTAAGAGACGATCGAGCCAAGCCTGCTGGGCCGGGAGGTACTTCAAGCCCTCCCGGAGTTGCGGAGACCTCTGCACAAAGGGGCCCTCCGGCGGCTGATCGGGATCCAGCATAAGGGCTTCGACCCACGAAGCTTCGGTCTCTGGATGAAACTGAGTTCCGACAACTCGATCTGACATACGGAAAGCCTGATTTTCGGTGATAGAATTCGTCGCAATTCGACGGGCCTGCGGAGGCAAGTCAAACGTGTCGCGATGCCACTGAAAGACGAAGAGCTCTTGGTCGCCCAAATACTCATCGCGCACCGACACCTTTTGCCACCCGTTCTCCCAATGGGAATGCACTCGAACCTTTGCGCCCTGACTTCGGGCGATGAGCTGTGCTCCAAGACACAGCCCGAGCACGACGCGATCAGCTTGAATCGCTTCTGCAAGAAGCTGTTTTTCATCTCGAAGCCATGGCCATCGGATCTCATCGTCGCAGTTCATTGGGCCGCCCAAAGAAATCAACGCATCAAACTCACTCAGCCGCGGCAAGGGGGAGCCCAAGTCCAAATCATAAACTCGAACGATATGTCCTTGCTCCTCCGCCCAACTTTGGACGCGACCGGGAGGGGTACCTCGACTGTGTCTCAGGATCACAACTCTCGCCATAGGTCGAGATCATTAAACCTCGGTAACAATCTGACAAGATGATCCTCACTTAAGGGGCGACGGCAACGCCAAAATCTGAATCTTCACCCGAGCTCCACAATCCGACGAACTCCGCTCTAGCTGCTGCTTCGAGGCTCAAGATTGTGGCAAGTCCTCGACATGCCCAGAAAACTTCTAACCAGCTTGCCGGCGGGAGTTTAGACTGAAAGTCGATATGTTGAAGGTGGTGGTACTCTCAAATGATAATCGCGCAGCCCAGCAGCTACGGGCCTGGTTGCGCGAGCTGCCTGACGACCCCTGGGTGGATTCGTTCCCCAGTATTGAGGCCTTCGAGAAGGCTTACGAACAACCCTTACGTGAAATCACCGGTTCCAATGCCACCGAGGGAATGGATGCCAACAAAGCTCGAGAGTTTTTGGCCTCCGCCGTGCCGATTCGATTGTTGATTGTCGACTTGGATCTCATGGGCGCCAAAACACTCGAGTGGCTCAAACAGACGAAACAAAGGCTTGGCGAACTTGGACACTCTTCAGAAAAAGTGCAAATGCGGACTCTGCTTGTGGGGTACGACGAACCGAACTCAAGCTACGAGCGCTTCCAAAGCGACCACATCGATGACCTCATTCTAAAGCCCTTCGATCAGGCTCTGTTTCAGCAAAAGGTTGAACTGCTCTTTTCGGATAATCCCGACCTCAATCCGAGCTTTCTCTACCGAACCAAGGCAGAAGGCTTTGTCGAAATCGGCAAAGATGCCATCATCGATGAACTATCTGAATCCGCACTTTCGATTCGAAACCCTCGTCCGCTCGCGGAAGGTGTCTACGCACTGATTCATTCGCGGGCCTTTAGTACACGCGGCTCACCAAGTGGTCGAATCATTGGTCGCGCCTACGCCTCCGTGCGACACCCTCAAATTGAGAATCAATGGCTGGTTCGGTTTTCCCTTTTTGGAATCGCGCCCGAGCAGCTCGCTGAAATTCGGCGCTTCATCATCAATCGAAAAATGCCCTCACCTAAAGGTCGCTCTCGTCCAATCGCCAAGAGGCCTCTCAGTGCATCCAAATATAAGTTACCTCCAAGACATCGTTTCGCTGTCGTCGAAATGAATCGAACATCGCTGAAGCAAGTGGCCAACACGATTGAGGAAAACTTTGAACGCGTGGAAGTGACACGCTTTCAAAACTATACGCGCTTTCTCTCAGCCTTCGCCAAACGCAGCCACGGCGCGATGGATCTCTCAAGCCTTGTCGTCGCTGCCGAAGGACTCGCTCTGCCTCGTCAGAAAACACTCCTTTACCTGAATTTAGCCACGCGAGCCATCGAGCGCTTTGATCTCGACATCGAACGCGGCAGTAGCTTTTTTGGTCGTAGTATCGGCGACTGGCTCGATCGAAGAATTGATTTTCGCGAACAAATTTTGAGCGCCGACCGTGACGACTGGGACGAGTTCATCACCTACTCAATGTCTGGGGGCGAGAGTAACGTTGGATTACGGGTGCTCCACGCGGATGGCCAGATGTCCTACATCGAGGCCAACTGTAAACGCGCCCGCAGCCCAGGTGGTGAAGGCCACGAGTTGCAACTTGATCTGCGCGAGATCGATCATTTAGCTTGGCTCAAGCTGAACAAAACATCTCACGCGCAAAGCTCAACGGACGAACTGCGTTTTGAAGCCATCTTCATCGACGCTTCATTCGTGCGCGGCGATCAAACCGCATGGCTCGACGGTCTCCACGAAACCATGCGCCAGGCCGGCGTGATCGCGAGCGGACAACCTCTGCCGCGCATCTTTCTCATGGCCGACGAAACCTCGGAGCTCCAACCCAACGCCTTCATGCACCGAGGCTTTTCGGATTTTTTCTTCAAGCCTATTGACCGAAAGCAGGTCGTGCAAAAGCTTGCGGCATTGGTGCCGGCGCTGCTACGCCCAGCCGACGCCGAACCTCCTGTGTTTGTTCCGT
The DNA here is from genome assembly GCA_947462815.1 of Pseudobdellovibrionaceae bacterium. GTDB lineage: Bacteria > Bdellovibrionota > Bdellovibrionia > Bdellovibrionales > JAMPXM01 > UBA2339. Next base: position 28,439 of record CANHQR010000010.1, read on the forward strand.
GCGAGATTACGGTTCAACTGTGCAAAACAGCGCCGATGGAAGAACTCTCCGAGTACGGGCTCACCGTGATGCATCCCACGCCGATTCGGCCCAAATCATTTATGCGTTTTTTCTCACCGCTTTTTTCAGGCTCGGCGGATGGCGTGATCGGGCGGTGCACCGCCAGCCTCCCCTCTCGAAAAGAGGGGGTCGGCTATCGATGTCTTTTTGTTTTCTTTGGAGCCAGCGATGAGCTCCACAAAGAGATACGCAACTGGATTCGCGATGACTACATCCATAAAAAAGAAGTTCAGGGCGGCAGCTGACCCTTACGAAGCCTTCATTAAGCTCTTGGTCCAACGCGCGATCGAGTTGAGTGAGCTTGTATCGGCATCTTGGAAGGCCACGCCATAACGCTTCTTCTCTTCGCTCCAGACGACTTTGCCGCTGACGGTGATCTCTTCGCGACCATCGGGGCTCTTGATGACCATCGCCACCACGCCGCCATTGTCGAGCCATGCATCGGTGTTCACTTGGGCTCCGCCCATTGAGATCGATGAAACGCTGCCGACAAGCTCTCGATCACCCACACAGAGCTTGACCTCCGAAGCGATTTGATAGCGAGGGAATCGTCGACGGTAAGTCTCTGAATTTCGATGTCGCAAGCGCATCGCGATCAACACCGGAGCGAGCATCAACAACAGCACACCGAAAAAGCTGAGCTGCTTCATGCCATCGCCTGAGCCCGGTCCCGAGAAATCACTGCGCATAGCTTTTACGAGACCGCAGCCTGCCGCCTGAGCTTCAGCCGCGGGCGCTCGTTGTGCAGAAGCCTGCGAACTCGGCTGCGATGAGCTGGCGACTGCGCTCTTCGCCGCCTGCACCGAGTTATACGCGTTCATGCGGGACTGAGTGGTTGTCTTTGATGTGAGGCTCGCAACCGGAACTGCTCCACTGAATACGAGTTCGCGGACTTGGTAAGCCGTCAGATTCGGGTTTTCGCGCAGAATCAAAGCCGAGAGTCCTGCGACGAATGGAGTGGCCATCGATGTACCCGATGATCGCCCGTAAGAATTGTACGGGTAGGTGCTGTAGATACCAGATCCGGGAGCACCGACATGAACTGTTTTGGCGCCGTAGTTCGAGAAGCTGGCGAGATTATCTATATCCGTCGTCGCCGCAACTGAGATCAACCCGGGGATCGGATAGCTGGCGGGATAAGTGGGAGACTGATCGTTGTTATTAGCGGAGTTACCGGCAGCCGCCACCAAGACCACTTTATTGTTGTATGCGTAGTTGAGAGCTTCAACCAATGAATTGGAGTATCCGCCCCCGCCCCAAGAATTGTTAATCACCTTCGCGCCATTGTTGACCGCGTAGTATATGGCCTTCACCGCATCCGAAGTTGTACCCATGCCGTTGGAGTCCAAGAACTTGAGCGGCATGATCCGAATACGCGCTGGAGACATCGGGTAGGCCGAAATATTTTGGGTCGCTCCCAAAACAATACCCGCCACATGCGTTCCATGGCCATCATCGTCCATAGGGTTGTTGCTATTGTAAGCGAAATTCCAGCCGCGAATGTCGTCCACAAAACCATTGCCGTCGTCGTCAACACCATTGTTCGCGATTTCACGCGAATTCACCCACATAGCTCCTGAGTCCGCGAACACGGCGTGATTGTAGTCGACGCCTGTATCCACAACCGCAACGACAATCGTCGTGCCGGATGCCGACGCCGCTTCCCAAGCTTGAGGGAACTGCACCGGTGCGTTGCTTTGAGTGAAACTGGATGTAGCGACACTGCTCGATGAGTTGGCCGCGGCGCGAACCTCGGCCATGCTCATCGCTTCGCCATCTTCGGTGTCATCGGGCCGTCGAAGGATATAGTTGGGCTCCACATACTCCACGTCGGGATCCGCTTGCATCTGTTGAATCACAGCCTCGACGGGACGTGCATCATTCACCTTAAAGTGATGCATGTTGAGCCCCGCCCAAGATCCTTTATGAGCCAGACCACCTTCACTGACCGCCTTACCGAGAAAAGCTTGGGACTTGAGCGACTTTCCTGAACCCTTCAGCTTCACGATAATTTCACCAGGAACGGCTTCCGTCGTGACTTGCGCTGAAGCCAAAGAGGCAGCACTCATCGCGACACAGCCGAGAGCGGCCCACAACACGGACTTGATCGAAGAGGTCGTTCGAGCGCCGGGCGCAGGGTGCCCCGTGTGCGAGGGCTGAGCAACTTTGACTTTTGCCTTGCTGATACGTGCAATGGCGCTCATGAAGCCTCCAAAAACGTGCGGCTTGAGTTCGAAACGAACCCCATCCCTTGCTTTATCGGCACGCCCAAGGTCCGGGCTTGAGTGAAGATTTTGACCCCACTCCTCTTCCGCAACCGCAGCACGATAAGTCCTTGAACTGTCTCAAATTGAAACGCTCAGCTCGATTTCGGTCGATCTTGACGACAAGAGCCTGGTGCGGATTTTGGGCACTCGACAAACGCGAAAGCGGCACTTTTTTGAGTTTGTTTCATCCCGGGACAAATTGATCGGCACACCACAGGTCCAAGCTCTTGGCATTGGCATTGAACCTTTAATCAGATCGATAGAACTCACTCGCTCATCGAAGGAGAGTTGTATGAACATGCATCACTCAGAACCACGGCCGCACCGTCCGTCGAGCTCGCGATCGCAGGTCGGCTCCATGGCGTTGGCTCTGTTCGCGACGCTGTTCCTATCTTTGAGCGTGATCGCATGTTCGAAGAGCGGCGGCGGCGATGTCGCAACGACTCCCCCCCCCGGCGGCCCAACAGGCACCGGTGTGGTCGCGACCCAATGCCAAATCGGACAGATCTACAACGCACAGTATGGTTGCTTGTATCAACAAGGTTGTACGCAACCGAATTATGGCTGGGTTCCCGGTCAAGGTATGTGTGTGCCCGGAACGTTGATCACTGTCGACCAGGTGCACGGTGCCGGCTACGGCATCAACTTCAAAGGCTCTTTGGGAGTGAGCAACCGCGATGCATTCGGACGCATGCTGCAGTATGCGGGGCTATGCAACCCCTACTGGGTTGGATGGAACTGGGGCGACGCCAACTGCAACACTTGGAGCAACTCGGCTTTCATGCACCTCAATATTATCTCGGGCCAACCCGCCGGTAACTTTACAATCGGTGCAGGTACGAGCAACGCCGATGCGTACAATCCATTCTATGGTGCGCTGGTTCCCGGCGCTCGCGCTCTGATCCTCAATCAACGAGCCAAGCTGTATGACTACAACAACACACAGGGAATGTATGTCGAAGGCGTCGACTATGCCGGCACGCCGGTGAGCCTGCGCGGGATCGTCGAAGTGGGTCGTCCTGAATCGAGCTACCAATTTGACATCACGCTTTACTATCAAGGCACAGCGATTGCGCGCGGAACACTCCGACGCTATTAATCGGACATGAGCCGAAAAGACGCCGACGCGAACCCAACGGATCCCCATAATACCGGTGCTGAAAGCGCCGGCACCCTCACACGCTTGGTCCGCTGCCCAGCCTGCGGTAAGTCGACCGAGTTCTCGCCAAGAAATCCAGCGCGACCCTTTTGCTCTCAGCGATGCCGAGATTATGACCTCGGCAATTGGGCAACGGAGCGCTACAACCTTGCAACACCCTTGGATGCGGCCGTCGCCGATGTCTTGCGCTCGATTGGAGAATCCATGGAGCCTGACGAATTGCAGGCGCTGATCGAGTCGCCCGATCAAAGCGAATCGACGGACGCCAAAAATTCGAATCGAAGTCCGATAGAATGAAGGCTTTCAAGCCTCCAAGATTGTTAAGCACACGCAACAGCCCTTTGAGTTTTTCAAGAATAATTTGCGAATTTATTTGACGCACGAGCGGACGCTGTCGTTCGATTCACCTAAAAAGCGGGATGTGCACGAGAAAGCGCGGTTCAGGTCTTATAGCGGGCAATTCGTTTTTGAGCGGTGTTCGAAGTCGAAAGCTCAGACTGCAACGAGATTCAACAGATTGAGGAACAACAACGAGATCCACAACAGGAGGCAAGATGAACAAAGCAGAACTGATCGAAATGATCGCAAAAGAGTGCAGCTTGACGAAGGCGCAAACTGAGCGCGTTCTCGACGTCACAATGGAAACTATCAAAAAGACCGTGAAGAAGGGCGACGAAGTGAAACTCGTTGGCTTTGGCACGTTCACAAAAGCCAAGCGCAAGGCGCGCATGGGTCGCAATCCGCAAACAGGAAAAGCGATCAAAATCCCGGCAACTTCCTATCCGAAGTTCCGCCCGGGTGCAGAGTTCAAGGACATCGTTCGCTAAGGCGACACATTCAGCATCTGAATTGTCAGAGTTGAATGGAAAAACGGCCATGCTCAACATGGCCGTTTTTTTATGCCCGAATTCGTAATCTCCACTAACGGGTGGATGTTGCGCCGGCACGAGAGTCCCTGATCTCAGATCGATCGCCTCGATTCAGCTTCTGACGAGCGCTCAATACGTGCTCATCGCTTTCTCGAGCGCGCTGATCCGAGCACTGCACCAGAGCATTTCGATCCTCTCCACAGCTCAGTTGAGTCTGTCTGAATTTGTGCACCATGTTCACCGCACGTCAGGGATTGGTTCCGACGTAGTTGGGATCGCGACAATTCCGCAGTTGCTGGCGCAAGAGTGGACCGACGACACGAAAACGATCTCGAGCTTCGCGCGCCGAAAGTGCGAGTTTGGCTTCTAGCTCAATGAGTCCGAGATCAAAGACATCCATTTGCACGCGAACGACCTTCAAAAAATCCCCCGGCAACGGATCCTCGATTCGAAATCCCGAGATCGAAACATCCACAGTTGTCGTGACGAACTCACGTAAACCATCAATCAACACCACGGGCTGTTGGTATTTGACGCGATCATCTCGACGCCGATCCGCGCCGTCTTTGGAGCCCGTCAATCCCGTCAAGATCGGCGAAGACTGCGACAAATTAGAGATCTGACTCATGTCCGACTTCGAAGAAATTCGTAGACCCGATCCATGCGCTTCAGTCTCTTCCGATACCGATTCCTCAACGGTTTTCAATGGAGCACCGCGCTTGCGAGCGCTTAAATCCAAATCCTTAGCCCGAGGCGCCGCCGGCTGCACAGTGACGGCCTCGGTCGGTGCCGGAGGCGGCAAATCGGCGCGAAGACTCTGCGGCTGATAGGCGAGAAAGGGCGTCCACTTCTTTAGAACTGAGTTACAATACTGAAAGTCGCTTCGAAATGCGGGAGGCAATATTTAACATATCAGGTCGAGAACCTGAACACGATAAGGTCCTAAGCGAAGTCGATCTGAGTTTCTGAATAGATAAAACGTCTTAGTTCTCTCCTCTCTTTATCGGATCGATGGGGAGCAAGCTTTTGCCGGCACTTTGCTGTTTCCCCGACCTTCGCCTGGCTCCCGAAAATTTCTGGACCTAAGCCTCGTGGAGTTCCATTTGAATTCTGCAGCCTCTTCGCAAGGACGAAGCTTTCTTGATGGCCTGACATTGATCGACCGCAGAGATTCCTGAAGCTATCCTGAGAGCCTATGAATCAGAACCGCGATCCTCTCGAGCACTTGGACCGATTTGCACCGCTTGGACAACCTGCGATCGTTAATCGTATCGGCGTGCTCACCAGTGGCGGCGACGCGCCCGGCATGAATGCGGCCATTCGCGCCGTGGTTCGTTCGGCGCTCAACCACCGCATGGAAATCATAGGAATTCGTCACGGCTATCGCGGACTCCTGCAAAAAGAAGTTCAAACTTTGGATTCAGGAAGCGTCGGCAATTTACTCCAGCGCGGTGGGACTTTTCTCAAGACGGCGCGCGTGCCCGAGTTTCTCCAAGCGCCCGTGCGGACACGCGCCGCGCAGAGCTTCCGCGAACTCCAACTCGACGCCCTCGTCTGCATCGGTGGCGATGGAACCTTCACAGGCGCACATCTGCTATGGACAGAGCACCACGTACCCGTGATCGGAATACCCGCCACAATAGACAATGACCTTTACGGAACTGAAAGCACCATCGGCTTTGACAGTGCCGTGAATACCGCCGTGCAAGCCATCGATCGAATTCGTGACACAGCGGATTCTCACGAACGACTATTCGTCGTCGAAGTCATGGGGCGTGACTCGGGCTTCATCGCTCTGGAAACAGGATTAGCATGCGGAGCCGAGGAAATCTTCTTCTCCGATAGTTCGGTGACGGTCGATCAGGCCATCGAGCACATTCGACGCGGACAAAAGCGCGGCAAATTGAGCTCGATCCTCATCACCGCCGAGGGGCGAAAACCAGGTCGCGCTTATGATCTCGCCGATCAGTTACAAAAGAAAGCGGGCCTCGAAGCTAAAGTTTGTATTCTGGGACACACGCAACGCGGAGGAGCGCCCAGTGCCTTTGATCGCGTGCTAGCAGCTCGCATGGGCGCTTCGGCGGTGGAGGCACTCAAGCGAGGATATTGTGATGCTATGATGTCTTGGTCGCGGGGGCGCATCGAAGCGGTCGCTCTGACGCAGGTCCTCGCGCATCGCAAGAAACCGCCGGAAGAGTGGGTTAAATTAGCGCAAACGCTGAGCTCTTGATCGGCTCTCGACGCGGCGCTTGTTTGACGTGACGATGCGAATTTCGCTAGGTTTTTGACTCAACCAATTGCGGCGTGAGCCGCGCTCGAGGCCCAGACTGCACCACCAGACTGCATCGAGCGTTTTCCGTTCAGTTTTAGAAGCGGCTCGACCGTTTCGTCACAGCTCAGTTTGTTGCTAAGGAGGCCTCTTGCTTCAGCCTAAATCCTCGACTCTACGTTCAGTGTTCTCGACTCGCTCGCGTTTGGCACTCTTCGCTTTCGCGGCCTTCGGCGCGACGATGAATTTGCAACTTGCCGGCTGCACCAAGAAAAACGCTCAACCCAGTAACGTGATCAAGATCGGCGAATACGGTTCCTTCACGGGTTCAGAGGCGACCTTTGGTGTTTCAACCAATGAGGGCTTGAAACTCGCGATCAAAGAGAAGAACGCAGCAGGCGGGATCAAAGGCAAAAAAATCGAACTGATTTCCTATGACAATCAAGGCAAGCCCGAAGAGGCGCGCGCCATGGTTCAGCGCCTGATCACGCAAGACCAAGTGCTCGCGGTGATCGGTGAGGTCGCCTCGACTCGTTCTTTGGCTGCCGCTCCTGTCGCTCAACAGTATAAAGTCCCGATGATTTCGCCTTCGTCGACCAACCCTCAAGTGACGGAGATCGGCGATTATATCTTTCGAGTTTGCTTCATCGATCCCTTTCAAGGTTTGGTGATGGCCAAGTTCGCACGCGAGAATCTGAAAAAGTCGAAAGTGGCGATTCTCAAGGACGTCAAATCCGACTATTCGACTGGCCTCTCCGACGTATTTGAACGCGAGTTCAAAGCTATGGGAGGAGAAATTGTGGGCATCGAGTCGTACGCCTCGGGCGATACCGACTTCAAAGCTCAGCTCACGCAAATCAAGGGCAAAAAACCTGAAGCCATCTTCGTGCCCGGCTACTACACCGAGGTCGGGATGATCGCTCGACAGGCACGCCAGCTGGGCCTCAAGGATGTCCCACTCCTTGGAGGCGACGGATGGGATTCCGACAAACTATGGGAAATCGGCGGCGAAGCCATCAAAGGCAGCTATTTCTCGAACCACTACACCACCGAGAGTGACAATCCGAAGGTCATCGAATTCATCAAGCGCTACCGCGAAGAGTACAAAGGTAAAACGCCCGACGGACTCGCAGCGCTTGGCTATGATGCCGGTCAGATTCTCATGGCGGCGATGGAGCGCGCTCCGGAACTCACGCCCAAAGCCATCCGCGATGAAATCGCCAAGACCAAAGACTTTGCGGGCGTGACCGGTCAGATCTCAATCAACGAACAGCGGAATGCGACGAAGTCCGCTGTGGTCGTGCAAGTGGCCGACAAGGTGAACCGCTTCATCACCACGATCACTCCTTAAGTCTCGACGGCGAGCTGTTGGGGCAGGAAGTTTTCTCTGGGAACTCAATGCCCAATGATCTGAGCCGCTCGCCTATTGCCTTGACCGAATTCCCCGTGGCGTTAGAATTAGTTTTCGACTTGTAACGACACCGGGAGCGGCAGCTTTGGAAGCTTCTCAGCAAGAGTTCTTGCAACACCTCTTGAACGGTGTGACCCTCGGCAGCATCTATGCCTTGATCGCCCTTGGCTACACGATGGTCTACGGCATTCTTCAGCTGATCAATTTTGCGCACAGCGAAGTCTACATGATGGGTGCATTTGCAGCGTACTACACAGGTCGCACTCTGCAGCTTGATCAATCGCCCGGGATCTTGTCTTTCCTGATTTTGTTGATCGCGGCCATCGTGGCTTGTTCAGTTTTGGGACTCACAATTGAGCGGCTTGCCTATCGACCTCTTCGCAAAGCTCCAAAACTCAATATTTTGATCACAGCCATCGGCGTTAGCCTACTCCTACAATACTCAGCGCAGGTCATATTTGGCGCTGAACCGAAACTTTTCCCCGAAGTGATCGCCGATCGAACACTGTTCACCGTGGCCGAGGTCGAAGTACGAACTCTTGATATCACGATTTTCCTCGTCGGCACCTTGGCTATGGGCGGTCTGCATTTTTTGATCCATCAAACTCGCCTGGGTATGGCGATGCGGGCCGTGAGCGTGAATGGTCCGGTGGCTTCGCTCATGGGAATCAACGTCGACCGCATCATCATGTGGACGTTTGTGGTGGGTTCTTCGCTCGCCGCAGTGGGCTCCGTATTAGTCGGATTGAAGTATCCAAAGATTGACCCTCTCATGGGTATGCTCATCGGCATCAAAGCTTTCGTTGCGGCTGTGCTCGGGGGAATCGGCTCGTTACCTGGCGCCATGCTGGGAGGGATCTTTTTGGGACTCTCGGAAGAAATGGTGGTCGCCTACCTCTCGAGCACCTATCGCGATGCACTCGCCTTTGGAATTTTAATCGTGGTCCTACTCTTTAGACCCGCAGGCCTGATGGGTACACCGGTCAAGGAGAAGGTCTGATGGGTTCCTCGCGGAGACTCAGCCGATGACGGATCAACGCGCGCGAGGCCTTTTTTATCGCAGCCTACCTTCGCCGTTTCTCGCGACGGTGGCCTTGGTCCTCGTCGGCTTGATCATCGAAAACTCCACCAATGCTTACACACAAGATGTGGTACTCTGGATTTTCACCAATATCATTCTTGCGGTAAGCTTGAATCTCGTCTCCGGGTTCACGGGCCAATTCTCCCTCGGACATGCAGGCTTCATGGCTGTTGGCGCCTACCTCTCGGCTTGGTGTTCTCTGCGACCCGAATTTCAAGCACTTCCGGACCCTCTGCGCTTCACCTTGTTGCCTGCCATAGGAGGACTAGGAGCTGCTGCAGCTGGATACATTGTGGGATTGCCCTCGTTACGCTTGCGCGGCGACTACCTCGCGATCGTCACGTTGGGCTTTGGTGAAATCATTCGCGTGACTTTGCTGAACACCGAGGCGGTGGGCGGAGCTCGCGGCCTCAATCGAATTCCCGCTACCGAAGGTTGGTTGGAGATTGGCCTGTCCCCCTATCTAGCTCAGTTTTCGATCGCGAGCTTTTGGACTGTACTGACGATCACAGCGCTATGGCGGATCGTTCATTCACAAAAGGGACGCATCTTCTTGAGTGTTCGTGAGGACGAAATCGCCGCTGAAGCCATGGGCGTGAATGTGACACAAGCGAAGGTTCGAGCCTTTGTGATTTCGGCGTTTTTTGCAGGCGTCGGCGGCTCGCTATTCGCCCACTCGGTCAAATATTTGAGTCCAGCGACCTTCAGTTTCACCAAGAGTGTAGACATCATTATCATGATCGTATTGGGAGGAATGGGTAGCTTTACTGGTTCGGTGATCGCCGCCATTTTTATCACCTTGATTCCCGAATTTGTGCTTCGCCCTGTGCAAGAGATCACGAAAGTCGATCTCCGCATGGTGATTTACTCTCTGATCCTGATTCTCTTCATGATCATGCGACCTGCGGGTCTTCTCGGCACAAGGGAGTGGAACGATTTTGCTTGGGTAAAACGACTACAGCTCATCCTTTCACGGCTCTTGAATCGTGAGGCGAAAGATGATTCGTCGAACACCCCTTCGCCAAGCGAGGTTTCTTGATGAACGACGAAATTCTTCTCGAGGCCAAAAAGGTCGGGATGGAGTTCGGCGGTCTTAAGGCCGTGGATGGTTTTGATTTGCAGCTTCGTCGCGGCGAACTGGTCGGTCTCATCGGGCCAAACGGGGCAGGTAAAACCACCTGTTTCAATTGCTTAACTGGTGTGTACAAGCCGACGTCGGGAGAGGTCATCATTCGCGGCGTGAATATCCGCGGGCTGAAAACCTACGAAGTCTCACGATTGGGAATGACGCGAACATTTCAAAACATTCGCCTCTTCAAAGAGCTCAGCGTGCTCGATAATGTCATCGTCGCAGGCCTGCAGCACGCTCGCCAAACGGTGATGGACGATGTTCTTCGGCACCCACGTCACTACGTCGAAGAAGCTCGAATGCGCGAACGAGCGCTTGAGCTCTTGCGAATATTTAAACTGGATATCAAGTCAGATCAGCCCAGCTCATCGCTCCCTTATGGCGAGCAGCGCCGGCTTGAGATTGTCCGCGCTCTGGCGACAGAGCCGCGGATCATCCTACTCGACGAGCCTGCTGCGGGAATGAACGACAAAGAGACGGAAGATCTCATGCATCTCATCGCACAGATTCGTCGTGATTTCCGCCTCACGGTTCTTTTGATTGAACATGATATGCGATTGGTGATGGGAATCTGCGAACGCATCGTCGTGCTCGATCACGGCTGCATCATCTCGCAAGGTACTCCTGCCAACATCAAGAGTGATCCAGCCGTCATCGCCGCCTACCTAGGTGTCGATGAAAAGTCGGCGGAGGTCACATGAACGAAGTGCTACTCAAAGCTGAGGATTTACGTGTTCGCTATGGTGGCATTCTCGCGCTTAAAGGCGTCAGCTTCGAGGTTCGCCGGGGCGAAATCGTTTCTTTGATTGGAGCCAATGGCGCCGGCAAGACCACCACGCTGCGAGCGATTTCGGGGCTGGTCAGCTTTGAAGGTCGCGTCGAGTTCACGGATAAGAACAAAAAAACACAGAATCTCGGACAAGTTGCAAAGCACAACATCGTGCGGTTGGGACTCGCCCATTCCCCTGAGGGAAGAGGCGTGTTCCCAAATCTGAGCGTACGCGAAAATTTGATTCTGGGAGCTTACCACCGCGTTGATCATGAGGAGATTCAGAAGGACTTAGATCATTGCTACGAGTTGTTCCCGCGACTCAAAGAACGTTTGAAGCAGAAGGCGGGTACGCTCTCCGGCGGCGAGCAACAGATGTTGGCCATTAGTCGAGCTTTGATGGCCAAGCCCTCACTGCTCGTTCTCGATGAACCCAGCCTGGGTCTTGCTCCACTGATTGTGGCGCAGATCTTTTCGATCATTCAAAAAGTGAATCAAGAAGGCGTCACCATCTTGTTAGTTGAACAGAATGCGAAAATGGCTCTCAAGGTGTCTCATCGAGCGTATGTGGTTGAGACGGGCCTGATCACCCTCGAGGGTCGTGGGCGCGATTTACTTAACGATGAACGTATCATAGCGAGCTATCTCGGCGGCCACTGAGAGCCGCTGAAGCCACTCAGACCCGCTGAGTCTCTTTGGGCACAGCCCGTATTGACGCGAACAACGGCGACTTCGGATAATTAAAGTATGACCTCCTCAAAGCCGCGAATCTCTCGTCGACAACTGATCACCGCAGGTGCGATCGGCTTAGCCGGTGCCGCCATAGGTGGCACCTACGTCCTGCAGAAGGGCTGGCAAAGTCTCAAACGACGACGGGTTTCTTCGCATCTGGGCGTGCTCCAAGGAGGCGTTTATCATGTGGTGCGCGCAGATGGCCAGAAGCTCATGGGTGTCATTCGATTTGATTTAGATCATCCCAAGTTTGAACATCACAAACTCTCAGTTCCGACCCACACGATTGAACCTCATCCTCTTGAAGCACGTCTTGGCGTTGCCGCAATGAAAGATGGTCAGGTCATTTCACTTTTCGATTGGGATTCGGGCAGCGAGCTTTGTGTCGATTTTTTGAAAGATGGAGCCTTCTTTCACGGACACACCGCCTTCACGACGGATGGGCGATACTTAATTGCGAGCGGATGGCGTAAACCTGATGTCGCATTGGCTCATGTGTACGAAACCGAAGACTTTCGCCTCGTCGATCGATTTGAGATTCCCCGGGGAGCTACACACGACCTCATTCATCATCAAGGCGACGAATTCATTCTCGTTCACCGCCGCGTGCGCGATGCCGAAGCTGTGCAGAAAGCTCTTGCCGCAGGCGAGATCGATCCAAGTTGGAGCTCGCTGTCAATTTGGAATTGGAAGACGCGCGACGTGCGTTTCGTGGGTTATGATCGACTGCGCGAGCAAAACTACACACACTTGCACAAGGCCCAAGATGGGCTCGTCTACCTGCTCACCAATGAGAGATCTGAGTCTGGCGTGAATGGATTCGGAAAAGGCTCTGTAGAAGTCTTTGATTCGGTAAAAAATGAAGTTCGAAATGTTATCCCTGTCGGATACTTGGGCGTTGAAACAGAACTGCAAAGTCATGCGACGACCTTGGATGCTGATGTGCTTTGGGTCACAATTCCGGATCGAGGCGAGGTACTTCTCTGGGACGCGAGGAAGCTTGAGCTGATTTCACGAATTCGAGAGCCTCTGATCAAGCCGACATCCGTGCAGCTCAGCAAAAACGGCGAATTGATGATTGTGGGAGATTCTGGGCGATTTTATGCCTTTGAACCCCGAACGGGGCGCCGTCTCGAGAAAGTGGACATGCATTGGCCTCAGTTCTCAACTGAAGGCGTCTTTTGCCGGCACACTCGCATGGCCCTCATTTGAGGAGGGGCGGAGTCCTACGAGGAAACTTCCGTCACATGTCAAACGCTGCATCCGTCTTCATCGCAAGCGAAGAAGAGTACTCATCGCGACTCATGACTTAGCACCTCGCCGCTGACCAGGCGACGGACCCCGCATCGTTACGATGAGGGATCGGATTTCCGCAGTAAGGCCAATACCCTACCGCGGAAGCTCAAGTTCTATTAGCGCTTCAGCTGAATCACTTCGTTGAGCAACTCATCTGTTGTCGTGATGGTTTTTGCGTTCGCCTGGAAGCCGCGCTGGTTCTGGATCAGGTTAACGAACTCTGTCGCCAAGTCCACTGTTGAACGTTCCAAGGATTTCGCAAACACCTGTCCCCGACCCGCCATGCGAGCCTTACCGATCGATGCGGCTCCGGAGTCACGCGATTCTTTCAATCGGTTGTTACCCACCTTGAAGAGCGCCTCAGGGTTTTCGAACTTCGCGAGTGCAATCTGCGCTAGATCTTGCGCTTGACCGTTTGTGTAAAGAGCTGTGAGCACACCCTCGTCATTGAACGAGAGGCTCGTGATCGTGCCGGCCGCAGCACCATCTTGACGCCATGAGATCAAGTCCGAGTCCTTGCCATACTGTTTGGTACCGTTCAGTCCCTTGCCCTTGTCTGTCGTGATCGAATCACCGAAGTCAATTTTGATTTGCTGGTTCTGTAGGGCTCCGCCATTGAAGTTGAAGGCCTGCTTGGTGATCGTTTCTGTGTCGAGCTTACCATCGACTGTGAACGTCAGTTTCGCTGTCATCACCTCGGCGAGCTTGCCCGGTGTACCACCCGTGACTTCTTTGCCATCAACCATACCCCGAACATCCCACTGACGATCGGCCGACTTGTTAAAGAACAACGTCATCAGATGCTTGTTACCTTGTGAGTCGAAGACTTCGACGCCCGTTGAGTAGTTTGAAGTTGCGTACGGATCTTCAGGGTTAAAGACCTTGCCGGCCTCAACGCGTGAGTCCAAATTCAAATCCAGAGCGATCTCGGTTGTTCCCTTCGCGGGAATCAAAGCGCGAGGAAAACGAATATCTGCCAGCTTATTAATGATCTCGCCTTTTTCGTTGGCTTCAAATCCCTGTACGCGTTGACCATCGTTGGAAACGAGGAAACCTTCGCGATCAAATTTGAAAGAACCATCACGAGTGACGGATTCACCATCTGTCCCGCGAAGCACGAAGTAACCGTCGCCTGAGATTGCCAAGTCGGTGGCTTTTTCTGTTGCGTCAATATTACCTTGCGAGAGGATCGGGTTTACGGCTCCAATCTTCACACCTCGTCCGATCTGGTTACCGCCCAAGATCCCTTTTAGGTTTTTTGAAATGATGTCTTGGAACTCCGCGCGGCTCGCCTTGAAGCCGACGGTGTTGGCGTTTGCAATGTTGTCACCGATGACGCCTAGAGCTTCGCCTTGAGCCGTCAAACCGGACACGCCTGTATACAGTGAAGAAAGAATACCCATAAACCCCTCCTAGGTCGTTTGTGGATTGGCTTCCTGCCAATCCGGTCAATTCCGCAAGCCTCAGTCATTCGGCCGCGGGGAGGGCTTCTCGATCGCAGGTCGCGCGATTCGAGACCAGCCCGTTTTCTCTATTTTGCTCTCGTCGAAAGTCGTACGACGTGAACTTCGCGTTATTGAATAGGGTAGCTGAATTGAATCAGCTCGTTTCTAAAATACTCCGTCATGGAGAACGATCAGATCACCACAGTGCTGTCGATATTCGTGAACACATTTTCACGCATCGCCGCACGATCCATGACCGTTACAACTGTGTTATTTTTCACACTGACGATGAGAGCATTGTCTCCCGCTAACACCAGAGTGTCTTTGGCTCCTTTCCCCGCCGCTTTTGCGACAGCCGCTTCGATGTTCTTCATCATATCGGGGGCAAATTGGATGCCCCGTGACTTCATTCGATCTACAGCGTGACCCGACCACTTCAGACCACCCGCCGCATGCGCTGTCGTGGGCGCCTGCAAAGGATTCGTGGCCGCGGGTGCGGACTGAGAGGCCCGCGCTAAAGCTTCACGAAAATCCGCCCTGAGTTTATCCTGCGTGCCAACACTGTTCCCGGAACGAAGTTCGCCATCGACTCGACCAATCGAGTCAGCGCGAATCGCCGAATTCATTGCGACACTCAAGTCACTCACTTAAGCTCCTTACCCAACTTTGCAAACAACTCACCTTCCATCGGGATCTGATCCAAATTCATGGGCTGAGCCCCCGCCTCTTCAGCCGCGGGAATAAAAGTCTTCTCGATCTTCGGCCCGGTTCGCTGAGCTTGTGGCATGGCTAAACGTGGATCCTGCTGGGTCACGCCCAAAGGGGTTGAGGGGGTCATCGCCTCCATGCCAGCATCTTCAATCTTTTTAATATCGGAAAGACGAATAGGCTGTCCGTTGACCAGCATCATCGGGCCCTGAGGCGTAAAGTTGACGCCTGTGATTCGACCCTCAAATGCACTATTGGCAAAGATCTTCTTCCCGGTCGCGTCCTTGGCCTGAATCTGCACCTTGTATTCACCCGCGCGGGCCGGCAATCCATCATCCATGATTCCATTCCACTTGATGAGGTTTTCGCCCTTTTTCATACCGCCAGTCTCGATCGTGCGCACAATCTTGTCTTGCGCGTCTTTGATTTCGACTTTGATCTCAGCTGCATCGGCCGCCAATGTGAAATTGTAACCGTGTTCCGTATCACCGGCCACACGCGATATTTTCGATGAATCGCCACTGACTTTTTTGCCAATGAACTGCAAGGCCGCAAAGTTTCCTTGTCCACCTTGAGCTTTAGCCAAACCTTCAATCGACGTATTAATATTGTGCAATTGCTCGAGAGAAGAAAACTGAGCCAACTGTGCCGCCATTTCATGGGATTTCAGCGGATTGGTTGGGTCCTGGTTCTTCATCTGTGCCAACATCATCTTAAAGAAAGCATCCTTATCGAGCTGATCATTGCCCACCGCCCGAACTTTTTTTGACGGATCGACCCAATTCGGATCGACCAACTTATTGAGCAAGTCTCCCACCGGCTGCTGCGAACCATTGCTCGATGCCGCCGTGGTATTGTTCTTAGGGCCTTGATCGCGAGGTGCCGCATTTTGCTCGGCCGATGACCAAGTCTGCGTTCCTCTCTGGATATTCATCACTGCCATTTCAAGTCCCCAATCTCAACAATCATTAAGCTACGAGATCCAAACGTCGTGATGCACTCGCGGCTCGCGCCGATGAACTTGCAGACACGACGGCATCAGCTGTCGGTGCATCCGCGACCCGACTTGGTCGATATTCTCGCCATCCTCGATTCTCACCCAAGCTCTGATGAAAACCCTGACGACCCTCGCGGAACTGACCCATAAAGTTCTGGGCCATTTGTCGAGCTTGATCGCGTTGTGATTCCTGCTGCTGCTGTTCAAATCGTTGCTTGGCGAGGTCCGTACCAACTTCGATCTTCATCGCATCAACGTGCAGCTTGTTTTGTGCTAAGCCTGAACGCAGCTCATCGAGACTGCCTTCGATCGCCTTCTTGGCGCTATCGCTTTCCGTTAACATTTGAATTTGAACTTGTCCGTTCTCAACTTTGACCTTGAGGTGAACCTCTCCCAAGCCCTCAGGACGGAGCTGCATCTTCATCTCGCCGCCGCCCTGATTGACCAGGAGCTGAGCCTGACGCATTAACTCAGGACCGTTACTGCGCTGTTCACTTGTGTTGGTGGCCAACATGCCACCCGTTGTTCCAAGAGCTGTAGCCAATTTTTCAGACGAATTACTCTTAACCTGCAGAGTATCAGAGAACTCTCTACCAATTGAATCACTTGCGCCGCGACCACCAACATCCCAGCTCTGATCGATGCTCACGTCGCGGCCCTGAGAGTCTTGACCAGAAGAATTCGAGTCGCGGTTCTCGGAGCTGCTGGCCAACCCCGCCATAGCCGAAAGACCTAAGGTCGACGCCAAGGCGGTGGCGTCACCGACGCCATTGCCCGACTCGCTACTCGAGCTCATGGTCGGTGACATTTCGGGTATGGAGTTCTGAGATCGCAACTTCAACATTTCGGTCATTAAATCAGAAGTCACCGCGGGTCGCGTGGCGATTGGATTTGAAGTTGGGCTCGCAACGTTCGATGCCTGAAGCTCACTCGCCATTTCGGCGACTTTGAGATCGGCACCCTGACTTGCCCCCACACCTCCCGCAGCGGCCATGCCCATCATTAATCGATCAAGATATGCCTGGTTGGCCTCATCTTTTGCCAACACCCCTTGATTCGATGCTCGGCCCGATAACGGACCTGACATTCGCTGGGGTTGTGAGAAGGCGGCATTGAGGTCACTAATCGATGATTCCAGTTGCTGAGCCGCCATTTCCCGACGAGAAATCACATCGAGGGCGACGAGCCCAGCCGCACCTGCAAGCTTTTCTTGCAGCATGCTTTCGCCGGTCTTGACCAGCATCTCGCGATAGAGTCGCTCGGCTCGAGGAATTTGTGCAGGCTCAAGCCCCAGGTTCTGGATCACTTGCTTTGCCGTTTGATCAGGGCTTGCGGTCAATTCAGCTTCGGAGAGCTGAGTGTAAGCCTTGACCATCTGTTCAGGCTCGACTCCGAATTCACGATTCATCACGATCATGAATTCGCGCATGGCTTCAGCCCGCAACTCCGTCTCATCCTCGCTGAGCTCGGACATTTTGGAGACAACCTCTTCGACCGCTCTCTCAAACTCCGGAGACACCTCGGAGGCTGAGTTGGGAGATCCTAAGTAAGGCGACACTTTAGCTATACCGATCTCATCTCGACGTAACGGAGAAGCCAAAGGCGCGTCATCTTGAGCGGTCGGCGGCTTTACATTCGATTTTGAAGACGGAGACGGCCTCAACGAAGACGCGATGTCGTGAGGACGCCGAGAGCGGCTGGCATCGCCCGTCTCACGCTGTGGACTGGAGTTTCGACTGCTGTCCTCACTCTGACGACGCAAGCTCGAAGCGAAATCTTGCTCTTTCGGTTTTGCTTTTTCAGGAGAACGACCGGCGAATAACGGGGACTCTGCACGAGATGTCGGGAGCTGGCCGGCCAAAGGCTGCCGCTCTCGCGATGTCGGGCCAACGCGATCGGCGCTACCCGCATTCATCAGTTGTGCATTGAGTCCACCTACAACCACTCTTGCCTCCGCGAACATCCTATTCGCTTGCAAACTCTCTGAGACATCTCTCACATCGCCAGCTCACCGTCCTGGTCAGCTGATCGACTCTCTTCATCTCACTCAGCGGCTGCCGGCTTTCTTTCGCCGCCCAGCTCACGTTCTGTCTGCCCAACCGCTCGATAGCCGGTGAGCATTTCTGAAAGGGCCTTGGCCTTTTCAGAGGACATCATATTTAAGATGTCCGCTGCATTTTTTTTCTTCATCCGATCGAGAACCGCAACAGCTAAGTCTTCGTTCAGATTCTCAATCACCTTCGCCGCTTGGCTCGGTTTCATGTTGGAGTAGAAATCAACAAGCTTCGCCACCTTCTCCTGATCCTGGACCACTCTTTCCTTCAGAGTTTCCGAGATTTCGGCGCGCATGGCCTCTAACTTTTTGATCTTCTGATCCAACTCACCTTTTTGTCTTTGCAATTCCTCTTCCAACTTTGCGAGCTCGGCCTCGCGGCGGTCCAGCGCCTCTTTCCGTTCGTTTAACTTCTCGAAAAAACTCAGTTCCTCTTCTGTCCACTGTCGAACGTCGAGCTTCTTTTTCGTGTTGGTATTGGCATTTGTTGAATTGGTATCGACCGACGCCTGGGTAGAATTTGCCGAGCTGGATCCACCCGAAGAGGCAGAACTTGCCGATGCGGCAGCCTTTTCCGTCGAGTCGACCGCGCTTTGCGCGGCCGGCGTCTTCGCATCTGCCGCTTGAGCAAAACCGAAGACACCAATTTGAATTCGAGACAATTGCCCCTGGATTCGAGACCAAGACTGGCCGAATTCGCTGCTCAGGACCTTATTGCGCAACTCGTCGAGATCCGCAGCCGCCTCGGGATACAGTTGAGTCGTGGCCACACCCGCGCTAGCCGCCATCAACGCCGCCGCCGAAAGCATCGCAGCAAAGCGAGGAATAGACCGCACTGAAGCCCGGCCGCCAACTCGTCCGCCCATTTGGTTTTCCAGGCCGCGCCCGGCGCGCCTTCGCTTGGACTTCTGCGCGATTGCCAACTTGAGACGCTCCTCGGGAGACGACCGCTTTCGGCTGACTTCTTCAGATCGAACTCGGTTTGCGGCTGCACCCTTCGTTTCCCGAGATCGAAGCTCGGCGAGAACCATTTCTTCCGCCGGAGCCATTGTCGAAGAAATCGAGTCGCGACGATCGCCGTCGGTGGCTCCAGAGTTGAGCTTCGCCTTCAAGAAAAACTTTTGATATCCGTCCATGGATACTTCCTAACTTCCTTCTATTTTCCCGCGGCTTTTCGTAGGACCGCAAGACCAGAGTTTTTTCCGCTCTGGCCTCTTGCACTTTCGCCAGCCGTCGATCGAGCGCCGAGCTTGAAACGCCCATGTCTCATAATACTCAGATCTT
The DNA here is from genome assembly GCA_947462815.1 of Pseudobdellovibrionaceae bacterium. Taxonomy (GTDB): domain Bacteria; phylum Bdellovibrionota; class Bdellovibrionia; order Bdellovibrionales; family JAMPXM01; genus UBA2339. The sequence goes on from CANHQR010000010.1 coordinate 47,968, forward strand.
CAACTTCAAGACGTTCAGCCCGCTCGATCTTCAACAAGTACTCTTCAAGTCGACGCTCCCGAATTTTTTCTAAGGCACGACGCTCCTGAGCACGTTGAGCCAGTACATCTTGATATCTTTCTTCTTCGCTCTTGAGCTCACGAACTCGGATCCGCTGACGCTCGATTCGAACACGTTGGCCGTCGAGGAATTGATCCATGGCCTGAAGTGTAGCCGCGGCTTGACCCAGAATACTCGAGCCATAGCGAGATTGAAGCTGTCGTGACCGCGCCTCATCGAGCTCTTGATACAGCGACTCCAGACCACGCATGGCTTCCTGGGTCCGAGCCTGAGCCAAGATCCAATCTCGTCGCGCCTCTTCCTCGGTTCTGCGTCGATGAGCCAAGACTTTCTCAAGTGAAAACCGAAACTTCATGCGCGGCCTCGGCCGGAATTAAGAATCTGCACCATCCGCCGAGCACAGTCTTCGATTCCTGTTGCGTCTTCGATGTCCTGCTTCAGAAATCCCTCAATTGCGGAATGCAAGCGAATCGCTTCGTCGATTTTTGGATTGCTTCCGCTTCGATAGGCACCAATGTTGATCAGGTCTTCGGCCTCTCGATAGACTGCGATCATTTCGCGCATCTGTTTGGCTAAATCCATGAATTCGCGAGGAACGATGTTTCGCATGACCCGGCTCGTACTGGGTAAAACGTCAATTGCAGGGAAATGTCCGCGTGCCGCAAGTTTACGATCGAGCACAATATGACCATCGACAATAGAACGAACAGCATCACCCAAGACGTCGTTCATATCATCACCTTCCACGAGAACAGTGTACAAACCTGTGATGCTGCCACCGTTTCGAAACGAACCGGCCCGCTCAAGAAGCTTCGGCAGCTGGGCAAATACACTCGGTGTGTAACCTTTGGATGCAGGCGGCTCACCCGCCGCGAGTCCTACCTCGCGTTGGGCCATCGCAAAGCGGGTGACGGAATCCATCATCAACAGTACGTGCTGCCCTCGGCCGGCAAAGTATTCCGCGATTGCTGTTGCCACAAAGGCACCTCGCATACGAACCAAAGGACTCGTATCGCTCGTGGCACAGACCACCACGCTTCTCGCCAAACCCTCTGGCCCGAGAATCTCTTCAATGAACTCTTTCACTTCACGGCCACGCTCACCGATCATCGCGATGACGTTGACATCGGCATTTGATGATCTGGCCATCATACCCATCAGCACAGACTTGCCGACTCCAGAGCCGGCCATGATGCCAATACGCTGACCGCGTCCAACAGTAACTAGAGAATTAATGGCTCGTACACCGAGGTCCGAGATCTCGCGAATGGGTTCTCGATCCAAAGGGTTGACCGCGGAATTGTAGATCGAAATTTCTTCCTCAGCCTCGATGGGTCCACGCCCGTCAAGTGGTGTACCGCTGCCGTCAAGTACCCGACCCAACAGCGTGTCACCCACCGTAATCGTCGCCGTACTGCTTTGGAGCACAAGTCGACTGCCCAGACCCACGCCGCGCATTTCACCGAGCGGCATAAGAATCACATCGCGATCACGAAAGCCCACGACCTCGGCTAAGAATGACTCTCGCTTTGATCCAGGATAAACACGGCAGGTCGATCCAACGGCAGCACCCGGGAGAAAGCCGAGCATCATCGGACCGACCACTTGGGTGACCTTACCCGATTCCTGAGTGACCTGTGTTCGATGCACAGCCGTCACGTAGCGCTCGAGATCAAGCCCAAGCTCTTCATGAAGCTCGGGCGCCAATTGCGGCCAAGCTTCACTCATTTTCGCCCTTTACTTCATGCTGATCTGAGGTTTTCGGGAGTCGATCCTTGAGCGAGTTCCACATTCTCTCCACCCGCATCTGCACGCTGGCGTCAACCTGGCCAAAATTGGTCTCCACAATGCAACCGCCATCCGCAACATCTCGTGAGGCTTCGAGCTTCGCCTTTTTGATGAACTCGAACTCTTTCGGCAGCTCTCTGCCCACTTTGGCTTTGCAATCCTCAACAAACGCATAGTCTCGCTCCGACAAACGTATGGTCAGAGTTTCTTCCTGCGAGGCCTCGGCCGCTGCCGCAAGAATCACCGGCATAATTCGCTGGGGATTCTCTTCAACTTCATCCATCATTAGGCGGCGTGCGATTTCAAAAGCCATCCGCACGAGTTGCGACTCGTGCGAGCGTACAAGATTCTCTTTGATGCTTTCGAGATGCGCGACACAGAGATCTAAACCTCTGAGCCGATCATCGAGTTCCTTGAGTTTCTCGCGATAGGCACTCTCTCGGCCTTCGTCTCGACCCAGATCATAACCTTGGGCGTAGGCTTCTTCTTGGAGAGCCTTTAATCGAGTCAGAGCCTCGACTTCCACCCGCTCAGAAAGTGACTGTCGCTCAAGTTCCGCGATCCCACTCGTCTGCGAAACCACCCGATCAATATGAAAATCGGGATTCTCTTGATTGGACTGAAACTTCACGAATGCGTGAGCCGCTTTTCCCGCGTAAAAGGGAAACTGTCGCGGGCTGTAGCTCACCACCCGCTGTTCAGCTTCATCTTTATCGAGCACGGAACGATTCGGTACTGCCATTCAAGCCTCTTTCAGAACACAAGGTCGGATCAATTCAGTTCACAAATTTAGACCATCGCATCTTCGGAACCGCCGCGTGCAATCAAGATGCGGCCTTCGGCTTCGAGGCGTCGAGCCACGTTGACGATTTCGACCTGCGCCGATTCGACGTCCGACAAACGCGAGGGGCCCAGGTTGGCCAAATCGTCTTTGAGCAATTGAGCCGCACGTTGCGAGATATTTTTGAAGATTTTGTTGCGAATCTCTTCGTTGGCTGTCTTGAGTGCCAAGAGTAACTTGTCGTTGGGCACTTCCTTAAGCAAAGTCTGAATGCCCTTGTCGTCGATCTTGATGATATCTTCAAAGACAAACATCAACTTGCGAATTTCCTCGGCAAGAATCGGGTCTTTTTCTTCGATGCGGGCCATAATGGCTTTTTCAGTGTTTTTATCCATGACGTTGAGCATTTCCGCAACCGGCTGAACGCCACCGAGTGCCGCAGACTCGGTCGTGCCGACATTGGAAAGCTCTTCTTTCAGTACACGATCGACTTCGCGAATCAGCTCAGGAGCGACATGCTCGAGAGCGGCCATACGAAGCACGACCTCAGCCTGAAAGGGCTCAGGTAGGCGCTTGAGGACTTCGCCCTTTTTTTCCGGCTCAAGATGAGCCAAGATCACCGACACAGTCTGAGGATGTTCGTTCACCAGGAAGTTCGCCAAGGACTTCGCGTCGACAGCTTCAAGGGATTCTAGCTGTGGTCTCTGACTCGAGGCCACGCTCAAGTGACCCAGCACATCTCGAGCGCGCTCTTCGCCCAAAGCATCGACCACGGTCTCTTTTGATGAGACCTTATCCGAAAAGATATAGTCTTCGGATTCACTGACCAGCTCATAGTACTCTTCCAAAACTTTTTTAGTCACATGAATCGGTACGATTCGATACTTGTTCATGACGGTCAGAAGCTTTCGAATATCGGCGTCTTCCATGCGCTTGAGTAGAACTTTGGCCGCATTCGGACCCAGGTAGTTGACGAGAATAGCAGCTTTTTCGAAGCCACGTAGCTGCGTGTAGTCGATGGCCTCCGGCTTACTCAGTCGAATTGATGCTCCTGACATCTCAACTATCCTTTCTCACGAGCCATAAACTGAAGGCGCCTGCTGCCTTCTCTTCATCTTTTTCCATCATCGCCATAATTCGCTCGCGCAGGAGCTCGGATTCAGCCTTATCGGGATCGAGGGACTCTTCAAGAATGGGCAATGCGCTGGTCATGCCCGGCAAACTGTTGTCGACGCTCTGAAGCTCTTCAAGCTCTTCAATAGTTCGCGGCAAAAGATCGTCAACGGTATCTTGGAAAGAATCGGTAACCCAGCGCATGAACGGTCGCACCACCATGAAGAAAAATACTCCCATGACTCCAGCGAGTACAACCCAGCGCAAGAGTGAATTGAGAATCTTCTTCCGCTCCAACGTTGTCATCCAGCGCTCAGCTTCGGAGAAATCTTCTTTTTCAAAGCGCATTGTTTCAATTTTCACTGAGTCACCACGGGCCTCGTTAAAGCCTACAGCGTTCTTAACGATGGCTTCGAATTTCGCGATCTCCTCGGGTGTTCGGGGCTGCCATTCTTCCTGCTCATCACCTTGATCGTTCTTTTTGATCGACGTGACACCGTCGACGATGACCGAGATCGTCAGGCGCTCAAGAGAACCGGCATTTTCTTGAATATTGCGAACAGTTTTCGGAACAACATAGTTCTGGGTCTTTTGTTCCTTCTGGATCGTTTGATTGAATCCGACTTGTCCTCCGTCTTGAGCACCAGGAACATTGGCCCGGGCGCCCCCGACGCCTCCGGCATTCGTGCGGTTGCCGTCAAGTCGTTCTTCATCCGACTGAGACGACACCAAGGCCGCCTTGTCGGGATCGACGGTCTCTTCAGTTGTTGACGTCTTGCGATGATTCAGTTGGGCATTCACTCGCGCGACAACTTTGCCCTGTCCAACAACTTTACTGAGAATGGTCTCCACACGACCGGCGAGATCTGTTTCCATCTTCGCTTTGTGCTCCGACAACTCCGCATCAGCGCCTGAGACAGAGCCCGACTTTCGCGACAAGAGTTTTCCGCGCGTGTCGACCACAGTAACTTTGTCGGCATCAAGACCTTCAACACCACTTGCAACCAAGTGGGTGATTCCACGCACCTGATCATCTGAAAGTGATTTTCCGGGATGTAACTCGACAACGACAGAAGCCGTCGCCTCGCCACCCTCTTCTAGGAAGGTTTTCTTTGGCGGAAGAGCCAACATGACCTTGGAGCGTTTGACCGCATCGAGAGTGTTGATGGCGCGCATGAGTTCACCCTGAAGGGCGCGCTGAAAGTTCACTCGCTGCGCGTAAGTCGAAGTTCCGAAGTCTTGCTTATCGAAGACCTCAAGGCCAATTGAGCCCACCTTTGCAGACCCAATCTCCGCCATCAGAGCCATTTGTGTCGAATGAAGCAACTCTTGCGGCACCACAATTGTCTTGCCACCATCTTGAACCCGAAAGGGAATATTTTTCTGCTGAAGCTTATCGACCACGATCGCTGTTTGGTCGGAAGGAATGTTGGTCAGAACCGGCGCCCAATCCGCAGACGACATACTGAGCGTGATCATGCCGACCGTGATTGCGACAATCGCTGTTGCGGCAAGAATCGACATTCGCTTCGTGGGGGTCAAACCACGATAAAATTCTCGGAACTGATTGAGTATGTTGCGAATCAGTGCGTCCACATTACCCCTCGGCGCTCAGCGCTCAGACCTGCATCTTCATGATTTCTTGGTAAGCATCGACAATTTTGTTTCGAACTTGAGTCATCAATCTCAAGGCGATGTCGGCTTTTTCCACAGACATCATCACATCAGTAATGTTGGTGGTTTGGCCTGTTGCCAAGTCTTCGGCTTTGCGATTGGCCTCAACCTGCAACGCATTCGTTTCTTGGATGGCATCGCGCAGAACGTTCGCAAAAGAGCCGCCATCAATCTTTCCGTTGGCTCCGGTCGGCGCGATGCCGGCCGAGGAGGGGGAGCTTGAACCCATGGCGGGTGAGAGATCGCCCTGCCGAACTTCACTCGCCGTGCGGCCAGTGTTGAGAAGATTTTGCCCCTGTCGGATCGTTAACCCATCCATGGTTCCGTCCTGTTCACTTTTTGGCGACCCTTCTGGTCCCCATTTTTCTTGCCTATCCCGATCTCATTCGTGCGGGCACTTGGTGCCTATGCTGAAAGGATTCTTCTCCAAAAATCCTTGGGCTTTCTTTATCTTATCGCGTCTCTCTCAAGTCGCGAGCACTTCGAAGTCTAGTCCCGCTCCCCCACTCAAGATTCTTTTCCGTGCGAAACGTGAGATCCCAATTGAGTTTCATATCCCAAAGATCGCTACCTCTGGCCCGCCCTTTGGACCGCTCTTTATGAGGGTTGCAAAGACCAATCCAAGGACCAAAGTTCCTAGACCTCGGCCCAGTAATTTCGCTACGGAACTCGCCAAACTCTGTTAAAGCCCTCGCCTTCATCTCCATTCAACCTTGAGATCTCATCGACCGACGATGTTCTGACACAATTCCAGATCGATTGGGTTCACCTCCCGTCAACAATCTGCCAGATCAGGGGTCTCGAAAGGGGCTCACGGCGAGCACAAGCTGAAAACTACACCACTATAATTGTGGTCGGCTTTCCGAGCCGAAGGATCAGCAATTCGAAAGGGATCCGGTTATTCTCAAATTTCAAAATGCATTCTCAAATGCGCTTCGAATTATCGGCCGAGCTCAAGCGAAGTCATTGCCATATCTTTGGTCGCATTCATTGCGGCTACGTTCGCCTCGTAAGCTCGGGTGGCCTGAATCATATTGGCCATTTCCTCCATCAAATTGATGTTCGGATAGGCCACATAACCATTTTCATCGGCATCTACATGATCCGGTTCATACTTCAAGATGGGTGCACGACGATCGACCGCGACATCTGTCACCTGAACACGTTGAATTTCCTTCTCCGGAGTTGTGGTCAGAATCTCTCCAAAGCTTTTGGCGTCTGGAATCGCCTCAAGGATCACTTCTTTGCGACGATAAGGCCCGCCCTCAACAGTTCGAGTGGTGTTGATATTCGCAATATTGGAGGAGATCGTGTTCATGCGAGTCCGCTGAGCGGCCATACCACTCGAACTCACTCGCATTCCCGTGAGAATATCCATCTAACCCTCCTGCTTATCGACCATCATTCGCGGCATACTTAAGCGCCGCGAGCTTCTTGTTGATGAGCTGAATAGCCGCTTTGTACATGATTGAGTTTTCCGCGAGACTCGCCATCTCGCGTTCGACGTTCACCGTATTGCCATCCAAACCCACCGGCTCTGCGTCCGGATTCTCAAATACATCGGCTTGAGTTCGCGAAATCGCCCCAGGACCGGTTGCAAAGTGACCGGTTTCCACAGCCGTTGGCTCGGCACCCGAGGTCTCTGTGCGGATGGCTCGTGCTAAGGAGTCTTCAAACTCAAGTTTCTTTGCTTGATAACCCGGAGTATCAGCATTCGCCACATTGGAAGAGATTACGTTATGCCGCATCTGCCGAAAGTTCGCTGCAGCACCCAGAGCACGGGTGGTACGATCAAAGAGATCCGACATGCCGAGCCTCGCTTTCTGACGGATTCATCCATCCGTACTCATGCAACTTATTGCGAAGAGTTCGCACCGAAAGACCTAACAAAGCCGCCGCCTTCGTACGGTTGAACCGAGTATGCTCGAGAGTTCGACGAATTAACTCTCGCTCCGCCTCAGCCACGCTCATTCCCACCTTAATGGGAACTATACCCAATTCAGATGCAGGATTTGCCACAACACTTGATGATTTTCGATCGACTTGGGCTTTGAGACTGGCATCCACCGCGGCCTTGAACGGCAATTCCTGAGACTCGATGATTTGACCCGCGTGGAAGAGTACAACTCTTTCGATAACGTTTTCGAGCTCTCGAACATTGCCCGGCCAATGCCAAGCCAAGAGCTTATCAATCGCTGCATCCGACCACTGCGGTTTCACCCGGTTCGCTCTTTGCGAAAAGAGATCCGTAAACAAGTGCACCAAGTGAATCACGTCGTCCGGACGCTCTCTCAGTGGCGGAATCTGCATGGGGACCACATTCAGTCGATAGTACAAGTCTTCACGGAACTTTCCGTCGGACACCAACTGAGCAAGATCGCGATTCGCCGTGGCGATGATGCGCACGTCCACATGCAAGCTCTCTTGTCCACCAACTCTTTCGATTTCGCCTTCCTGAAGGACGCGAAGAAGCTTGGCCTGGAGATCTAAGGGCATCTCGCTCACTTCATCCAAAAGAAGAGTGCTATGGTGGGCCAACTCAAACTTGCCGAGCTTGCGCTGATGCGCACCGGTAAAGGATCCTTTCTCGTGTCCAAAGAGTTCGCTTTCCAGCAGACCTGCCGGTACGGCCGCGCAATTGATCGCCGCCATTTTACGACTTCGTCGCTGGCTCTTATGGTGAATGTAGCGAGCCAGCAGCTCCTTACCTGTACCCGACTCGCCGAGAATCAATACCGATGCGCGACTCGTGGCCACTGTATCACAAGCCGCAAGAATCCGCTGCATCAGCGGGTTAACCGTGCGTAAGCCTCGATCCTGATCTTGAGCCTTCACCGTCGACCTCCTGTCAACAGCATCAATAGCATGCGAGTTACCGTAGTCCTTCGGCGGCCGGAATACGGTCGATGTACTTCTTGTAATCCTCTCGCCAGCGCGCACTCGTCATCTGCTCCGCGGCGAGTTGAGACCAAATATTCTTGCTGTCTTTGGGAAGCGACATCCATGTCTCTTCCGCCTGCTTGAGATCACCTAACTCAAAATGAATTCTTCCCAATCGGTAACGAACCGAATCATAACCACCGCGTGAAGCATCGGCATTCGCGATGTTCATATCTAAAAGAGACTCATAAGCTGCGACAGCCTCACGACGCTTACCTCGCTTCAACAAGACTTCAGCTTGAGTCTCGAGGACCTTTGCTTTCAAAGACTCATCTTGTGAGGTCTTTGCCACACTCCAGGCACGCGTCGAACTCTCCTCGGCTCTCTTCCAATCCTTCGCCCGCATCGACAACTCGGTCTCGCGAAGATGCAACTGAGCCATTTCGCGCGCCACTTGCTCCGGAGACTTCGCTTCTTGAGAAAGGCGACTGGCCATTTGTGAAAGATAGTTTCGAGCCAAGTCGACTTGTCCTCGCGCCTCAGCCGTCGCCGCCGCCAACTCAGCTCGCTCGGCTTGTTCGGGTGCCGGCAGAGAGGCCGGAGCGCGCAAGTTCTTTAAGTGAGACTCCGCCGCCATGAAGTCTCGGTCTTGCGCGGCTGTTGCGGCAAGACGCAGACGGAGACGATCGGCGGATGGTGTCTTTTCGAATGGATCGGAAGGCTTGGCCTTGCCGCGCTTCTCGATAGACGCGAGGGTCTCTGAATAGTGCTTTTGAGCTTCATTGAACACGCCGGCCTTTTCGTACGCTGAAGCAACATAAAAAGGAAGATCCAACCGGTCGGTCGATTTCAGCCAACCATCACGATTTGCCGAATATGTGCGAAGAGCCTGAATGAAGTCACCGTCACGAACCTGACGTCCAACCTTTTCGACGATGTTGTGCACGATCCTCGATTTGATGAGGTCCAGCTTACGGCTTTGGGAATTGAGTCGGTAAAAATCATCCAAGCTCTTTACTGCTAAATCAAATTCACCGCGATTTGTGAGAGCATCCGCTGCGGTGATGATTCGAAATTCGGGCATCAAAGGGAGATCTTCATTTCGTTTGGCGATCTCATCGATCTCACGAATAGCATCTTTAAGTTCCTTTTCTTTCATCTTAGGCATTCGACCTAAGAGGACGCGCATTCGAGCGATATCGGCACCCGGAGTCGAGCGAAATCTGAAGTAGCTTTCAAAAAAAGCACCTGTAACTCGCGGATCATCGGCTCCCACTAAGCTCTCGATCAGTTCGCCGATTCGGGTCATCGCGAAACCACCGTGCTTGTGCTGAGGAAACTTCTGCAGAAACTTCCGATAGGAATCAATTGCATCGACATGCCGATCCATACGGAACTGGGCCTCGGCGAGATTGTAGAATGCGTTTGGAAATCGACCCGTCGCTTCGGGATAAGACTCAATCGCTCGCTGATAGGCGGTCATCGAGTCTGCATAAGAAGCATTGTTCAATTGTGCTTGTCGGAACAACACGTCTCCCCGACGAAAAGCCGCTTCAGCTCGATCACGAGGATTCTTGGCGTTCTTTTCAACGTCGTTCAGCTCTTTCAGAGCATCATCCCAGCGATTCAAGAACAAGTAAGCTCGGGCAATTGAGAGCTTCACCTGCCCGGCCTGATTGGATTCCGGGCGCAGCCGCACAAAGCGCTGAAATGTCTTGAGCGCATTCATGGGATCGCCGCGCTCGAGATAAGAGTATCCCATCAACAACAGAGTTCGCTCGGTCATCGGCGACTTCGGGTATTTCTCAGCCAAAGTTCCATAAAGGCCCATCGCTGACTCAAAATCCGTGTCGTGGCGATTGCCTTCTTTCATCGAGATTTTGTTATCGGTTTTACTCTTTCGCTCCGAGGCCCACAGATCGTAATGTGTATCCGCCATCAAATACCGAATCAGTTCATCGTACTCCGAACGCGGATACTTCCTGAGAAACTCTTGACCGGTTTTGAGCAGTAGAGCCTGGCGTTTTTTCTCAAACAGCGTTAACAACAGACGAGCTTCGGCGTTTTCGGCTCCGGACTGAGGGCGGATCTCATAAATTGGCGGACGCTTCAACAAGGCTTGAAGTTTCGGAAATCCTAGTTCTAACATGGGAAACGGAATTCGAATCAGGGCGCGTGATTCATCTTGAGCTGAGGCCTTGATTTCGCCGGGTCGGACGAGGAAGCGTTTGAACTCGGGGTCGCCACCGTCGAAGATGCCGCGCTCGAAGTCTGATCTCGAGACCACTTTCTCTGCGAGAGAAATCTCATCGAGAGCTTCTTTGCCTACAGCTTGGCGAGTCTCAACTTGTCCCGATTTGGTGACAATCACAAAATCAGCGCTGGCGGGCTCGCGACTCGAATCCTCATCCTCTTCAGCATCTTCTTTGGGACTTGCGTTCGGACCTGCAGAAGCCTGGCGAGCCGGCTTGGCTTCCGAGATAGACTTGATTTCAGAAGGGGACTTTTTCTCAGGAAGCTGATTGATCTCGCTGCGATTCGACTGCAACGTCGGAGCTTGAGCAGGACTACTGGCCAACTTCGCTGCTGTCTCGCTGGGGAAAAAGTCAACGATCAAGCGTCGAGGCGAGTCTGAGACATATTCGAAAAACTCAACCTTGGGGCTTGCCGCCCAGCGAATCTCGACACCACCATCAACCGCGCCGCGATCAATGCCGATCAATTTCACTTGGGGGTCTTGAAGGTTTTGTAGCCGCCGAGCGGCAGCTTCCGACAAAGATGGCAGCCGAAGAACTACGCCCTGAGGATCACGGCTGAGTTTGTAGCGATCAGCCCCAGCGCCCTCGAACTCAAAGTGAGTTGCATCGCCGATTCGAGAAAACTCAACATTGATTTCACTTGCAAATGCAGCCGATGAGATTCCCACGGCGGCGAGCAAAGAACCCGCCGCAAAATTTTTAAGCGCAATTCGAATGAATGCGACGACCGACGACGAGCTGAATTTGAACCGGTTGAAATGGTTTGCGAACTTTCTATTCAACATCTGGCTCTCTCGTCCCTCTTGTTATCGCCTTTCGAGGCGTCGAATCTTTGGCCATCAAATCTCTGGGGCCATCAAATCTCTGGGGCCATCAAATCTCTGGGGCCATCGAATGTCTGCTCATCGACTTTCTCGTCTCGGCGATCTAAGTCTCGACTTTTCTCGCGTAGGCACTCATGGCCTAGGCATTCATGAAACCGATTTTCAAAACTCAAACTCGACTCTCGACCAGCTGCTTCGAACATTTGAATTCAACTTCCAGGACCTTCACCCAACCTCTGTTAAGGCATTCAAGGACAGTGCCACGACTTCGATGATTCAAGTCGCAAGTAACCCGGCTCGTTGCCATGTGACCCGACTTAGATCGAGCGAAATGGTCTGCTCCAAGGACAAATTCCTGACAGGCCTCTTTGCTCTTTGACGGCCTAACCTCTGATGCGGCGGGGCCAACAGTCTCTACGAAGTGATCGTCCTAACCTCGACACACTTCGACGAGAGCCCTGTCGCCAGCCGCGCCACGACATTCGTTCTCCACCTAAGTCGAGTAGGGTGCTCTTCGTCCGGCATGGACCAAAGTTGGAATTTTAGGCAGACAGACACTCGGTCACTTAGTTGAAGAATTGAAAATTCCGAAGAGAAATAGCCAGCTTCCCCGCCCGTTTCGGTGTAAGAGGTTGGTCCAACGACTCCCGAGATCAACGACTTGAATGGACAGCATGAGATGAGCCAAAGCCAAAACGATCTATCGCAGATTGCGAACTCCGAATCGCGCGTGAGCCATGCCGACAAGCTGCGAGCTCGAATGAATCCTTCACTCCTTGCTCAAGCTGCTCTCGCGCTGACAATGCTCGTCATCGGCAGCGCCTGCGTCTCGGTTAAGATCGGCGATGGCCAAGCCAAGCGATCCGAAGGGGTTCAATTTGCAGCTCCTGCAGATTCGGGTTATCAGAAGCTCGAAACGCCACGAGCTGATGCCGCTTGGAAGAATACCAAGAACGGCAACACCATCGCCTATCAATCTGCATGTGGCGAATCTTCTGAGGCACCCTTAGAAAGCGTTGCCCAAGAACTGCTTGGCGCATTTGATTCGAGCGTCGAGCCTCAATTGCAGCGACGCCCATTTGACGGACGTGAGGCGATTGACCTTGAGGCCGACGGCAAAGTTGATGGCGTCGCCACTCGCATGAGGGCCGTTCTCTATCGAAAAAACGGCTGCAGCTATGTGTTGACTCAAATCGGCCGCACGCAGGGTCATGCCGCTGATCGCGAAATTTTTGAAAAGTTCACTCGTAGCTTCAGAGCGCCCTAATGAGTACCCTCGTCATCGCCATCTCTGACCGAATCTCTCGACGTTTCGGAAATCTATTCCGAATGTTTGGCGGTGCATGGCTTTTGTTCGTACAAAGCTGCCGAGACCTCTTCACTCGGCCCCGCTATCCTCGCCTCGTGATTGACCAATTGTACTCCATAGGCGTCGAATCTTCAGCCCTGCTCCTCGTCACGGCAGGCTTCAGCGGTATGGTCATGGCTCTACAGTTCGGCCTGGGCCTTGAAAAGTTTGGGGGCAAGCTGTACGTCCCCAAAATTGTTTCTCTCTCGATTGTACGCGAAATCTCGCCCGTCTTCTGCTCGCTGATGTTTGCCGCCCGAGTCGGCGCGGGAATCGCTTCGGAAATCGCATCGATGGTTGTCACTCAGCAGATTGACGCGATTCGCGTGCTGGGCACATCACCTATCAAGCGCATCGTCATTCCGCGAATTCTGGCCTGCTTGATTGCTCTTCCCTTGCTCTGTGTTTTGGGAAACTTTGTCGGCATCATCGGGGCGGGAATTGTCGGCGTCACGGAGCTGGGACTGGATGCCACGTTTTTCTATCAAAAGGTTTTAGAAACTGTTTCGCTGGTCGACTTTCTCACGGGATTCTTAAAGACCTTTTTCTTTGCGCTGTTTATCTCCCTCACCGCCTGCCACTTCGGGCTGACTGTTCAAGGCGGAACCCAAGGCGTAGGGCGCGCGACCACTCTCGCAGTGGTGATTTCTTCGATCTCAGTGCTCATTAGCGACTACTTCTTGACCAAACTCTTCTACGTTTTGCTGGAGAAACCATGAACGCCTGGGCCGCGACCACCGACATCGCCGTCCGATTTCGAGGCTTCAAAAAGTCGTTTGGCACCAAAGTGGTACATCGCGATGTCAGCTTCGATGTACGTCGAGGCGAATGCCTGGGGCTACTCGGCGGATCCGGCGCAGGTAAGTCCGTAATTCTTCGAAGTCTCGTAGGCCTGGAAAAACCGGATGCTGGAGAAGTGTGGGTCGAAAACGAAAACATTTCTCAGTACAACGAGCAAAGCCTGATCGATATTCGTCGTAAAGTGGCCTACGTCTTTCAAAACGGCGCACTGTTCGACTCCATGTCCGTCTACGATAACCTGGCCTATGCTCTGCGTGAACACACTCGACTCACACACGATGAGATCAAAAAGCGCGTGCTGGACACACTCCAAGAGTTTGGTTTAGCCGGCAACGAGAAGCTCTTTCCTTCGAATCTCTCGGGCGGGATGCAGAAGCGGGTGGGTCTCGCACGTAGTATTATTTTGCAGCCGAGTATTGTTCTCTACGACGAACCGACTGCGGGTCTCGATCCTTATAATACAAGACGGATCTGCGACATGATGCTCAGGTTGAAGGCGAAGGGCGCCACCGCCATCTTCGTGACTCACGATATGCCAGCCGCATTTTCGGTTTGCGATCGAATCGCAGTATTGAAGGATGGAAAGATTCACGCCATCGGCACTCGAGAAGAAATTGAACGCCAAGATCCCTGGGTTGCGAAGTTCATTCAAGGGGAGGAGCTTTAATGGAATCCCAAGTTTCCCGCCAACAACTGAAAGTGGGCGTTTTTGTTGCGCTCGGATTAATCTTCAGTGCGATCACCATTATCTTACTCGGTGGCGATCGCGTGAGCTTCTCACGAGACTTCTTGCTCAAAACCAAATTCAGCGAAGTGCAGGGTCTTTTTCCCGGGTCCGTGGTTTCACTGGCCGGCCTACGTGTCGGCAACATCAAGTCGATCGAAATGGCGGACGATCACAAGATGAATGTTATCCTGCGCATCAGTCCCGAATTTTCACATCGGATGACCGAGGGCCTGTTGGCGGAAATCAAAACCCAAGGTGCATTGGGTGATAAGTACATCTATCTGAAACCCGGGCAAGTGGGTGGTCGCGCCCTGCAGAGCGGTGAAGATATTCCGGTCGATGAAACCGACTTCATGCGCTTACTGACAGATCGGCAAGACGGAATGGCGCGAGCTGTTGATCTTGTCAAAGAGCTCCACATTCTCGTGGCCTCACTGAATCAAGAGGGCAAAACGGCCAAGACCATGGCGAACATGGCGGACGCGTCCGAAAGGCTCAAAAGCACTCTCGCTAAACTCGACTCTATCCTCGGCAAAGTCGATGGGCAAATTCCTCAGGATCAGAAACTCCAAAAGGCACTCGTCTCTTTAGCCAATGTCATGGAGAAAATCGACAAGGGACAAGGAACCCTCGGCCAACTCATCAATGATCCCGTGGTCCACCAGCAACTGAAGACAATGCTCGGCGGCACCAATCGAAAGAAGTTTGCTAAAGACCTCGCACGCGAGGCCATTCAGACTGAGTCCGGCGAATAGACCCAAAGTTCTTAGGAGAACTTATGGCCGAACCCTTGGCCAAAAAACGCCATGACCGCGGTTTTGATTCTCGACTGGGATTGGTAACCTCAAACGTATCAAGTCACAAACTTGATCTCTCGACACCAATTTGAGCCGATCGCCGCGTTGATCTTCTGCCTCAATTCGGCCTCAATGAATCTCAATTCCTGAATCCACGTCGGATGCGCGACTTGTACAAACAGCACGCCTCGATCGTAACGCTGAGGCCTCGATACTTTGGCCAAACGACCGCCGACGACTTTCTCCCACTGAACATCGAGCCGTAGGCGAAGAAACCCATCGGCTAAAGGAGTTTTGGACTGCGCCATCAGAGCTCGTAAGAGATCCTGTGCTGTGGCCACAGTCTCCTCACCCTTCGCGCGCCGGAAATAGGTGCGGTCGTCATCGTCGTACTCGCGCCGAACCCAAGTCCCATCCGGGCCCATCATCAATCGACCCTTGGGCTTTTTGGTTTTGAGATCGGCTAAGGGCGGCTGAGGCTTGGCTACGGGTAAATGCTCCGGACTCGCATCCCGAGCGACATCGCGAGCTTGAGACTTGCGACCGATGACCTTTGGGTCGGCCACTGAAGCGTCCACTGAAGCGACCACTGAAGCAGCCACTGAATCGACCTTTGAGTCGCCCTTTTGGTCATGAAGTTCGCCAGGCTGATGATCCGGTCGACCCTTTTTACTCATAGGAAAAGCGCTACAGGACAGCGCTGAAAAAGTCATTTGTGCCGCCTCGCTTCATGCCTGGAGAGACTGAATTTTGGTCGACTTCAAGCGGTCAAAGCTCTATCCCCTCTGGGATGCCTTCAGAATTGTCCCCAGGATTGTCCTCAAATCGACGCCCCTTTTCAGGCTCTCCACCTCGGATCACAGTTGTTGGTGCCGGACTCGCGGGCACGGAATGCGCCCTGCAGCTCGCGGACCGAGGTCACCTCGTCACCTTGATCGAAATGCGCGGCATGGAGTCCACCCCGGCCCACAAAACCGCCGATTGTGGCGAACTGGTTTGCTCGAATTCATTTGGTTCACTCGCTCATCACGCCGCTCCCGGCTTGTTAAAATGGGAGGCTGAACGCGCGGGCTCTCGAGTTTTGCAAGCCGCTCTCGATGCGCGAGTTCCCGCCGGCCAAGCTCTCGGCATTGACCGCGAACGCTTCGCTCAGGCCCTGACAGACGCTGTCGAATCTCATACCCGAATTCAACTCGAAAGACGAGTGATCCGCACACTGGACGAAATTCCTCGTCCTGCGGTGGTGGCCACGGGGCCTCTAACTCATGATGATCTCGCGCGATCTTTTCAGGCTCACTTTGGTGAAGCTGACCACTTGTACTTTTTTGATGCGATCGCACCGATTGTTGCCGCCGACTCGATCAACGAAAAAATCGCCTGGAAGGCGGATCGTTGGGATAAGGGTACGAAGGATTATTGGAACTGCCCGATGAGCAAAAAGGAATACTACTTTTTCATCGAGGCCGTGCGCGAGGCGAAGAAAATTGAAGCGAAAGACTTCGAAAAGAACACGCCCTACTTTGAGAGCTGCATGCCGATCGAGGCCATCCTCGAGCGCGGGCCGCTCACGCTTCGCTTCGGCCCGATGAGCGCCAAGGGATTACGCGATCCTCGCACAGGCAACATGCCTTTTGCTTGCGTGCAGCTACGTCAAGACAATCGCGAAGGCACCGCTTACAACATGGTGGGCTTTCAAACCAAAATGGCTTATGCCGATCAAAAGCGAGTTTTCCGCCTCATTCCGGGCCTGGAAGAAGCGGAGTTTCTCAAGCTCGGAAGCATCCATCGCAATCTCTACATCAACACGCCCAAACTGCTCGCTCGAGATCTCTCATCAAAGCGTGATCCTTGGCTCTTCTTTGCCGGACAAATCACGGGTGTCGAGGGTTACTTCGAGAGCACCTGCATGGGCCTCCTCGTGTCTCACTTTCTCGATGCAAAACTTCGCGGAGTGGAGACTCTCGTGCCGCCTCGCGAGTCCGCTTTCGGATCACTGCACGCTGCGATCACCGACGAAACCAAGATGAGCCACTTTCAACCCACCAATATCAATTTCGGTCACTTGCCCGAACCTCGCGCCGAAGAACTTCAGAACCCTCGCGACAAGGCCGCGAAACGCGAATTGCAAATCGCGAAAGCCAAGCGTGCTTTCAGCGCTTGGTGTGCCGATCTCCACTTGAGGCAGATTGAGAACTCGCGAGTCGAGGCCGCCGCCGATGAGCTTTTGGCTCTCAGCGAGGCGACACCTTCATGAGAACGAAGCTCATCAGCGCTACGCACGTGGTGTTCACGCTCTATCTTGTCGCGACCTGGACTTCCATGGCCGGTATGGAGATTTTTGGCTGGTTGAGCTTTCTCCTTGCGAGCATCGGCGTGGCGCAATCTCCGGAACTTCGCAAACGAGCGCGGGAGCTTTTCGAGATCTACCCCTGGAAAATGCTTTTGGCGCTCGTGATTCTCACCGGACTCGGCCTGGTCATCAATGGCACCGACCGTGAAAATGCGATCTATGCCTTTGGCTCGCAAAGATGGACGATCCTCTTGGCTTCACACACCTTGTTGTGGACGCTCTTTCCACCATCCAGAAAATGGCTGTTTTTTTCCGTGGGCATACAAGGGCTGATTGCGGTTTACGCCATCACCCAGGCTTTCACAGGTATTGATCTCCTTCGGGGCGACAATCGCGCTGTGCAGGGAGTGGACGGTAACTGGGGCATTGATGTCTGGCGGAGCGCCGGATTCTTTGGCTCACCTCACCAATGGGCCTTTGCTGGTGGAATGTTTCTCGCGTTAGCAACTGCCGTTTTACTCCACGCACATCGGGCGCGACTCGATCGACACACCTTACTCCTGACAGGCAGCGCTTGGCTTGCGCTACTCTTTAGCCAAGTCACCACCTTCGGGCGCGGCGCCTGGATCGCCACACTGCTCACGCAGACGCTCATGTGGTCGCTGATGTTTCCCCAGCGAGCGAAGCTTTTGATGGCTTCACTGATGGGCGGCGTGGTGACTTTGATTTTTGCTGTTGAGCCTTTACGTGAGCGAGCTTTAAGGCTACTGAGCCTTTCCCAGTCGAACAATTCAGATCGATTGATCCTATGGCGAGCCAATTGGGAGATGTTCAAAGAAAATCCCATTTGGGGTCTTGGCTACTTGCAAAACGAAGTTCAAGCTCGCGAATGGGTGACGAAGATTGGGCATCCCGATGCCTTCACCGGGCATGCGCACAACAACTACATTCAAATGTTGAGCGGGATGGGTGCACCGGGCCTCGCCCTCTATCTCGTGCTGATAGGCTATTTCTTTCGATTAGCCTGGCAGCTCTGGCGTGAGATTCCCTCTAAACATCTTGGAGCTCGCGCTCTGGCCCTGGCCTCCCTGGGTGCTCAGACCCAACTGCATATCGGCGGCTTTATTGAGTGCAATTTTAAAACTGGCGTCACCAATCATAATTTGATGGTGATTTGGTCGCTGACCCTGGCGTTGGCCTACTGGCATCGACAAAACAGCTGGCCCGAAGCTTTGCAGTGGCCAAGTCACCGTCAAGAGAGTGTCTGAGGCAACAGATTCACGCCTTAGCCGCCCCCTACCCTAACCGAAAGTGGACAGCGTCGCCGCGTCCCCCTACAGTAGAATCGTGGTCAGCATCATCACTCCTGTTTTCAACAGCGAAAAGTTTATTGGCGAGACGATCGCGAGCGTGCAAGCCCAATCCCACAGAGATTGGGAGATGCTCGTGCTGATCGATCAAGGCTCCAAAGACCGCACCGAAGCCATCGTCAAAGAACATCAGGCCCAGGACCCACGCATTCGCTTGGTGCATGTCCCGAATGGTCGCAGCGTTGTCGATGCGCGCAACCACGGTTTTAGGGAGGCGCGCGGTCGGTTTATCGCATTTCTCGATGCCGACGACTTATGGATGCCGCGCAAACTTGAGATTCAGCTTCAGACTATGCAGGCCCAGAAAGCCTCGTTGAGCTGCACGGCTTTTCGCCGGATCAGCGAAGACGGCCAGCAGATCGGCCGCCTCATCGAAGTTCCCGTGCAGATCTCTTACGAAGATCTACTCATTGAAAATCGTATGGCCTGTCTGACTGTCATATGGGATCGCGAAATACTCGGCGAGCCGCAAATGCGCGATGAGAAGCATGAAGACCTTGCGCTCTGGCTCAGCGCTTTACGCCCTGGCCGCTACGCCATCGGCGTGAATGAGGATTTAGGGCGCTACCGAATCGTCGGTGGTTCCCGGTCCTCAAGTAAGTTGCGAGCCGCGTCCTGGCGCTGGCACGTTTATCGTGAAGAGGGTTTTGGACGAATCGAGAGCTCCTATTACCTTTCGCGATATTTGATCAGTAGCCTGAAAAAATATGCGCGCTTTTAACGCCGCGACTCAGGAGCGGAAATAAGCTTCCCAAACAAAGCGCGAAGCTTCGGCCTGCCAGTTCAGCATGCGGGATGAGGGTCGAAGACCAATCGAGCCATGCTCGCGATGCTTCACTTCCAGCTCAGGCCAATGTTCGATCATCAGATTCGCTCGGCGCGCGCGCTCCGCGGTCGTGATCTCTTCGCCATAGAGAAATGCCCCGTGATCAAAGCGTAATCCGGCCCGAAACCAAGCGGGGAGGTAAATCATCATCGCGCCCTGAACGGCATAGACCACTTCTCGATCAGTGTGAGCCCGCGCCTCTCGGCGCGACGAGGATCCGCGAAGGTAACGAAGCCTCGCTTTCACAATCGCCGCCCATTGATAAAGCCACGCGAGAGGGCGCCAGGCAAAGCACCAGCGATAAAAGCCCATGCGAGCTCGAGACGGGCGTATCCGCATAAAGGGGTTCTGATCACGACCTGATAACTCGCTCATGATTCTTGGACCAATGACCGCTAAGTCTACACGTGCCTCGCGACCGATCTCTGCAAGTTTCGAGAAGAAATCCCGAGAGAGAATCTCAAGGTCCGTATTCGACAAAATCCAGGCGCCCCAACTCCATTTTTGCTCACAGGCCCATTCATGAGCCGCGCGACAAGCACCGAAGTAACCCAAATTTCCGCGCGACAGCGTGATCACAGCAATGGATTGGGCCGAAAGTTCTCGATACGGCGACTGCTGGAGCGAGGCTGAGGAGTTATCGACGATGATGAGAGCGACTTGAAGCTCGCGCTCACGCAGTGACTGGCCAACCAGCGCATCCACGCGGGCGACCAAGCGCCGCGTGTCTTCCTCAGCTTGGTAGCTGACCGCCACCATCACCACATCAAAGTGCGCGCTCACGGAGTCCCCTCCAGCTCAACCTCGAGCCGAAAACATTTGAAGCCTGAAATCAAAATCGAGGTGTGCGCTTGTACGCCGAAAAACCTTCAGCGGCCAAATCGCGGGCCGAGAGCTGAGGCCCCGCCGCGCCCATCAGCTCGGTGGGCCACCGAATGTTCAACTCCGGATCGTCCCAGCGAATCGAGCCCTCGCCCTGAGGAGCGTAGAGAGCATCCACCTTGTACCAAAGATCTGCACCTTCAGAACTCAAGGCCACAAAACCATGCGCGAAGCCTGCAGGAATCCAATACCATTGAGGACGATCGCCAGAGAGTTCCACGGAGGCCCAACGCCCAAACGTGGGTGAGTCGCGACGAATGTCCACGGCCACATCCCACACGCGACCTCGGGTGACCGTCACCAGTTTAGATTGAGGTTCCGCGTACTGGAAGTGAAGCCCTCGCAGGACGCCCTGGGCACTTCGCGAGTAGTTGTCTTGAACGAATCGAACCTGAGAGAGACTCATTTCCTCAAGAAAGCTCAGCTTGAATCGCTCCGAAAAGAAACCTCGCTCATCGCCGAAAACCTTAGGTGTGTAGAGCTTCAGACCTGCATCGTGTCCATCGATCAACATTGCTTCCCACATGCCTCACCTCACCCGAGAGTTTCCCAACGCAAGACTTCCATTTCACGCTTTAGATCCGCCGACCAATGCGGACGCTCACCGACGTAGGCTCCCACAAGTTGATCGGCTTGTCGGCAATCCATGCGGGAGTTGAGGGGCCGCCGAGCCGGCGTCGGATACTCCGAGGTGGCGATGGCTTCAACACGCTCGACTTTCAAAGACCGATTCTGATCTTTGGCCAACTTGAAGATGTGCTCGGCGAAGCCGTGCCAGCTGGTGAAGCCTTGCGGAGCCAAATTCAGGATCAAGGACTGAGTCTTTTCACTCCTCCACCATGTCGCCAGACGCAGTGTCCACTCCGCAATTCGGCGGGCCGCTGTGGGCGAACCGACTTGATCACTGACGACACGAAGCTCAGCCCGTTCTCGTCCAAGACGAAGCATCGTCCGCAAAAAATTGGCCCCCTCGGCGTCATAGACCCAAGCCACTCGCAAAATCAGGGCACGCGCGCCAGACGCCAAGAGCGCACGCTCTCCCTCGAGCTTTGTCCGTGCATACACACCCGCAGGCCGAAGCGGCGAAGCCTCGCTTTGTGGCTCGACGCCTTCACCGGCGTAAACATAGTCCGTGGAATAGTGAATGACCGGAACACCCAATGCCTGCGCGGCTTCGCCGATCCAGCCCGGGATGACAGAGTTTAATCTTGTGCAAGCATCGATTTCGGATTCAGCGCGATCCACGGCCGTATACGCCGCCGCATTGACGATGAGGCTCGGGCGAAGCTCGTCAACACGGGCGCGAAGTTCGGCGCGCGCACAAGTCGCGAGATCCAGTTCGGCGCGACCCCAAGCGACAGCTTGGTCGCCGAAGGCCTCTTGGAGACGTCGGGCGACCTGTCCGCTCTTACCAAGGATCAGAATCACAGGCGAACCGCTCCACTCGTCACCTGCTTCACGAGCTGCTTGAGATACAGACCGTAGGACGAAGGCGGGGCGGCTTCCGCCAAACGCGTGAGTTGAGGCAAATCAATGAAGCCCTTCAAAAAGGCGATCTCCTCCAAGCAGGCGATCTTCAGGCCTTGGCGCGACTCAATTGTTTGTACGAACAGCGAAGATTGAATCAAGGATTCATGAGTTCCCGTATCGAGCCATGCGACACCGCGCCCGAAACACTCCACGCGCAAGCTGCCTTCGGCCAGATAGGCTCGATTGAGGTCGGTGATCTCCAGCTCGCCCCGAGCCGAGGGCTTCAAGGCTTTAGCTTTGGTCACAACGCTTGAATCGTAGAAGTACAATCCCGTCACGGCCCAATTGGATTTCGGAACCTTGGGTTTTTCTTCGATCGAGATCGCTCGAGCCTGTTGGTCAAACTCCACCACTCCGTAACGTTCGGGGTCGTGCACATGGTAGGCGAAGACGGTCGCACCGCGACCCGAGGCCGACTTCACAGCCGACTCCACCATACGGGGTACATCATGGCCGTAGAACAAGTTGTCGCCTAAGATGAGAGCCGCAGGCTCGCCACCGATAAACTTTTCACCGATCAGGAACGCTTCCGCGATACCATTGGGTTTTGCCTGTTCGGCGTACTCAAACTTCATGCCGAGATCTGATCCATCACCGAGCAGGTCGCGAATCAAAGGGAGATCTCGGGGCGTGGAGATGATCATAATCTCACGCAAACCTCCCAGCATGAGCACGCTGAGGGGATAATAGATGGTCGGTTTGTCGTAGACCGGAAGCAGCTGCTTCGAAACACCTTTGGTCAGTGGATAGAGTCGCGAGCCGCTACCGCCCGCCAGCACGATGCCCTTCATTTGACCCCCTCAAGCTTTCTTCTTTTGCTGTACGCTTCGCACCCAGCCCTCGTTGTCGAGGTACCACTGGACCGTTGCCCGTAACCCGGCTTCAAAATTTAAATGCGCACGGCGGTAACCCAACTCGGTCAGCGCTTTGCCGTCGTCAATCGCATAGCGGAAGTCGTGGCCGAGTCGATCTTCGACAAAGCTCATTTGCTCAGCGTAAGAGCCCCCCGCAGAACGCGGACGAAGCTCATCGAGCAAAACACAGATCTGTTTCACGACATCAATATTGCGACGTTCTGAGTTTCCACCAAAACAATAAGCTTCGCCCACACGACCCTTGGTCAGCGCGAGCAAAACGCCGGACGCATGATCCTCCACGTGAATCCAATCGCGAATGTTCTCCCCACGCCCGTAGATCGGCAGTTTCCCTCCGGCCAATGCCGTGACGATCATGCGCGGAATGAGTTTTTCAGGAAACTGGCGCGGTCCGTAGTTATTCGAACAATTTGTGATGAGCGTTGGCAGACCGTAAGTGTGGTACCAGGCGCGCACGAGATGATCGGCACCGGCCTTTGACGCTGAGTAGGGAGAATTCGGCTCGTAGCGGTTGTCTTCGGAAAACTTTCCCTCAGCTCCCAGTGAACCGAAGACTTCGTCGGTCGACACTTGTACGAAACGGAAGTTCTTTTTGCTCTCATCGGAGAGCGAGGCAAAGTAGGCGCGCGAGGCCTCGAGCATCTCGAAGGTGCCGAGGATATTCGTTTCCAAAAAAACTCGAGGGCCGGTGATCGAGTTGTCCACGTGGGATTCCGCTGCGAAATTCACCACGGCATCAATACGTTCATCGCGCAAAATTTGACTCACCAAACCTCGGTCTGCGATGGAACCTTCGTAAAAGCGAACACGCATCTCTTTCACCAGAGCTTCGATGTTCGGGTAGTGACCTGCATAAGTCAGCGCATCCAGAACCACCGGTTCATGCCCAGCCTCGAGGGCCGTGCGAACAAACTGACTGCCGATAAACCCCGCACCACCGGTGACCAAAAGGCGACTCATAACAACTCCGCTCGCTGAGACATGATCTTAGGTTTGGACTGCGCCACTACCGATAGAAGCTTGAGCGCCGTCAGTCAATTTATGACAGTCGGGCAATTTATGACAGTCGGGCAATTTATGACAGTCGGGCAATTCATGAGAGTCGGGCAATTCATGACAGTTGGCCAACTGGATACATTTGGGAGTTTAAAAAGCTGAGGCGCAAGCCGAGCTACCCTTAACGCGGATGGGACTCTGCCATCTTTATGGGTGGACGTCGGCCTCCCCAACTCCAACACCAGCCCAATAGACATTGACCCAGCACTCGGCCGTAGCCGCGCCGTCCCACAAAATACGAGCGGATGACCCACACCACGAGGCTCAGCCAACTCGGAACAGACCAGGACCGCGACTGCATTTCCAGACGCAAAGCTTCGCGCTCCGTGAAGCCTCGAAGTGCCTTTTCCCGCCACGCGGCCAAGGGCGGTAAGACTTTGTCCGCCTTCGCCGCGCCCACGACATTGCGACCGTGTTGGCGATACTTGATCAGAGGCTCATGCACAGCGCGAAGTTCGCCTTCATGCAAAGCGCAAAGAGCCAACCAATGATCGTGAAAGAAGAGCGGGCGCGAAGCCGCGACACTTGGCCACGGCCGGGCCGCCTCGACCGCTTGGCGATGAAAGAGCGAGGCACAACCGGTCACGGTGTTTCTCCAGATGATCGATTCGGTGCTCGCCGACCGGAGGTCGCGGCCTTCGCTGTGCCAGCACGACGCTGCGAGGGGCCGTCCATCTCGATCCACGAGACTCAAATCAGAATGTACAGCTTTGACCGAAGGGTCAGTGAACTCCGCCAACATCCTTTGCAACTTCTGCGGCAACCAGATGTCGTCCTGATCGCAGAATGCAAGATGCGACCAGGAGATGTCAGCGATCGCGACTTCGAGGATCGCGAAGAAGTTGCCGGCTGGTCCCAGCCGGCGGGAATCGCGCCAAACGCGGGCCAAATTTTCGGCTGGCACCATCCGCGCGACGAGCTCCATCGCGGCTCGACCATGCTCTTCGTCCCGCGATTCGTCCCGCGCATACAGAATCCAGTCGCGATGCGATTGATTCACGAGGGATTGCAGCTGCTCCGCGAGCAAATCCATTTCCGGTTCAAAAAGTGCGAGGGCAATCGCAACTCGGCTCATGCGGCCAACCTCAGACAGACCACCGCGATCAAGATCAATCCCAACGCCGCACTCATACTGAGGGCCTGTGTGGGTCGACGCTCGCCACGTTCACGGGAATCCAATGCAAACATTGCGAGAGAATCTAAACCCAAGCGCATCGCGTAGACGACGGCTGCTCCCAAGGCGCCGAAGCTCGCCGTCGCTCCCACGAGCGCCAGAAGAAAGATCGGCAACTCCACCATGTGGACTTTCGCCGTCAGATCCGGCCGACCTCGCGCCTGCAAAAAGGTGTAGGGCACATTGGCGATGGCATTCAGATAAAAACCGGCCGCAAAGACCGCGAGGACATCACCCGCCAAAGGTGCGACACCCACGTCAAAGCTGGGACCTAGCCACAAACTCAAGATGGTCGATGAGAACAAAGCCACGACGAGAGACGGCACAAACATCAAAATGGCGAGTCGAATCAGTACGCGATCGCGATAGTCACGAAGTCCCTCCGCACTGACACCGCCACCCTCGAGACGCGAAGCCGCCGGGAACAAGGCTCGCGATACCGCTCCGGGAATATTGAAAGCCCGACTCACGCCCTCGTGAGGCACGGCGTACTGGGACAGCAAGTGAAGCTCAAGACGAGAGCCGACGATGAGCCGATCTAAGTAAACCATAAGCGGACCGATCACGGCCGTGACCGTTGTCCATCCCCCAAAATCCACCAATTCGCGCCACTTCCAACCTGCGATCGGAACCCTCACGTCGGCGACCAAGGGCCAATGTTTGCGCAAGCGAACGCGCGCGAAGTGGGCATGGACGAAGAGAAGAAGGAGCCGCCCGAAAAATAGGATCTGCATGGCCAAGATCAGTCGAGGGACCTCCACTTTCAAAGGCCAAAGCGCCGCGACCACCGGTGACAAGACGAGCAAAAGCCCCATCGCCGCGTGCAACAAGTTGGCGGCAACAAAATCTCCAGCGGCCTCCATCACGCCACGGGCGAGAGTGCAGAGTAAAAAAACGGGCAAGCTCACAACGAGCCAAATGAAGGCGACTTCGATCTCTTCTTTTAAGCCGATGGGGATCTGAAAAATCTGATCGAGGAGCCAGGGAGCGCTCAGCGCAAGACCGCATGCGCCAAGTGCCGCCATCAGCAGGGTCATCACAGCCGCAGGCCAAGTGTACGAGCTCACCGGCACGACGAGCTTCGCCACACCTCGCAGTTGCGACAGGCGATGCACGAGTGCGCGATTGAGACCGAGGTCAAGAAGCGAGAAGTAGTTCGCGACCACCCAAAGTCCCAAGAGCGCGGCCGTTCGTTCCGCTCCCCACGTTCGCAGCAACGCCGGCATGGCCACCAATCCCGCCAACATCGGCAGGCCCTGGCCGAGTAGATTCAATCCTGTGTTACGAATCAGGCCCATGATCTAAGTCCTTCTTTAAACTAACCTCAGGATTTAGTACCTGCCGTGAGCGCGGATTTTGGCCGAATGAGCAGCAAATGCTGATAAATGAAAAACTCCTTCATCGTGCCGAGCGTGAGTCGCGTCGCCCAACCACCCAAGCCGCGCTTCGCGCCCGTGTGATCGTAAGCCAAAAGCTCGAAACCGCAATCCTCAACAAAGCGAATCGCCGAAGTCTTGGTGAAAAATCTCAGATGTGTCGAGTCCAGCACGCCTTCAGTTTGGTATTTAAAGTCTCCGAGTAACAAGAGCGGCAGAAGTGCAGAGTGATGGCGAACATTGGGGAGCGACAACACCGCCACTCCACCTGGCTTAAGTTTGCGTTGAAGCTTTGCCAAGACCGACCAAGGGTCAACGAGATGTTCAAGCACATCTAACGCGAGCACGAGATCCAGGGACTGATCCGCGACAGGAAAGTCGTCGCGATCTAAATCCACACGTTCCACAAAATCCAAGCGCTTGGCCGCCGTCTCCGCCGCGACCGGGTTACCTTCAAGACCCGCAGCCCATTTTACCCGCCCGAGCTCTTTCAATCGCGCCGAAGTCTCACCCGTTCCGCAGCCGATATCGAGACTTCGCTCAGCGACCTCCGGCAAGAGGGGCAGGATCTCTTTGCGAAACTCCACATAGTAGCGTGGCGACTTCGGGGTTTTATGATGTGCGCCCTCGAAGCGACCGAGGCGACCAAAGATGCCGTCGAAGGTTCCGAGCCACCAGGCCTTGAGCTTCGCCATGCGATTCTCCTCTACCAAAACGATCTTCATCCAATCTCTTGTCCAAAAACCGAAATCTTGAAGCATCCACCAGCCAAAGTACCGGCGATACAAGTGAATGCGATTGCGGGCGCGATAGTAGCGCCTCACCGGTGCATAGTTGTGCGAGAAGAACCACGCCCGAACGGGTCCGAAACGAAACTCATGTCGCTTCAATTGACCGAGCTGATGCCCCATACGAGCATCGCGCACCAGGAGGACGCGATAGCCCTTCTTGGCCGCCCGCAAACAAAAGTCGTGATCGACATACTCTATGAAAAAATCGTCGTCGTACCAGCCCACTTCGAGAAGAGCCCGAGTGGGGATCAGATTACCACTGGTCATCACATAGCGACGGCGAACGACGGGCGACGGCAGATTTCGCAAGTGCGGACTGACGTAGCCCGTATCTCGGTCAAAGTGAACTGGAGCCAGAACGCCGACGCTCTCTGGGGCCGCATCATGAGCAAAAGCGACAAAGAGCTTCTCCACCATGTCAGGCTCGCAAATCGTGTCTTGATCCAAGGTGAGCAACCAAGCGTAACCACGCTCCATAGCCCAGCGAAAACCAATATTCAAAGCGCTCGCGACACCGAGGTTTTCAGGATTCGAGATCAATTCGATTTCGCCCGTATCACGCAACTGTTCGAGGCAGGCATGTGCATCGGGACGAGAACCATTATCGACGACCACGAGGCGATCCACTTGCGGACGCACCGCCGCGATGGAGGCCAGAACCTCCGGACCTGGATGATAGGTCACCATCACAGCGCAAGTGGTGGCGCGGCCCACGGGATACGACAACGCAAACCTCGCTGTAGTTTAGCTCATGAGCGTCGGCAGCCATTCACGAGCTGCCGAGGGAATCGCATCCGGTGGAGTCATCAAGCCCGACTTCAAACCGCCCTCGCGGCTCTCGATGTCCTCTTTCGGTGAGGCGGCCAAAATTTGACCGATCAAACGAACCGCCTTTTGATTGTTATTCTTCATCGTGTCGAGCACCACCTGCAGAGTGACGTGTTCGATCGAGTCATCCCAGCAGTCGTAATCTGTGACAAAGCAGCAGGGCAGATAACAAATGCCGGCCTCTCGAGCCAACGCAAACTCGGGGAAATTCGTCATGCCGATGATGTCGGCTCCGGCAGCTCGATAGCTCAGAGATTCAGCCTTGGTCGAAAAGTAGGGACCTTCAATACAAATGTAGGTTTTATCGAAGTGAATTTTGAAATCGAGCTGGGGCTTTTTTGCCGCCACGAGCTCACGCACGGCCTTTACTCCTGAGCCCCAAACCGGCTTCGCCAAGGACACGTGTCCCACAAGGCCTTCACCTAAGAAGCTCGGCTTGCGAACGCCCTTGGTGCGATCGATATACTGGTTCGCGATCACGCAATCGCCCGGCGCCAATTCTTGCTGCAAAGAGCCCACCGCCGAAACCGCGATGATCTTGGTCACGCCATGTTTTTTCAAAGCGTAGATATTGGCGCGATAATTCACTTCGGTCGGGAGCATCTCATGATGACGCCCATGACGCGACAAAAACACCACTTCATGATCGCCAAACTTGATGAGACGCAAACCGCTCGAAGCGAGGCCGAAGGGTGTCTGTCGATCCAAATCGCGGATCTCCTGTACACCTTCAAAACTTTCGAAGCCCGAACCACCGATGATCGCAAATTTACCTATTGTCACTCCATGCTCCCTTCAAACACTCGCCCAACTCAGACTCAAAACATGATTCAAAACAATTTTTGAAACTCTTCGGGTTTGTACACGCCCCGATCTAAGACCAAGCCCGTGACGAGTTCGGCAGGTGTCACATCAAAACTCGGATTGAACACTGCCACATCGCGAGGTGCCCAACGGACTTGGCCGAAGGATCCCGCGACACCTCGAACTTCATCCGCATGTCGCTCTTCAATTTCGATATGCTCGCCGCTTGGACACGAAGCATCGACAGTCGACCAAGGCGCGACACCGTAAAAGCGTACGCCATGGTGTTTGGCCAGCACTGCCATGTTGTAGGTTCCAATTTTATTGGCGTAATCACCTCGACGCGAGACTCGATCAGCACCGGTGAAGGCGCATTGAATTCGACCTGAGCGCATGAGTGTCGCCGCCATCGAGTCGGTGATCAAAGTATGAGGAATGCCCACTTTCGCGAGCTCCCAGGTGGTCAAACGTCCGCCCTGCAAGAGCGGACGCGTCTCGCACGCATAGACGTGAAAGCGTCGACCTTGCTCAAACGCGCGTTGCAAAACCGCGAAGGCCGTGCCGATCCCCACTGTTGCCAGGCCGCCCGTGTTGCAAATGGTCAGTACGCCATCGCCATCTTGAATCAAGGGCGCACCTTTGTTGCCCATGGACAAGCACATGGCGACGTCCTCTTCAAATATGGCTTTTGCGACGCGAGTGAGTGAGGCCTCTGTCAGGTCCGAAGCCTCCCGCAACATCCGATCAATCGCCCACATCAGATTCACAGCCGTCGGCCGCGAGGCTCGCAGATCCGCCGCAACTGTTCGAAGATCGCGCTCGCCACGCGAAGCCGCATGCGCGAGTGCCATAGCCGCCGCAACACCAATCAGAGGAGCTCCACGAACCGCCAAAGTCTTGATGATCTCCACCATATGGCGGTGATCTCGAACTTCAACCCAGGCTTCTTGGTCAGGCAAAAGCCTCTGATCGAGAATTTCGAGGCGCGCACCGGCCACGCGCAAACCCAAGGACGATAGTTTTAACTCCGCAAATCGCATGCGGCTCCTCCTCATCATTCGCGAAAGTCCAAGCTCTAGCATTCTCGCCGCCCATGAGAAACCCGTGAGTTCCTGCGTGACGCAGATGACACCTTGCTCCACAATTGAGACATGTCGCGATGGAGTCCATTCGCAAGGCGCAGTTGGAAGTCTCAAAGTCTTGGCGGGTGGCAAGTGCCTCTCATCGCCCTGCTTTTTGCCAGCCTTCGGGCCACCACCGACCTCGTTTGGGACGACACACATCGCTTGAGTCGCAGGCTTTGGGATTTGGCCGAAACCCGCAGCTTTTGGGATATCCTTGAAGCTCAATGGACGAGCGCAAGCGAAGGCGGCTACCGACCGATCTCCACAAGTTTGCAACAACTGGGAGTTGAATACTTCGCGCGCGATGGGTCGATTTGGCTTTGGTCTTTGATCCCCGGGATCTGTATCGGACTGCTCTTCTGGGCCTATCGCGCCTTGGCTCGCGACTTTGGCTTGAACTCGCGCGCGACGGGCATCGGTGCCATTCTGTTCTTCGCCTCGGCGCCCTTTGTGGCCTCCAGTTGGATCATCGCTTCAGGGATTCAAGCTTTGGTGCCACTGATTTTAGCGGCCGAGCTTTTGGTTCTTCACCGCTTCGGCTCGCATCCACGTGTGCAGTTCAGTCTGCTCGCGGGGCTGTTCCTGATCGCCCCTTGGGTGCGCGAGTTCACAGGCCTCGGTGCTGTGCTGGTCTTCATACGAGCATGGCAGATTCAGCCCGCGGAGAGTCGGCGCTTCAATGCGATCATGGGCTTGGCTATCGTCGGTTTTTTCCACAGCCTTTTCCCTGGTCTGCTGTTGAGCCTGTTTGTTTTTGGGGCCCCCACCCAGAGCGTTTTCGAAATCGGTTTTTTGGGCGAACAGCTCTTGCGGCCACGAGCACTTCAACTCGAGGTTCCGTTGCATTTTCTGAACCTGCTCCCTTGGTCTGTACTCGCCGCCGGCCTTCTGAGTTTGCGACGTGTTGTCGTCCGAAGGGAAAACCCTCCGCTCCTCGCGAGACATCTGTTTTTGCTGATCTGGGCGGGCGCCGCTCTCTTTCCTTTCCTCAAAGTATTCAGCGAAGAGGTGCATCTTCTCTACGCGCTCTTTCCCTTTTCAATGTTAATGGGGGAGGCCATGGCAACAATTCGAACGCGATCGCTTGCCGGTTTGTTTTTGATGCTTGGCCTTGCTCATCAGTTGTCGAATCCGCTTCGCAGTTGGTGGATTGTCAGCGCCATGAACCACTTTCGTGCTGAGCTCGGCCAGGAGTTGCGCGATCGCACCGAACCGGGAGCGCGGGTTCTTTCTAACGCCCTTCACCTCGAGGAGCTGCGCCTTGCCGCGCGCGGACAGTTTGTGTCGCGCTGGACTCTTGTCGCAGGCGTCCCCCATGACTTCCGCCCCCAAGCTCTGGAGGGCCTTCCTCGTTTCGCCGTAAACCAGGAACCCGCCGTGCCACTCTATGCCTTGAGCGTTGATTATGAATATCTGCCCTCGAAGCGCGATTACCACCGTCACCCCTGGGTGGATCAAGCCCGTGACGTTTTGTTGAGGCGAGACTTTCGCGTGCGCGTGATCTCCTTGGACTTCTTGAGCTGGTGGCGCCCGCGCCGTTTCGAAAATGTGCTGTTTGCCCCAGATCTCGAGAATGATTTTTATCGAGGTCCGAGCGGGGGGGCAGTTTATTGGCGCGAAGTTTCTGCACGCTACACACTATGGCGTGTGCCCTGAAATTGAGGGCGCCGCTGAGTTGTCGCGCGGATTACTTTTGGCTGAGTACGCGTCGCTGATTGCAGGCGCGACAAAGCGCGCGCAAGTTGCGAGGGGTGCTTGGGCCCCCACGCGCGAAAGGCCGGATGTGGTCGATCTCGAGCGCGTAGCGGGAGCCGCAATTTTCGCAGGCGTGTCGAGCCTTCTGTTTCAATTCACGGCGGAGTTGTTGCGGGATGTAGCGCTGA